>SLHW01000003.1 GCA_007135955.1 Candidatus Saccharimonadota bacterium
GCTTGGTGGTAATTCATGAGTTTGGTCACTTTATTGCAGCACGGCGCGGCGGCGTTGATGTCGAGGAGTTTGGTATTGGTTTTCCGCCTCGAGCTTGGAAGAAGCGAATTAAGAGCGAGAAGGGTGACTATGATTTTACGCTTAACTGGCTACCGCTTGGCGGCTTTGTTCGATTAAAGGGCGAAAGCGATTCAGCAACCGAACTCGGTAGTTTTGGCGCTGCGCCCTTGAGTACAAAAGTGAAAATTATGGTCGCCGGGGTACTGATGAATTTACTTGCGGCGTTTGTGTTGTTTACGCTGGTCGCCTGGGCGGGAATGCCACGCTTACCAGAGTTTGCTGTACCAAATCAGTTTACGGTTGCGTCAGATGAGCGAGTAGTAAGTGAGCCACGAAACCAAGATATTGTTTTGATAGCCAGAGTTGTCGAAGGTTCTCCGGCTGAAGGGGCGGGTATCGAGGTAGAAGATGAGTTGGTTGCCATTAATGAAACAGAAATTACTAGTTCAGCCGATGTGCTTGAAGTCACCGAAGCTAATGCTGGCGAGGAAGTGCTAGTAACCATCCGTCAGGCGGAAAATGATGAAACCAGGAAGCTAGTTATTCAGCTTAATGATTCAGGTGAGGAAGGTTATTTAGGAGTAGTGCCATTCTCCGGCCAAGAGGGCTTCAAGGTTGTGCGCTACACTTGGTCCGCGCCAATTGTAGCGGTTGGCTCAATTGGACAATTTACTCAACTAACTTTTGTTGGCTTGGGTAACGCTCTAAGCGGTTTTGGGCAATACTTAACTTCATTTGTGACTGGCGATCAGGATGCGCGTGAAGCTGGTCAGACACAGGCAACTGAGCAAGTAACCGGACCAGTTGGGATATTTGCAACACTGGCTGCGGTGAGCCAAGAGGGCGTTTCATTAATGCTGTTTATTGTGGCGCTAATATCATTGGCACTGGCTATTATGAATATTCTACCGATTCCAGCACTGGATGGTGGTCGGTTATTTGTGACGCTGTTTTTTCGTGCATTGAAGCGGCCACTCGATAAGTCGCTCGAAGAAAAAATTCACGGCACCGGCTTTTTACTACTGATGGCATTGTTTGTTTTAATAACAATAGTCGACGTTCGTCGGTTCTTTTAACTGTGAGCTATAGATAAGGGTCTTATGTCAAATAACCTAGAGCAGCAAACTGATACAAAATCCACAAGCGAAAATAGCCACAGCAGTAACCCAAAAAATGAACAAGCTTCTCGAAAAGAACTAGACCAACACAAAGAAAATACAGCTTACGATCCACCAAGTAGCTTGGTGTTACTAACACTAGTAATATTTCTTTTTTCGCAAATTGTCATAGCTATACTTCTGGCAATTATCATGCTCGTTACTGGCCAAGGGGAAGAGTTTTTTGATCGAGTTACTGATTCAAATATAAATAACTTCTTTCTGGTTGGAGCAATAACGATTATTCAGTTTGCGGGAATCTTCTTTGTTGTGCGTCGACTTATGAACCGTTCGCTGTCGTCAATCGGCTTGATTAAACCAGTAGGGATAGACTTTAGTCGAGCTGTTGTTGGCTGGGGAGTTTATATGGTTGCAATGTTGACCACCCTTATTATTATCGGCGAGCTGGATGTTGGGATTGATCTGCAACAAGAGCAACAACTTGATTTTCAGCCACCTGCCGATACATTGAATCGGATATTAGTATTTATGTCGATTGTAGTGGCGCCCGCATTTATTGAGGAAGTGTTGATGCGGGGTTTTCTGTTTATGAACTTACGCCGTCGATTAAACTTTGTTGCCAGCACATTGATTGTGTCAGTACTTTTTGGAGTCGCTCATCTCCAGTTTGGTAGTGGTGAGCCATTGCTATGGGTGGCGTTTGTTGATACGTTTGTTTTGTCGATTGTACTCTGTGGACTTACCGAGAAATACAAGACAATTTGGCCAGCTATCTTTGCTCACGCTATAAAAAACAGCCTAGCTTTTTATTTGCTGTTTGTCAGAGAAGGCTAGGAAATAGTACAATGCTATCATTCATGAAGCTACAATACACAGTCTTCGCTCCTGCCTGTCTTATCCCCCGCCTGGGGTACTAGCTATTTGTGCATATTGGCACATCATAACATCGACAAAATAACAGCATAAAAGAGAGGATAGACATGAGAGCTTCACATCTTTTTACAAAAACACAGAAACAAGTACCTGCAGATGAGACGGCGAAGAATGCCCAGCTGTTAATTCAGGCAGGGTTTATACATAAAGAAATGGCTGGAGTGTACGCCTATTTGCCACTTGGCTTGCGGGTGATTGAGCGAATCAAGGCAATTGTTCGGGAAGAAATGGATGCGATTGGTGGTCAAGAGCTAATTATGACCGCCTTGCAGCGCAAAGAATTGTGGCAAACAACCGATCGTTGGGATGATGAAAAAGTTGACGTTTGGTTTAAGTCACAGCTGAAAAACGGCGCCGAAGTTGGCTTTGGCTGGTCACATGAAGAGCAGATAACCAGCATGATGAAAAACTACATTGCCAGTTATCGGGATTTACCAGTGTATGTCTATCAATTTCAGACAAAATTACGTAACGAACTGCGCTCTAAAAGCGGTATTATGCGTGGACGTGAATTTGTTATGAAGGACATGTATTCTTATACGACCGACGAAGAAAAGCACCAAGTATTTTACGATGCGACCATTGCTGCGTATATGCGAGTATTCCAGCGAGTTGGACTCGGTGACGATACCTATGTGACTGTTGCTTCCGGTGGTCCGTTTACCGATAAGTTTAGCCATGAGTTTCAGACGCTATCCGAGGCAGGTGAAGATATTATTTATCTTCATAAAGATAAAGGGATTGCCATTAACGAGGAAGATTTAACCGACGAAAACCTAAAACGCATCGGTGTAGAAAAAGTTGACCTCACTAAGCATAAAGCGGCCGAAGTGGGTAATATTTTTAGTTTTGGAGGTAGCAAGAGCGAAGAGCTAGGGTTATTCTTTACAGACGAAAACGGTCAAGAAAAACCAGTAATACTCGGCTCATACGGTATTGGCATCACGCGGCTTATGGGTGTGATTGTTGAGCAATTTTGCGACGAAAAAGGTATCGTCTGGCCAGAGTCTGTTGCGCCAATGGATGTGTACTTAGTACGACTATCAGACGAAGAGAAGGTAGTACGTGCAGCCGATGAATTATACGAACGTTTGACTCAGGAAAATATTTCGGTATTATATGATGACCGCGACGAGAGGGCGGGCAAGAAATTTGCTGATGCTGACCTTATCGGATTGCCCCATAGAATCGTTGTAAGCAACAAGACAGTTTCTGCCGGCAAGCATGAGTACAGGCATCGTACTGCGACTGCTGCCAACCAGCTCTCTGTCGAGGAAATCATAAAACAGCTAGTCGAAGCATAAGTGATTTGTTACTATCGAGTCACTAGCGAGGTTAACTAAAACATGGGCAAAAACATCAGCCTAGAATAACGTGACAATAATAAAAGGGTTAATAGATACATGAAAAAACAATTTTACTTGACCAAAGAAGGTGTTGCCGAACTCAAAGAAGAGCTACAAGAGGCACAAGAAACACGAACCGAGATTGCTGAGCGGATTGCAACCGCTCGAGAATTCGGTGATTTACGCGAAAATGCCGAATATCAATCTGCCAAGCAAGAGCAAGAAAGAAACGAAAGTCGTATTAGTGAAATTGAACAAATTTTACAAAACGTTGAAATAATCAAAAAGAGCTCGAGCAAGAAAGTGCATCTTGGCTCAAAAGTTGTCGTCAAAAACGGCAAGAAAGAAAAAGAACTACAGGTCGTCGGGACAGTTGAAGCCGATCCATTGGAAGGAAAAATTAGCGACGAATCACCAATTGGTAAAGCGCTTCTTGGAAAAGGTCCAGGTGAGAACGTTGAAATAAAGCAAAACAACGACACCGTAATCTACAAAATAATTGACGTAAAGTAACACACGTGAAAACTCATCACAACACCAAGTTAAAGATATGGTCGTAAGAGTCGGGATTTATACGTATTCTTATAAGTAATAATCCAATTTAGTAAAAACACCCTCGACTCTTACGACGTTAATTACCTTAGTAGTCTAGGGTGTTTTTATGTGTGGAGATAGATGATGAACCTTAAAGATGAATCGATACTTGAGAAAGTAAGAGAAATAACAGAACTACCAAGACAAATGGCAATATATATCAATGACACGCTAAAATTAGCTGGTTACGAACCCTTTGTCGGTTGTAGTGCGGTCAGCGCTTTAGTGATTGTCGAAGAGCTTCAGACATCAAGCGGCGCGAAGACAGTAATGGACGATGAGGTAATTTTGGCTCCCTATATATTTGGCGATGAGACTAACACTACTAATCAGATTGTCAGAGGGGTAGCGTTATGGCGCAAGATGTAACTACGTTGACTCGAGCTATACGATGGTTAAATCAATGCTACAATACGTAACAAGTAATCTTAAAACGGCAGGTAACAGTGGCGACATTACGTGAATTACGAGAAGAACGACTAAGAAAACTGCAAGAACTACGATCGCAAGGAGTGGCATTGTACCCAGCAAAGGCACGGCGCTCACACCTTGCGGGTGATGTCTTGCAGCAATTTGATGCGCTAGAGGGTAGCGAAGCAACGGTAACTGGTCGACTGATGAGTACTAGGAAGTTTGGCAAGATAGCGTTCTTTGTACTGCGTGATGCGAGCAATCAACTACAGTTGTTTATCAAACATGATGTGCTTACGGGCTCAGATCCAAGCAAAGCTGAGATAAGCTTTGAGCAATTAAATTTACTCGACCCAGGTGATTTTATCGAAGCAACTGGCACGGTGATAAAAACCCAAACCGGTGAAATATCAATAGAGGTCACAAAGTTACGTCTGTTGACGAAAACGCTTCGTCCGCTACCAACTGATCATGATGGCTTCACCAATAAAGAAGAGCGAATGCGTCGTCGCTACGTTGATATTAATGTAAACAAAGATGTCTATCAGCGCTATTTACGGCGGAGTGCTTTTTGGGATGCGACGCGGGAGTTCTTGAAGCAGGAAGATTTTATCGAAATAGCAACGCCAGTATTAGAAAATATCCCTGGTGGTGCTGATGCGAAACCGTTTACTACGCACATGGACGCTCTCGACCACGACTTCTATCTACGAATTTCACATGAACTTCCACTAAAGCGTTTGCTTGGTGGCGGGTATGAAAAAGTATTTGATATCGGCCCACGTTTTCGTAATGAAAACTATAGCGATGAGCACTTGCCAGAACATAATGCCATGGAGTGGTATTGGGCCTACGCTAATTGGGAAAATGGCATGCAGTTGACACAAAAGCTGGTACGATACGTTGCTGATGCTGCTTGGGGTAAACGAGTATTTGCACTAGCTAACGGTCAAGCAATTGATTTAGGAGATGACGACGCTGACTGGAAGCGCATTAGTTTTGTTGAAATCATTAAAGAAAAGTATGATCTTGACGTTCATACTGCCAGCCTTGATGAAGTAAAGACGGTACTTAAAACACATAATCTTGAGGTAGAAAAGCAAGACAACCGTGCTCGTGGTATCGATAAGTTATGGAAGAAAATACGAGTTGAGCTAGCTGGTCCAGTGTTTTTGGTAGATGTACCTACTTTTATGCAGCCACTTGCGAAAACTCAGGCTGAAGACGAACGACTGAGCGAACAGTTCAATCTCATATTAGGTGGCACTGAAGCATGTAAAGCGTATTCTGAGCTTAATGATCCACTAGATCAGTTAGAGCGCTTCAAAGAGCAGCAGGTCATGCGCGAGCAGGGTGATGATGAGGCGCAAATGCTTGACATTGATTTTGTCGAGATGCTGGAGTACGGTATGCCGCCAGCCTGTGGCTTTGGTTATAGTGAGCGGTTGTTTTGGCTTCTAGAAGGTGTCAGTGCTCGAGAGGGTGTCCCGTTCCCACAGTTGCGTCACGAAATCTCAGAAACCACCAAGGCGATTTATCCAGAAATAAAATTTTAGTCGATATGGGGGCGTTGTTAAATAGGGATAGGCTACTTGATTTGGCTGTTAGGTATGACACCCCATTGTTTGTGTATTTTCGTGAGGAAATTGATAGACAGATTAATAAGCTGGTCGCGCTGGAGATGCCATATGGGTATACGCCGCGGTATGCGATGAAGGCTAATCATCATCCAGATGTTGTCCGTCACATCACGTCGAGGGGTGTTGGGATAGATGCTAGTAGTAGTCATGAAGCTGAGGCAGCTATGAAGCTTGGCGTGGTGCCTGAATTGATTTCACTAACGAGTCAGCAATCGGCGCATAACTTAACCAAGCTGATTGATGCCGGCATACAATATAATGCCACTAGCCAACATCAGCTTGAGCAATATGGCAGACAGTTTTCAGGTACATCAGTCGGTGTGCGGATTAATCCTGGTATCGGCTCAGGCTTTTCAAGAAAAGCAAATGTTGGCGGGCCTACAAGTAGTTTCGGTATTTGGCATGAGCAAATCGATGCAGTGAAGGGTCTCGCGGTAAAATATAATCTGATAATCAATCGAGTACATACACACATTGGTTCGGGCACCGATTTGCGAGAATGGGAAAAATCTATCGAGTTAAGTCTCGCAGCGGCTGAACAATTTGCTGATATAACAACCATTAACCTAGGGGGCGGCTTCAAGGTGGCTCGCATGTTAAGTGAGCAGTCAACTTCAATTACTAAGGTAGGAGATATAATCAATCAACAAATAACAGCTTTTGCGCAAAAGACCGGCAAATCATTACGTGTTGAGCTTGAGCCAGGGGGCTTCTTGGTGGCCAATGCAGGCTATCTTTTGGCAGAAGTTGATGACATTGTATCGACCGGCGAGGACGGCTATATATTTCTAAAGCTAAATACTGGGATGAACGACATATTGCGACCAACACTTTACGCTGCACAGCACCCCATAGAAGTACTTAATGATGCTACTGAAAACACAGATTATGTTGTCGTCGGTCATAATTGCGAGAGTGGAGATTTACTATCACCTTCATTAGAAGATGCGGAGACTATTGAAACCCGCACTCTTAAGACGGCTGAAATCGGTGATGTGGTCGCTGTTGCTGGTGTTGGTGCGTATTGTGCCAGCATGGCAGCTCATGGATATAACGGTTTTCCGAGCGCTAAGGAGATATTGGTATAGATAACTCCATAAATCAAGAAGGGGGTCTTTATGGGTAAAGCACTATTTGCTGCTGGTTGTTTTTGGGGTGTGCAACACTACTTTGATCAAGTGCCTGGCATTACGCAAACGACCGTTGGATACACTGGCGGCAAAACTAAAAATCCAAATTACGAGCAGGGCACCGGCAAGACTGGTCACGCCGAAGCAGTATTGATTGAGTACAGCCCACAGCACGTAACCTATGAGGAATTACTGAGGCACTTTTTTCGCTTGCACGACCCAACCCAACTCAACCAGCAAGGCCCAGATGTTGGTACACAGTATCGTTCGGCAATCTTTTATTATAACGACCACCAAGAGCAGCAAGCGCTAGCTGTAATTAAACAGATAGCAGCAACCCATGACGCACCAATTGTCACCGAACTTATGGCAGAAAAGCCGTTCTATCCAGCCGAGGAGTATCATCAGAAGTTTGCTCAAAAAACTGGTCGCAGCCAATGCCACGTTGACTACCAGCCGCTATCATAAGATAGCGTGATATGTACGATGGCTGACAACTGTGCTACACTTTTGCCATGGCAAAGAGAGACAACACTAAGAAGTCGGTGGGCAAGCAGACTTCGAAAGCTCGTGCTCGGAAAACAAGCGCGGCTTCTACAGCTAAAAAACGAACCACCAAAACGGCAGCTGCTAAAAAGAGCAGTACTGCTAAGAAAAAAACAACTACTAACAAAAAGGCAACCAATCAGTCAGCTAGTCGAATTAAGTCACTCACCAAAAAACTACACGGCTTACGAGGATTATACCTTTTAGCAGCAGCTATATTTGCAGCTTTGATTGTACTTATTTACACAATCATGGAGGCGATTGAAAGGACTGCAGTAATTAGCTACGCAGCAACTGATGCGCTACGTGATGGCGTACTGGCACCAGCTATCCAGAATGTCTTTACGCTAGATTTACGCCATGCGTTGGCAGCTGGGCTGAGCGTTGGCATTATCTATAGTGTCTACGTGGCAACCAAGGGCTGGACTAATTACCTCAAACAGGCAGAAAAAGGCGCCGTAAAGAGTCGCTGGATTGTCGCGACCATCCTAGGGGTGATTGGCCTAGAGACAGCTTTGCTTTTGGTGGGAGTATTTGATATCACCCTTATCAAATTACTGGCAGCAATTTTGGTTGGCGCAAGTTACCTAGCATTTAAAGCAGATGTTGAGTCTGACAAAAAACGAAAAGGAAGCCTATTTCTGGGCGCAGTAGTAGCGGGCGTGTTGGTCGTATTGGCTGCTACGGTATTTATTGCAGTAAGCATGTTGTACGGTGTAACCTTGCCAATTAGCCACTATCTTGCAGTTGATTTCCTGGCATTGGGCCTACTGGCATACGCGGTTAATCAGCTATTTAGTTTTAAGAAGCGCAAAGGCTTTGCTAAGCCAGAAGAGACTGAACGAAACTACGTGTTGATTACGACACTTACAGCAGTATTGTTTACCAGCACTTTGATAGTTGCCTTTATTGCATAGAGCACCTTGAGGGTAAGGGTAGTCTCTAGAAGATAGACAGTGAAACAACACCGAGAAGAGACAGTACATCTAGATAAGCTCGTCCATGGAGGCCAGGCGCTGAGTCGTTTGCCCGATGGGCGAGCTGTATTTGTATGGGGTGGCTTGCCAGGGGAAATGGTAGCTATCATGCTAACAAAGCAAAAGAAGGACTACTGTGAAGCAGTGGTAAGGCAAGTACTAGAGCCTTCTAAGGAGCGGATTGAACCCAGAGATGCTGCTTATCTAAGTACTAGTCCGTGGCAGATTATGTCTTCGGAGGCAGAGGACAATTACAAAAAAGCAATACTTGAAGAGACTTTTCAGCGGAGTGATGCTCATGGTCTACAGAAGATTAGTTTTAGCCCAGCAAAAACATTTTGGCAGTACCGTAACAAAATGGAGTATAGCTTCTTTGGCGACGAAACAGGTTTACACCTAGCGTTGTATCAGCGGGGAACACGCTGTAAGCAGATACTTACTGGCAGCTCGATAGCCATGCCGTCAATTGATAAAACCGCTGAAGCAATCCGCCAACTGCTAGAGAAAAACAATGTTCGGGCAAGTGACCTAAAGGCTGTTATTGTTCGCTCAAATCAAGTTGGTGATACGGCCGCAGCGTTGTTTGTAAAGCGCGAAGATTTCCCAGATATTAAGCAGCTTAGCGGTACCTGTCAAGGAGTTGTTGTCTACTACTCGACATCTAAAAGTCCAGCTAGCGTTGCCACTAAGCAATTGTATCGCTACGGCGACAGCGTTCTCCAAGATGAGATTTCACGACACCCTATAAACTATGACGTAACCAGTTTTTTCCAGGTTAATGTTCCGGAATTAGAACCAGTTATTGAGCGCATGAGCAGTCACCTTAGTGGTAGTGACGAAGTGATAGATTTCTATGCTGGGGTGGGGACGTTTGCTCGGGTACTGAATGCAACAAAGATGGTTGAGCTAGATGAAGCAAATATTAAGCTAGCTCGTCGAAATGTAAGTAAAGCTTGTGCGATCATCCATGCATCTGCTGAAAATTCTCTCGAACATATCCCGTCAGGTAGCACCACTGTCTTGATAGTTGATCCGCCACGCGCTGGATTGCACAAAAAAGTAATCCAACAGATACTCGCTCAACGACCAGCTCGCATCACATACCTTAGTTGTAACCCAGTGACACAAGCTCGAGACATCGCTTTACTGCAAGGGCTATATGGTTTGGTTGAACTGAGTGGGCACAATTTTTTTCCACGAACACCACACATTGAAAGCCTGGCGTTATTGGAGCTGAAAGCATGAGCGAACAACGCTTTTACTACGATATACAAAGTATAAAAAAGAAGTTAGTAGTCACTGACCAGCCATTGCTACATCAATGGTGTCATGTGCTGCGTCTTGCGGTTGGTGACACGGTAGTATTGTTTGATGGTTCTGGTAGAGACGTGGTCTACCAAATCAAGGCCTTGTCAAAGGGACACGCTGAGTTGCTACATAAATCAGATACGTCTGTCGAGCCTCCTCACAGAGAGGTTTGGCTAGCTTGGTCGCTACTCAAACGTGAAAATAACGAACTCGTAATTCAAAAAGCTACCGAACTGGGTGTCAGCCACTTAGTGCCACTAATCGCTGATCGATGTATCCGTTCTCATGTTTCGCAAGTTCGCTCAGACCGCTGGCAGAGAATTATCACTGAGGCTGCCGAGCAGTGCGGTCGCGGCAACTTGCCAAAACTTAGCGAACCGAAGACTGTAGCTGATATTTTACTAGAGCACGAACCAGGCAAGGTAGCTGTATGTCGACAAGTCGATAACCAGCAATCAACAACTTTAATTTCCAGCCAAACAGTATTGGTTATGGTTGGTCCAGAAGGTGGCTGGTCGCCGGCAGAGGAGCAGTTATTTGAATCTCATAATTTAGCGACACTTCAGCTTGGTCAGTTTACACTTAGGGCAGAAACTGCTGCCGTGGTGGCTGTCGCCAAAGTCGCTACTAGCTAACCCCTTATGTTATAGTAAGTATAGACGCCCTAGCACAACAAAGACAAAAAGGAACAGAATGGGCTCCACAAAATACACACGAGCTATCGTAGTAGCTGTAAAAAAACTCTCAGGCCGCTTAAAAAGACTGCCACTTTATCAGCAGTTTTTAGTAGTTTCAGCTGTTGTTTTTATGGTGGTTATTGCTGGTAGCGTGGTTAGTCTTATGACTCCTCGTAATGCCGTTTTGTCATATCGTGAGCCAACTTGCGTTAGTAGTTTTGTACCGTTTCCAGCGTTTTTTAGTGCGAATAGTGAGGATGTCGATGTTTTCAGCGAGCGAACGATAATTTTTGGTAATCGCAGTCCAGTTTTCGCTCGCTCGCTTTGCGTTGAACCTAAGCGGGCACCTTTGCCTGGAGAACCGTTAAAGGCCACAGTATCTTTACGTGCTCTGCCATTACTGGGCCAGCGAATCAAGATCGATGTACCTGATTATCCATCACCGCTGCCACTGGCATATGAAAAAGCGGTTATTGAACTATCAGTTCGGGATGATCTAATCGTTGCATTAAATGATGAGGACAAAATATTTGACTATACTATCCGAGCTAATGGTAGCAATCACATATGCAACAAGGATGATATTTTGCTACGGTGTAATCTCGAGCGATTGTCCCTCCAGCAGGCGAGCGAATATCCAGTAGTGGTTGACCGAATATTTAAAGACGAAACCGTCGAAACTATCGCACAAAAAACACTTGTTACGCTCGATCCACTAGAGGTTACGTCCAGCTCCATTGCCGAGGGAAAAACAGTGTTTGAGGAAATTCAAGCTATCACCATTGACTTTAACAAAGAACTGCAAGAGCCTGATAAAACTCAAATATTGTTAGCCGATAGTGATGGTACGCTTGCCGACTTTGCTCTTTCGATTACCGATAAGCAACTTACCCTGCAGCTGAATGAGCCTTTGGCACGTAAAATGGATTATTCACTTATTATCACAACCGACATGCTTGCGAAAGATAACGCGAGCTTGCAGCAGCGCTGGGAGCTCAACTTTACTATATCGGGTGGTCCCGAGGTGGCTAGTAGTAATATTCAGCCCAGCGGCTTTCCGAGACAATCGGCCATAACAGTAGTCTTTGATCAGCAGCTCGATGACAGGCAATCATTAGAGGAGATTGTGAGGGTAAGTCTCGGAGAAAGTGCGGTTGCAACTTTCATAACAATAGACGGTGCAGTGCTCAGAATAACGCCTCAAGGAAATTTGCCGTTGTGCGGACAGTTCATGGTAAAAATCAGCGGCGAGATAGCTAGCCAATACGGTGTTATTAACGAGGTGGATTGGCAGGAAAGCGGCAGAACGACTTGTAAGACCACATCAATTATTGGCAACTCAGTCAGCGGGCGACCTATCTATGCACATACGTTTGGTAGCGGTCCGAATACAGTTTTGTATGTTGGCGGAATGCACGGCAGTGAATACAGTAGTGTCATCGTACTAGAGGAGTGGCTTAAAGAGCTCGATGCTAACCCCCAGCGGATCCCGAGTGATAAAAAACTCATCGTAATACCGCAAAGTTGTCCGGATTGCGTCGTAGTAAGGAGTCGTTTAAATGCCAATAGGGTTGATCTAAATCGTAATTTCCCAACTAATGATTGGCAGTCAGAGGTGTATATACCTGGCCCAACCCATTTACCAGAAGGTGGTGGGAATAGAGCATTATCTGAGCCAGAAGCTAAAGCCTTGGCAGATGTAGTCCGTCGCGAACGGCCGATGCTAACGTTAACCTATCATGCGGTTGCCGACATTGTTATCAGTAATGATGCTGGACGTTCAATCGAATGGGGCAGGGAGTACGCTCGATTGTCTGGGTACGGTTTTTCTACAACTAATGACATAGAAAATGTGTTCAACTATACGGCGACTGGTGCTTTTGAAGACTGGATACATGACGAGTTGGCTTTGCCGGCACTGTTGGTTGAGCTTGGTACTATGGCGAGTAACGAAATAAACCGTAACCGTAGCGCTTTGTGGTATACCGTGAATTTATAAACAATAGCTTGTTACACTCGTATTTCGCACTTTCCTCGCCGCGCTATATCACCACAAGACGGCTGCAAACTGTTACTCCTTGCTTAACGTAACTACGGTTACGCTGCGCACTTGGATTAACAGTTTTCGCCCGCCTGAAGAGTAATCTATCATCGATAGGAAAGTACGAAATACGTGTACAATAGAGTGTAATGAGTTATCAGTATCAACGCAGTCAGCCGTATCGGCCTGGGCAAAAGACGGCCTACAAAATCTCTCGTAGCAAAATCGAGTTGTTTATGCAGTGTCCTCGGTGCTTCTGGCTGGATAATCGGCTTAAGATAAAACGCCCGAACGGTCCGCCGTTTCGTATAAACTCGGCTATTGATGAACTTCTCAAGCGCGAATTCGATGCTTATAGAAAAGACGCCAAGCCACACCCGATTATGGTTGATAACGATGTAAAGGCGGTGCCGTATCCACACAAAGACCTTGATACGTGGCGAGCTAATTTTACTGGAGTTGCAACTGTGCATGTGCCAACTAATCTGCACATTTTTGGTGCAATTGATGATGTGTGGGTTGATGACGATGGGCGACTCATTGTCGTTGATTACAAAGCGACAGCTAAGGATAGTGAAGTGTCTATTGATGCTGACTGGCAACTGACCTATAAACGTCAAATGGAAGTGTATCAATGGTTGCTCCGCCAAAATGACTTCGACGTATCTGATACGGCCTACTTCGTCTATGCTAACGGTCGGCTTGACCTCGATAGCTTCGACAACAAAGTAGAATTTACGACCAAGTTGATTCCATATGTTGCCGATGCTTCTTGGGTCGATGACACACTTGCAAAAATCAAAGAAACACTTGAGGGTGACATTCCTCCGGTTGGTTCGGCTGCAATGGGTGGCCCATGTGATTTTTGTAGCTATGCTCGCTCGCGTACTGAAATTACACTGCGGGCAATTCAGAAGAAGTAGTGATGAAAATCATCCACACTTGTGTACAAGATGATTTATACTAGGAGGTAACAATGTTAGATATTCAGTACATACGAGATAATCGAGACAAGGTCCAGCGTACTGCTGACGCAAAGGGGGTTTCGGTTTCCATTGATGAGCTACTTGAGCTAGACGAACGTCGCAGGGAGCAGCTACAAGAAACAGAGAGACTGCGTGCAAGCCGAAACGAAATAGCCAGCAAGATGAAGAGCGGAAGGCCAGAGGCAGCTTTGGTCGAAGAAGGAAGGCACCTGAAGGCTGAGCTTGCAAACAGTGAAACTAAGCTAGGCGAGATAGAGTCTACTTATAATGAAAAAATGCTGTTAGTGCCAAATGTCATGCATGAATCAGTCGTGCACGCGCCTGGCGAAGAGGGTAATATCGTCGTTGAGACAATTGGCAAAAAGCCATCCTTTGATTTTGATATAAAAGACCACCAAGAAATTGGTGAAGCTAAAGATTGGATTGATACTGAAACTGCGGCAAAAACTTCTGGCTCTCGTTTTTATTTTCTTAAGGGTGACATTGTCTTGCTGGAACAAGCGCTAGTGGCATGGATTTTTGAAAAGTTAGTCAATAAGGGGTTTACACCCGTTAGCGTACCAACTCTTGTGCGAGAAGAAATGATGGAAGGAACTGGTTTTTTTCCGGCAGATCGCAATGAGATTTATGCCATAAACCCTGGTGAGGATGATTTATTCTTGGTGGGGACTTCAGAGGTGCCGTTAACTGGTTTACACCTAGTACATAAACTCCAAGAAGGCGATTTACCCAAAAAGTATGTTGGGTACTCGACTTGCTATCGTCGTGAGGCAGGGAGTTACGGCAAGGATACTAGGGGCATCTTTCGCGTACATCAGTTTAATAAGCTTGAAATGTATTGCTTCGCACACCCAGACACATCTTGGGATATTCATGAAGAAATGCTGCAAATCGAAAAAGAAATTCTTTCTGAACTTGGATTCCACTATCAAGTTATAAACATCGGATCTGGTGATCTGGGTGCGCCAGCAGCGAAGAAATACGACTGTGAAGTATGGTTGCCGACTCAAGAAAAATATCGCGAGCTAACTAGCTGCTCAAACGTTACTGATTTTCAGGCGCGACGCACCGGAATAAAATACACCAACAACGAGGGGAACAGGGCTTTTGTGCACACACTAAACGGGACAGCAATGGCTTCAACGCGTACATTGATTGCGATTATCGAGAATCATCAAACAAAGGAGGGAAATGTGACGATACCACAAGTACTACGACCATATATGGGAGGAAGGGAACAAATATGATAAAGAAATTCGAGATAACCGCTAAAAAAATCGAACTCACCGATGAGCTAAAGAAATATATAACACGTAAAATTGGCAAACTAGACCGCTATTTACCACGTCAAGCAAGAGAGTCTGCTCATGCCGAGGTAGTCATGAAAGAGGCCGGTGGCAGCAAAGGCAAAAAAACTTACACCTGTGAGGTCATTTTGCAGGTACCAGGCGAAACCATTACTGTATCTCAGGCGACAATTAATCCGTTTGCGGCAGTTGATATCGCAGAAGATACACTTAAGAACCGTATCCGTAAATACAAAAACACTCATGGCACCAACCGCCTGCACAAGCGAGCACTCGCTCGTATCAAACGGCGTACTGGTGGCCAGCTCGATTAAGGTGTCTCAAATTATCCTCGCACATCAACTGATAGTGCGTTACAATGGAGACTAGTATTTTTATGCACGAACTTAGGTGGGCTGTTTATAACGAACATGAGCGTGCATAAGAGAAAACAAGCAACAACAGGAGATAAGGCAAAAGCAATATGAAACGAATTGTGAAGCATGTGCTTGGTGACCCGCAGATAAGAACGCTGCGTCGACTAAGGAAGCGCCAAAAAGAAGTCAACGCCAAGGCCGACATTTACAAAAAAATGACCGATGCGAAGCTCAAAAAGCAAACCGCAGAATTGAAAAATCGCCTCAAGAAAGAGTCTCTCGACGCTATATTGCCGGATGCCTTTGCACTGGTGCGAGAAGTTGCCGACCGAACCGTTGGCATGCGTCATTTTGACGTACAGATAATCGGTGGCATCGGCCTGCATGAAGGTAGTGTGACTGAAATGAAAACTGGTGAAGGTAAAACTCTGGTAGCGACCGCGCCGGTTTACCTCAATGCGCTCACTGAAAAAGGCGTGCACGTTGTGACAGTCAATGACTATCTCGCGCAACGTGACGCAGGCTGGATGGCGCAAATTTATGATTTTCTTGATCTTAGCGTTGGCGTGATTATTGCCAACGAGTCATTTGTTTATGACAAGTCGTTCAACAATGATAATCACGATGATTCTCGTTTTCAGCATTTAAGGCCAAGTACTCGCCGCGAAGCTTATGAAGCAGACATTACGTATGGAACAAACAACGAGTTCGGCTTTGACTATCTGCGTGACAACATGGTTCGAGAGGTTGGCCAGCTGCGTCAGCGTGAGCTACACTATGCTATCGTCGATGAAGTCGACTCAATTTTAATTGATGAAGCTCGAACACCACTGATTATTTCGGCACCGTCAGTTACTAGTGGAAGTGCTTATGCGCAATTTG
Organism: Candidatus Saccharimonadota bacterium; assembly: GCA_007135955.1. Taxonomy (GTDB): domain Bacteria; phylum Patescibacteriota; class Saccharimonadia; order Saccharimonadales; family SLHW01; genus SLHW01. The sequence continues at coordinate 16,313 of SLHW01000003.1, forward strand.
CGAAAGTAGTTCGTCCATTGAAGCGAGACAAGCACTATGAAGTCGACGAAAAACGCCGCACTGTTATCTTGACCGATGAGGGCGTTGAAGATGTTCAGAAAACTCTCGGTGTTGATAATATCTATGGCTCTGAACACATACGAACAATTTATCACCTAGAACAAGCGCTTAAGGCCGAGGCTATTTTCAAGCGAGACAAGGATTACGTCGTTACAAATGATGGCGAGGTGGTGATTGTCGACGAGTTTACTGGTCGCTTGATGCACGGTCGTCGCTATAACGAAGGATTACACCAAGCAATTGAGGCTAAAGAAAACGTAGAAGTACAGCAAGAATCTATGACACTTGCAACGATATCGTTCCAAAATTACTTCCGCCTATACGAAAAATTGGCTGGTATGACTGGTACGGCTATGACTGAAAGCGAAGAATTCCACCAGATCTATAAGCTTGATAGTGTCGAAATACCGCCCAACAAACCACTGGTTCGCAAAGATATGGCAGATAAGATTTACCGAACTGAAAAAGGTAAAATGCGCGCCATTATTCGTCAAGTAAAGGCATTGCACCAAAAAGGCCAGCCAGTTCTCATTGGCACCAACTCTATTGAAAAGAACGAACTACTTGCCGAGTGGCTCGATGAAGATAACGTTCCGCACCAGGTACTTAATGCTAAGAATAATGAGAGAGAAGCCGCTATCGTAGCAAAAGCTGGGCAAAAAGGTGCGGTTACACTTGCGACCAACATCGCTGGTCGTGGTACTGACATTGTGCTTGGCGAGGGAGTGAAAGAGCTTGGAGGGCTGTTTGTATTAGGCGCTGAGCGAAACGAATCTCGACGAGTTGATAATCAGCTTCGTGGCCGATCTGGTCGTCAGGGCGACCCAGGCGCTAGTCAATTTTACGTGAGTACCGAAGACCACCTAATGCGAGTTTTTGGTGGCGATAAAATTGGTAACTTCATGAATCGACTGGGCGCCGATGACGAAACGCCAATCGAAAGCCGTTTTATTAGCAAAAGCCTAGAAGCTGCGCAAAAGCGAGTGGAGGGCTACAACTATGATGCCCGTAAAAATGTCGTCAAATACGATGACGTCATGAATCGTCACCGGCGAGCAACCTATGTTATGCGCCGAGAAATATTGCTCGAAGCCGATGTTAAGAAGCGCATCAAGATATTCATCGAAGAAGAGGCAGCCAAGATGGCCAATTCGCCACTACTGACAACCGATAAGTTTGAGTCAATTGTCACACACGTTTTTCCGCTTGATGATCCGGCGCTAGATCGCTTGTTTGATACCGACGCTGAGTTGTTCGAGAAAGCACTTATCAAGGAAGCTAACGAAACCTATGACGAAAAGGAATTTGCTTTTACTCCAGAAGTTATGCGTAAAGTTGAACGAGATGTGTACTTGCAGATTTTAGACAATCTATGGATGCAACACCTTGAGAACATGAGTCATTTGCGCGAGGGTATCCACTGGATTAGCGTTGGGCAGCGCGATCCATTGGTTGAGTATCGTCGTCAGGGTCAGCGATTATTTGAAGACATGCAAAACAGTCTTCGGCATGACGTGCTTCGCACTTTATTCCACGCTGAGCCAGTGAGCAAGGAAGAGTTAGATCAGCCAGTCGAAACTGAACTTACCAAGGCAGCTCGTCATTCGGTGAGCAATGCCAATCAAATCCAGCGCTCCGAGCAGCACTCTGAGTCAGAGTATACTTCTCAGCGCAAAGAAGTTCGCCAACAGCAACAGCAGCAACAAAAACGTAAAAAATCGCGTAAAGCCGAGCGACAACGCAAAAAAGCGCATCGTAGAAAGTAGTCTTAGGGTCTAGCGTGCAACACAGTGTTACCGAATTAACTCTCTCTAATGGTGCCAAGGGGCTCCTTATCCATATTCCAACTGCAACGGTTATGTACAGTGAGTTTAGCTTTCGAGCGGGTGAATACCTTGTCGACAGGAAGAAATGGGAGACGCCTCACATAATGGAGCACATGGTACTGGGAGCTAATGAGCTAGTGCCAAAAGCTCGGCAGTTTCAGGCTGAGTTTGAGAAAAACGGTGCCTATAGCAATGCGAGCACTAGCAGCTACGACATTAGCTACGAAGCCGAGTGTGCTGACTTTGAGTGGGATAGAATATTAGACTTGCTCAAAATTGCCATAACCAAGCCGTTGTTTCTACCAGAAGAATTTGACGCTGAATTTGGCAATGTGCGAGAAGAGCTAAACTCGCGCTCCAATAATCATTTTCGCAATCTGAGCCTTGGTATGCGTAAAGAGTTTGGCTTTTATGCATTAACCGACAAAGAGCGGCTCAAACTTATGAATAACGTCACCATTGAAGATATTCGTAATCATTTCGTCCGTACTCACACCACACAAAATTTAAGGTTTGTGATTGCCGGGAAACTGCCAATCAAGCGACGCAAGCTCATCCGCAGTCTTTTAGAAGACATGGAGTTACCAAAGGGAGCTGAGCGTTCGGAGCTGCCAAACGAAGAACCAAAAACGTTCACTAGGCCACTATATATCCATAACTCGAGTGTAAAAAATATGTATTTTTACATGGATACCTTTCTGAATCGTCGAATGCGTGATCCAGAGCAGGATGCTCTCAACCTTGTTAATGATATGCTTACAGCTACACTTTACTCGAGAATTCTTGGTACTGCTCGAGAAAAAGGCCTTGTATATGGCATGAGCTCTGGCGTTAATCAGACCAAGCTCGCTAGTAATTGGTGGTTTGGCTCGCAGGTTATGCCGAAAAACGCAGAGCCTCTGTTTGATATTATTCGAGCAGAGCTACAAGCGGTGTTTGAGGGCAAAATAAGTGAAGAAGATACCCAGGCAGCAAAGCAGTATGCACTTGGTCGATTTCAGCGAAGCGGACAGACAGTCGCCGGCGTTGCAATCGGATACGGTAATCGCTATTTCTTTGATGATGAAATTGATGATTACTATAAGATGCCGGAGAGAATTCGAGCTGTTTCACGTGGTCGGATTGTTAGCATTACTCAGAGCATGTTCCATGACAATATTTGGGGTGTCGGGGTGCTGGGTAGTGTTGGTAAGGATTTTACCGAGCAGCTTGCTGGTCAAATAGCGCCACTTTGGCAACTCGGCAAACAATAAGTATAGCTTCACAGAAAAACAAAGCTATGCTATAGTTTGCCTTAGTAGCCAAAAACAAAAATGTCAGAAAAATCATTACAAAACTCAGCCGGAGAACAGTCTTCAACAACCGAGCCATCGCCATCATCTAATCAGCTGAGAGGGCAGTATGCTCAGCAGCCAGCACCACCAAATCAGTATCAACAGCAACCGATACAATACAGTCAGCCACCACCTTCTTATCTGCATCCAACCGAACAAACAACGAAGACTAAAAAAGCATTTGGTGTTTTTGCAATGCTTCTTATCGGGGCAGCGTCTGTTGCCGCTGGTTTGTGGTTGGCATTTAGTGGGCAAAACACTATTAGCTACGAGGAACTAGTTCGTAGTAAAACGACTTCTGACATAACGGAAAATGTTTCATTGTTGCATCCTACTGAGATGCAAAAGGTGTTTCTAGGAAGCAATAGTTTAGAGTTGCGCCATAACGGAGAAGATGGGCAAGGATTATTTTCAGAAATTTTAGTAGAAGGAGTATTTTTCGGCTCAGATTTTGCTGAAGTGAAAAACGAGATTATCAACGGCTTGCTTGAGCCGGGTAGTCAAATACACCAAGAGTTCATGCAAGAGCTAGATTTTGCTGCAGATGACAGCTTTAAACTGAACATAGGTGACTTTGACACACTTGAAGTAGTGGATGAAAGTGCTGAGCATGCACTGCAAGCCGAAATTACATATCGTCTACCGTTAGCGGGTGACGAGAACACCTACATTCCAGCCAAGGGTCGCTACGTATTGGTTTTTGGACAAGAGAAGTTATTTTTTATTCGGATCACTTCCTTGGAGGACATCTATGATGCAAATAAACGAGTATTCGAAGAGATAGTACAAAGTATTGAAATTGAGTAATAGCTTGCTCTTGCTATACTACAATTTGTGAAGCAACTAAAACTAGAGATAGATGAACTACTTTCGCAGGTAGCAGGGGCAACGGATAAATTGTCTATTGCTGAGCTTGATCGGCAGCGTGCAGTAATTAAGCAAGAAATGTCAGGTTCTCATTTCTGGGACAATAACGAAGTAGCCGCTAATAAATCCAAGCAGTATGCTCGACTAGACCAACAAGTCAGTCCTTGGCAGAAGCTACATCTTTCGCTAAACGAGCTAGCCGAGCTAGCTGCAACCGAAGATAGTTCACTACAGGACGAAATAACAAAGCAACTACTCGAAAATCAAAAATTATTTGATGAGCTTAAGCAGCAGCTGATGTTTCAGGGCAAATATGATACCTACGACGTTATATTGTCGATTTATGCTGGTGCCGGTGGAACTGACGCTCAGGATTGGGCTGAGATGCTACTTAGAATGTATACTCGATGGGCTCAGCAGCACAAATTCGATGCACTGCTATTCTCACATTCAGCCGGTGATGAAGCAGGTATTAAAAGTGCATCACTAGAAATTTCCGGCTCTTTCATGTACGGCAGACTACGAGGCGAAAATGGTGTACACCGATTAGTTCGTCAGAGCCCGTTCAATAGTGATAATTTGCGACAAACAAGCTTTGCAATGGTTGAAGTTATGCCGAAGGTTGCTGAGCCAAAGGCAATCGAGCTTAATGAAAAAGATCTTAGAATAGACGTCTATCGTAGCGGTGGCCGTGGTGGACAGTCAGTCAACACCACCGACTCTGCGGTACGAGTAACGCATTTGCCGACTGGAATTACAGTTAGTATTCAAAATGAAAAATCACAAATACAAAACAAAGAAACAGCCCTAACAATACTTCGCTCACGGCTACTGCAACTCAAACTAGAGCAACACGTTGAAAAAATAGAAGAGATTAAGGGTGGCTCAACTTCAGCAGAGTGGGGTAACCAAATCCGTAACTACGTTCTTCATCCCTATAAACAAGTCAAAGACGTTCGTACCAAGCACGAAGCAAAGGACCCTGATCGTGTGCTGGATGGTGATATCGATGATTTCATAAAAGCGTACTTAGAGCATACATTGGGCCAATAATTATAATATTATTATGACATTATTATAATAAACGATGACTATCGAAATAGGTATAGCCCTGTATCTCTGTCGGCGCTTGCATCTTGCTCAAGCTTAACCCGATAAGCACATGCTAGTTTTTTAATCTATTATTTATCAAACAGAGATATGCTCGACTCCAGGGCTTTGTTTCATAAAGACTACTTGCTAGCTAACACCAAAATACGAAGCTAGTGAACTTGTTTTACGAGTTGATCCTTATTAACTTTAGGTATATTAGGCTCGATAATAATTCTTAATATATGTCTTTGCCTGTAAATGGCGTGATTAAATAGTGTATCAAGGCAAGTGTTTTTTATGTATAATGATATTCGCTTATGATTTTATTAGATCGCGTTTCCAAAGTTTATGGTAAAGAAGTCGCTGCACTTGATCGTATATCACTTCACGTAGAGCAAGACGAGTTTGTGATTATCATTGGTAGCTCTGGTGCCGGTAAGTCCACCTTGCTCAAGCTGCTCACACGAGAAGAGAAACAGTCTTCCGGTAAGATTGTCATTGGCAATATCGACTACGACAAGCTTAAAGACAAAGAAATCCCATATTTACGCCGCAAAATTGGTGTTGTGTTTCAGGACTTTAAGTTACTACCCAATAAGAATGTTTTTGAAAACGTCGCTTTTGCACTCGAGATAGTAGGGCACTCTAACCGCGAGATAAAGCATACAGTGCCAAAAGTTCTCAACGTTGTCGGGCTTCGAGGCAAAGAAAAACGAATGCCAGCGGAATTATCCGGTGGCGAGCGTCAGCGGGTATCGATTGCTCGCGCTATCGTCCGTCAACCAAAGATACTAGTAGCCGATGAGCCAACCGGCAACTTAGATCCTCGTCACGCTTGGGATATCATTCGTATCCTTGAAAAGATTAATCGCTTTGGCACTACGGTACTACTGACTACGCACAATCAGGAAATTGTTAATAAGTTGAAGCGACGAGTGGTGACACTGCAAGACGGACGGATTATTAGCGATAAAGCTCACGGAGAATATACATGAGGCGCGATCGTAGCATAAAGCGTTGGCTGATTACCGTTTATCGCTTGAGCATTACCGGAATCAGGAATCTCTTTCGTAATGCCTGGTTGAGCGTGGCGGCAATGGCGGTGATGTTTGTGGCGTTGTCGATATTGCTGTTTACGGTAGTACTGAATGTCACGACGAGCAATGCTATCACTGAACTGTCACGCAACCTAAAAGTATCGATTTATCTAGAGGATGACATAACTAATGAGCAAAGGTTTGAGCTCGAAACGGCACTAGCCTCCAGTCCGTATACTGCTGATCTAGAGTTTATTTCGAAAGATGACGCTCGGGCTCGATTTGTCGAGAACTTTCGTGATGATGAGGCATTGCTAGAGGGACTATTCCTAGTCGGTGATGATTCGTTGCCGGCGTCTTACGAGGTGAGTGCAGTTAGTCTAGATGATTTTGGCAATATTGAGGTAATTGCGCTCGATGAGCAGTTTGATGAAGCTATCGAGAGTATTACACTGGGCCGCACCGATGCTCGAGCAACTATCGAACGAGCAGCGCAAGCCCAAGCGTTTATCACCAGTGCTAGTGCCTTAGCCGCCATTATTTTTACTGTTATTTCAGTACTGATAATCTTTAACACGATTCGCATTGCTATCTTCACTCGTAATGAAGAGATCCGTAATATGAAATTAGTTGGTGCAACACCATGGTATATCAGAGGACCGTTTTTGGTAGAGGCAAGTATGTATGGCGTTATCTCAGGCGTTCTTGCGGTGGTAGCGGTCTATAGTATTATCTATTCGATCGGGCCAAATATCATTAACCAAGATGAGTTTCGAGCAACCTATGAATTCTTTACGCAGCCGACAGTCATAATATTGGCGTTAATCGCGACAGTTACAAGCGGTATCGTGGTTGGCGCGTTTTCGAGCATGCTTGCAATGCGAAAGTACCTCCGACTCAAGCATTGGTAAAGCAGCGAACCCCTCTTGTGCTTAATTGCGAATTTAAGTATAATTCCACACAAGTCTAAAAAATAAACAGACGTTAAAAAACATGACATCAAAAAAGGAATTCGTAACTACTGTACGTCGACGCTTGAGCGTGGTGGGATTCGTTGTGTTGTCGGTTGCATTGGTGGCAAGCGGTTCGTTTGGTGTGGTCGCGCAAAATCTACAAGAGCTACAATCAGAATCTGCTGAAATACGTTCCGAGATGGAGCAGGCCAGTGAAGAGGTGGTGCGACTGCGAGAACAGGCTACTGATTTAGAGGAAGCGATTGAAGAACTTGATGAACAGATAGAAGAGTCAAGCAAAGAAATTGAGAGAATAAGTATTGTTATTGATGAGTTACAAGATGAGCTAGATATTGCTCAGGCCAATCTTGAAGCACAACAGGCACTTTTGCGGGCAAATATGCGGACATTATATAAACGAGGTGGTGTATCGACGGTGGAGCTACTGGCTGCTAGTGAGAGCTTCTCAGAATTTATAGATGAGCAAGAATACCTTGAGCGGCTAAAAGGATCGATTCAGGATTCAACGAGAGCTGTATACGATATACGTCAAGCGATTAAGCGTCAACAAACCGAACAGAAGGAATTACTTATTCAGCAAGAGGGTATTCAGCAGTCACTAAATGATCTGCGTGAAGAGCGACGAAAACTACTTGATAGTAATCGCGATGAGCAAGAACGATTATGGGAATACACTCAGAGCCTGGCTGAGCGACAGCGTCAGATAAATCAAGAATTGATTCGGATGAGTCACATTGTGACGACTGAAGGAACTGGTGGCTATCCGTGGGCAAATGCATTGTGTGCGTATACTGATTTGCCGGTTGGTCCGTGTCGGCACCCAACCGACAGCTGGGGTGATTTTGAATGGTACGTCAATGATAGAAATAATCGTCGGGACAAATGGGAGTTCTTTTACCGAAACTGTACTTCTTACGTTGCTTGGCGAAGTGCTCAGGACGGCTTTGAGCTAACCCCGCTTGGCCCGGGCAGAAGTGGCCTCGGTGATGCTGGCTCATGGCACACTAACGCTTCTCGTTACGACAAGTTGAGCGTTGGCAATGAACCAAAAATAGGTTCATTTGCGGTGTTTGCGAACGGGCCATTTGGGCATGTTGCATACGTTGAAAGAATTGCAGGTGACAGAGTCTTAGTAAGCGAGTATAATCTTTTTGGTGACGGTGCTTATTCTGAAAGATGGATCCCGAGATATCAGCCAACTGCTTACGTCTACCCACCGCACGCAAGATAAATACAACTGCAATATAGACATACAATAACTCAAGTTAAAAGGGGGTTACGAGGGTGAGCCAAGGTATTTTTGTGGGCACTTCACGCCACAGAAAAAGAATTAAAAATCTAATTGCAAACATAAACAGTAAACGATATAATAAAAGCACTCCTTCCAAAACAAAAACAACGGCGAATACTATGACAAAATTTTTACTACTGGCAACTCCTTTATTTAAGCGACAGCTGACGTTTGTTGTCGCTGCCGGCTTTGTGTTTGGCAGTATGCTTTCAATTGTTTCATTGCCGGGGTTTGGTGGCGCTCAGAGTATTGATGAATTGCGCCAGCAATCAGCCGAACTAGAGCGAGAAATCGAAGAAACTCAAGGACAGGTAGAAAATCGGCAACGCGAAGCCGTGAGCCTAGAGAGAACTATCGGAAATTACGATAATCAGATAAGTGCTGCAACGCAGAAAATAAATGAAATAACCAATGATATCAATCGTCTTGAACGAGAAATTATTGAAGCGGAAGCCGAGCTAGAGCGCCAGAAAGACTTGCTGAAGGTAAACATGCGAGCGCTGTATCGACGAGGCGGGGCATCGACAGTCGAGTTACTGATTGCTAGTGAGAGCTTCTCAGACTTTATTGACGAACAAGAATATTTGGAGCGGATAAAGGGCGGCATTCAAACTGCCACTAACCAAGTGATTGAACTTCAGGAACAAATGGAAGAACAAAAAGCCGAGCAGGAAAACCTATTGGCGCAGCAAGAGGTCGTTAGGGCTAACTTAGCGAGTGCTCGAGCTGACAGAGAGAGTCTACTGCAGAAAACGCGCGGTGAAGAAGCCCGTTTCCGTGAATTGGTAGCAGAACTCGAAGAGATGCGTAAAGAAGCCGAGGCTGCCTTAGCCCGAGCGATAGCTGCTGGTAGCTTCCGAACGTCACCCGTAGGAGCGGTTGCCGCCGGTGATGTCGTCGGCACCATGGGTAACTCTGGCCTATCTAGTGGCCCACACTTACATTTAGAGGTTCGGGTCAACGGCTCAGATACGAATCCAGCTCCATATATGAAGCATGCTGCAGTAGACCAGCCACCAGCTTGGGTGAGTCAAGGCTATGGTGTTCGATCAGGCATCTATGCTCGTGGGTATCACCCAGGCATTGATTATGCTGGACCAATCGGAACACCGATTAGAGCTATCGACAGTGGATATATGTATCGCGGTTGTTCGAATGACCTATTGGGCACTTCTGGCAACCCATACGGGTACGTGGCGATAGTGGAGCACAACAATGGAGCGGTTAGTATTTATGCTCATATGCACGATGGTCCAGCAGCGTGTGGTTACAACATACCTCCTTGGTAGGTAGTGCCTCAATCTTAATAATAATATCGAGCTTACGATTGCAGAAGTCTTCTGTATAATGTTGCTCTGGAGGGTTTATGAAACAAACTTCGGAAGAATCAGATCAGCAAAAACAATCATTGAATAATCAGTTTTCTTGGCGACAAATTGTTCTGGCGTTCGGCATATTTTTTATTGGGACTGCCTTTGGCTTTGGCTTGCAAGATAGCTCGTTGCTCGACAGACCGACGACGACCCAAAACCAAGAGCTGCCCAGTAGGCTGGATTATTCATCAGTTGATGAAGTATACGACTCACTTCGGGAAAACTTTGATGGTGAATTATCTGTAGACGAATTACTGGATGGACTAAAGCGTGGCCTTGCACAGGCAACCGGTGATCCATATACAGAATACTTAAGCGTAGAGGCCAGTCAAGACTTTGATGACGATTTAAGCGGTACCTTTAGCGGTATTGGTGCTGAGCTTGGTCGTGAAGACGAAAACATAATAATTGTAGCGCCACTAAGCGGCTTTCCGGCGGAGGATGCCGGGCTTCAATCTCGTGACGTTATTTTGCAAGTAGACGGCGAGTCGGTTACTGGTAAGTCGATTACAGAAGTAGTTCAGATGATTCGCGGTGAAGTCGGTACTGACGTAACATTGACTATTGCACGAGACTTTGAGCGACTAGAGATTACCATAACTCGTGAGACAATTACGATTCCAAGTGTGGAGTTTGAGATACTTGACGGCAATATTGGATACCTTGATGTTAGTCGTTTTGGCGAAGATACAGTACAGCTGGTGCGTCGTGCGTATCAAGACTTTATGACTGTCGGCGTCGATGGGATTGTGCTTGATATGCGTACCAATCCTGGCGGATTACTCAACGCATCGGTAGAATTAGCTGATTTATGGCTACCTCGTGGAGCGGTCATTGTTGAAGAGCGTCGAGGTGATGAAGTAATTCGCACCTTTGATTCACGTAGTGATCCACTCATTGATGGTATACCTACCATTGTGCTTGTTAACGAAGCGAGCGCCAGCGCCAGCGAGATTGTTGCTGGAGCCCTCAGCGATAATGGAGTAGCGACAATTATCGGGCAGACAACATTTGGCAAGGGAAGTGTACAGCAACTTGATCGTTTGCGTTCTGGCGGCACACTCAAGGTGACAATCGCTCGCTGGTATACACCAGAAGGCCTGAATATTGACCGTGAGGGAATTGAGCCAGAAATTTCGGTAGAACGAACTCGAGAAGATTTCGAAGCTGACAGAGATCCGCAACTCGATCGCGCGGTTGAAGAGCTCACTCGTTAATCTAGCTTGCACCCAACAGCAATAACCGGTAGCATACATACGTATATAACGGAGAGGAAAAGCGGTGGCAAAACAACCGACTAAGTATGTTTTTGTAACAGGTGGTGTCTTGTCTGGTTTAGGTAAGGGTATTACCGCTGCCTCTATCGGCAACCTTTTGAAAGCTCGGGGACTAAAAGTAAACATTCAAAAATGTGACCCGTACCTAAATGTAGATGCTGGAACACTTAATCCGGCTGAGCACGGTGAGTGTTTTGTCACTGCAGATGGGGCTGAGACTGATTTAGACCTTGGTCATTATGAGCGCTTCTTAGATCAGGAGCTCTCACGATCCAGTAGCTTGATGAGTGGTCGAGTACTTCGCAATGTAATTGCCGGTGAGAGAGAGGGCAAGTATCTTGGTAAAACAGTACAGTTTATCCCACATGTAACTGATGCAATTCAGACTGAAATTAGGGTGGCCGCTAGGGGACATGATGTGCATATTGTTGAAATCGGCGGTACGGTGGGGGATTATGAAGGCTTGAGCTTTCTTGAGGCAATCAGGGAGCTTTCGTTTCAGGTTGGTGAGGAAAACAGCTTGTTTGTCCACGTGGTGTATATCCCGTATCTCGGCGCTAGTAAAGAGTTTAAGACTAAGCCAGCTCAAAACGCTGTACGTGACCTACGAGGTTTGGGTATAAGCCCTGACATATTAGTGGCACGCAGTGAAGAGGAGGCTGATAAAGCAATTGTCAAGAAACTGAGCCTGTTTTCTGGCGTGTATCCGGAATCGATCGTGTTGTTGCCAAATGCCCCTTCGATTTATCAGGTGCCATTGACGCTGGAAGACACCAATATTGGCAAAGTCATTGTTGATAAACTGCAAGTTAAGGCAAAGCGACCAAACCTTAGTGCTTGGCGTTCGGTAGTAAAGCGAGCCACCACATGCTACGATCGGTCAGTTACCGTTGGGCTAGTAGCTAAGTATCTCGACAATCAAGATACGTATATGTCAGTTATTGAAGCGTTGCAGGCGGCTGCAATGTGGAATGATACCAATATAAACATTCGGTGGATTGATGCTGAAAAAATTGAGGACAATCGGCCAGCTTCTAAAGCACTCACTGGCTGCGATGGTGTAGTGATACCAGGTGGCTTTGGTGTGCGAGCGTTAGAAGGCAAGATTCGAGTAGCACAGTATGCGCTCAAGCGAGACGTGCCGTATCTTGGACTTTGTCTTGGCTTGCAGATGGCAGTGATAGCTGCTGCCCGAAACGCTGGCATTAGTTCGGCCACTACTGCAGAGATTGACCCCAAGGCAGAGCACCCAGTCATTAATACTATGATTGACCAGAGAGGCAAAGAGAATACTGGTGGGACGATGCGTCTTGGCAACTATGACTGCCAGATAGCTAAAGGTTCTAAGGTTGCAAAACTATACGGCAAGCGTCGTATCCAAGAACGTCATCGTCACCGTTACGAGTGCAATAATGATTATCGAGATAGTTACGAGGAATGGGGCATACGGCCTGTTGGTATCAACCCAGGCCAGGACCTCGTTGAAATTATCGAGGGAGTTAATCATCCATTTTTTGTCGCTAGCCAATTCCATCCGGAATTTACCTCTCGACCAAATCGACCAAACCCACTCTTCGATGGCTTGATAAAAGCATTGCTTGCAGAGCAGGCAAAATAGTACTATCATAAGCTCTATGAACGAACAAGCAACAAAGAAAATATTACTCGTAGAAGATGATGATGCGCTAGCCAGCGTCTATGAAACACGGCTCCAAGCCGAAGGTTTCGATATAAAACGTGTTCCTAATGGCGAGGATGCTTTAGCTGCAGCGTTGGAGTACAGGCCAGACCTAATTCTACTTGATGTCATGATGCCAAAAGTTAGTGGTTTTGACGTTTTAGATATCTTACGCAATACCCCCGAAACAGCTAGTGTAAAAGTAATCATGCTCACAGCACTCAGCCAAGACAGTGACCGCGAGCGGGCAGAGAGTCTCGGTGTAGATGATTACTTGGTTAAGTCTCAAGTCGTTATCTCTGATGTTGTCGATAAGATTCGCCAACACCTCAGCGTATAAGCCTACCAACTAGTCTTACAATATAGGTTAGCCAATCAGAGCGAAGCGTTTCGCTATTATTAATAATTGACAAAAATTCAAAAAAGTGCTAGTATCTAAAGCTAAGACCCCCTAAAATAAAAATTATGAAACCAGAAAGATACAAGCCACCAAACATAGAAACAAGGCAACAAGCAGTTGCCGAGACATATAGAGCAGCTATGGCTAGTGAGCGCACTGAACACGTGCAATTATTGCCAGGTGCGAAATTTAACATACCAAACGGTATTCAGCTTGATTTTGGAACAGAGAAGCCAGGAGTTGGCAATCAAGAATTACTAGCATTTGTAAAGTCTGGTGATGCAATGTTTAGCATAACTTCTTTTGAACCAGCTGACAGTCCAGGTAAACTCAGCTATTTTGTTAATGAAATAGGAACGCCAGATAAGCCAGATAAGCGAGCCCGAGTATACCAGACAGTACCAAAAGCCATTTCAGTTGACCCAATGGATCAAGAGCAGACAAGGAACCCAGGCGTAAAAGTATTTATAGATAAAGATAGTTCACTAGCAATAGAGGCGAGCGGCAATAACAACATCGATATTTTGTTCTCGGCGGAAGCTAAAGAAATACCTGATTTTTCAGGAGGAATAACATCAGAAAAAACAGCAGCGGGCGGCTTGCGCCGTTTTATCCAGAAGTTTAAAGGAGCTGGCGAATTAGATAACGTCGAGCCAATGGATTTTAATGATTTTCGTATCTGGGCACCTAAGACCTCAGACGTAGCCTTTATAGCAAAGCGCCAACAGAAGCCTAGTGAAAAAATAAGCCAACGGCCTTTATTCAGTGGTTTGCCTGAGGATAAGGCCAGACAGGAGACTCCTGGCATTATCGATAGTGTACCGCTGGGAGAGAAACCAGATCCAGAAGAAAAAACTCTGACGCCAGTGATTGACCGCGTGCCAAGCTTGGCTGAGCTGAAGGCTGAAGCAGCACATGCTCAAGAAGTAGAGGATGCCGAACAGGATCTGAAAGATTTTAAAGAGCAGTTTAGCAAAGAAGACCAACTAGGCCTATGGAAGTACGCAGCTAATCTACTCAGTAAAATAGAAGCTCAGCAAAAGCATGACGGGCAAGCCTCGATTGATTACGGACAACTCGCCGGCGAAGGGCTCCGGATGTTATCTCCGGCAGCCAAAGAAGCCGCTGAAGAATACCGGGCTCGCTTTAATAGGCTCCATGACATGCGCAATAAAAGCAAAGAATATTAGGCTGCAATGAGCGAAAACAGAGAAAACGAAGGTCGGCAAGTCGATAATATTTTACCAAAAGGCGTGGTTGATGCAGAAAAGGCTATCTTTGATGACATTGTTGGAAGTACCCCCGATGGTATAAGTCACGAATACATTGATATCTCAGATCAGCCACAAACTACAAGGGAAAAGCCGGTAGCTAATAAAGCGTTAGCTAGAATCAGAAATACTAGCGGTGCCATTGTGCGATTCTTCAGCGAGCTGCCAGCTAGTGGTGGTGCTGCATTGTGGGAAGGTGAAGTGCGGAAAAAGACCCATCATGAAGATTAGAGCAGTAAAAACATACTGAAGAAGTCGCTTGCAAAAAACATGCTTGATGAAAAATTAAAATTGACTATTTAGCAAGTAAGTACTAGTATTCATTGTAAATGTGAAAGAGAGAGTTCTTAACATGGAAAACCGCCTAGACATTAGCGACGTGAATCCAGTAGCTAAGCATAGCTTAGATACTTCAGAAGTGGATCCAACAGAAGAAAAGTTACGGGTCATAACCGCAGAACTTGCAGCACAAACTATCGAGGCAGTAGGTGATGGTCCGCGATTGTCGACTGTTTCCACAGAAGGTTCAGTGCCTTTTTTTGATTATGATTATATCGGCAATACAAAAAGTATCGGTGGCGGCATGCGTCTAGAGCTTGACCCTGAATCGTCGATTATTGCATGCGGAGGGACTCGCTCTCCAGTAGTTTTTTCAGAATTACACGCAGCGATTTATTCGAAAGACGCAGTGTTTTTCGTAATGTCATCAAGGCTGGATGCGCTCACCAAAGAACGGCACTACCTATTAACTCGCAAAGCTTTAGTCTATAAAGAATCAGATGAAACAGACATTCCGCACCCAGAAATTATAGGTGTACTAGAAAGAGGAAGTGAAGTCACTTTGGTTGATAGTCGAGGGTATGTTTCTCACAGTAAAGGCCAAGTTTCTTTGGGTGTTAATGGCAGAGTAAATATTAGTGCACTTGGTCAGCAAGAGCTGGATGTTGCAACAGCTCAAGGTGCGACTCAAGAAACGTATGGAGATGTAGGGGTAGAAAGCATAATACGATTGCTGTTTAAGGGTTTTTCCGGTAGAACAACAGAGAAGCATCGAATTACCGAGGTAGTGATTGGCACCCAACCTAAAAGCAATGATGAATCTAGCGGAGTTGATTTTTCTCAAATGCCTCTGCAGTCTTGGTTGCCAAATTCAAATACGCTACGCAAAATCATTGAAACTTAAGTTGAGTTGCTTTATTCAACGACGACTTCGGTGCGGGGAACTGATTTGCCGGTGAATTTTTTGTACTTGCGGTCTTGGTAGCGCACAACGCCATCTTGTTTGGCGTGAATAGTGTAGTCGCGGCTCATAAAAGTGCCTTTGCCAGCACGTTTGCTGGCGCCAGTTTGACGAACGATCACTTGACCAGTCTTAACTGGTTGACCAGTGTAGAGTTTGACGCCGAGGCGTTTGCCGGCGCTGTCCCGATTGTTTTTACTTGATCCACCTGCTTTTACCTTACTCATCAGTTTTCTCCTGTCGCCAAAGCCTGCTCAGGTGCAGAGCACCTGACTCTGCTTTGGCTCACCGCGCCTGCTGCTTCACCCGACTTAAATACTTCCTAATCGTATTATTTATACGACTCGGTCCACTTTAAGTCGGCTTCATTGCATCCATCGGCGCAGGAGAAACCTGATTACACGCTCGGCTGTTAATTTGCATCCGTTACGTCCGGGTGAGGACGAGGAGTTCACGGGCGACGATTTGGCCTTCTCTACGGTAGATGAGGTCTTCTGTCTTCGCATGAACAAAACTCTGACGAGTATAGCCTAATTTCTCTAGAGAAGCAAGGGTTTTTAGGTGGTGAACCGCGTTATTTACGTGCCAAGCGGGTACAGCAATACACAGTCGAAAGTCGGGCTTGGTTTGTCTAGTAACGTTTTTGAGGAACTTTGAGGTAATGGTATCGACATCTTGCATCACTTTTTTGAGAGTTGTCTGGTCTGGGGTTGTAGCAAATGGGCGACCAAGGTATGCTTCACCGGCGATAGTAGTGAAGTCAATGCCCCAAGTGTGAGTAGTGGCATCAGCTACGGTAGTAAAGTAATGAGGATTTTCTAGCGAAAAAGCTTTGGTAAGCCATGCTAGATTTGCTTCGGTGTAGTCAATCATGCGCTGTTCAATATCACTACCGTACGCAGCATAGTTCATGAGCACCGTCTCTTGCGCAATTACTCCGGTGCCACAGAAGGGATCAAGAACGGTTATTGCTGTCGCTTCGTCATCCGTTAAAGCGAGCTGTCCGACGGCAAGGTTGACGATAGTCTGCGCTAGTTTGGGTGGTAGCATGCCGACCTTGGCATCACGCTTGGGACGCTGTTGGTCACGGGCAGTGTAGGCGTCGATATCTTGCACGGCGGTTGTTTTGCCAATATAGAGCTGGTTGTCGGCCCCTTTGCAGATAATGATTTCGGCACCATTTTCATCAGTGAAGTGGTTATGAAAAACTTGGGCACTCGATAGCGCGAGATGCTTATTCGGTACAACGCGAACAGATCTACCAGTACTACGTAGCGCCTTTTTTGCTGTAAGGGCAGTCTTCTGTAGCTGCTTAAGTGATAGGTGCATGCCGTAGACGCTAAACCCAAGATGTATTTTACGGTCGGGCATGTCAGCAAGCTGTGTCGGCAAGGTATTAACAAGATAGCGCTCTATTTCATTCCAGTTTTTTTGAGGAATGACCGTAAAAAGTTGCGCGATTTTTTGGGTGCCGCCAAGTCGTGAAAAGTCAGGCGTGCAACTCAGTAGGGCAACCTCCGAATTAAGCTTTGTTACCGCATCACCACCATAGAGACTCTCTAATTCAGCGAGACTGATTTCTGATTGTCGCCCCAATATGCAAAGTGTTTTCATGCCTCCTCCATTGTACCTTGAATCAACTAACGAGCAATCAGGCCCCGCGTGCGATATACTGATATCAGATGGCTAATCGACGAGAGAAGATGCAGCGACAGAAAAAAATAAAGACCATTATCACTGTGGTCACGTTTATCGTGCTGGCATTGATAACCTACGGTATCCGAGATCAGATTGCAGAAACTATAGACAATTTACAAACCGCCAATCCATGGCCGATACTACTGATAATTCCGCTAGCTTTCGTCAATCATTATTCGTTGGGCAAGTTGTATCAATCGGTGTTTCGAACACTTGGTGACCGATTTCGTACCAGGTCAATGATTCGGCTTAGCCTGGAGCTCAACTTTGTTAATAACGTTTTTCCTTCGGCTGGAGTGAGTGGCTTTTCGTATATCGGCTTGCGAATGAAAGGTGAAGAGATTGCAGCAGGTAAGTCGGCGCTTGTACAGGTCATGCGTTTTGCTCTGCAGTTTATTTCGTTTCAGTTGTTATTGGGCCTTGGGCTACTATCACTTTCGATAGCAGGCAACGCTAACAACTTTGTAATTATGGTTGCCGCTTCACTGGTGACGCTACTGTTTGTAGGTACTGGCCTTGCATTGTTTATCATCAGCAGTAAACAACGGATGAATGGTTTTTTTACAGGACTTACCAGGTTAGCTAATCGGCTGATTCAGTTTATTCGTCCGAAGAACCCAGAAACTATCAATATCCGTCGGGTCGAGCGGTTATTTACCGAGCTACATAAAAATTACCGTCGCGTTAGGCACAATTTGCTCGATTTGAAAAAACCTTTGTTCTACGCCCTAGTGTCAAACCTTACCGAAGTACTATCAATTTTTGTGGTATTTATAGCGTTCGGCGCATCTGTTAATATCGGCGCGGTGATTATTGCTTATGCGGTTGCAAACTTTGCTGGCATTATGTCTGTTTTGCCAGGAGGTATTGGGGTCTACGAAGGACTTATGACTGCAGTGTTAGTGGCGACTGGTGTCCCGGTAGCGATTAGTTTGCCAGTGATTGTGACATTTCGGATTGTGAGCATGGCTACACAATTACCAATCGGATATTACTTTTATCAGCGAAACCTCAGCGAGCAAACTCACTTATGAGCAATGAAGTAGTATATTCTCCGGTGGATTTTGTAGCGGTATTCAATCAAACACTGGAATACGCTTATCCAACAGTGTTATTACAGGGCGAACTAGCTGATTATCGCGTCAGTAAAGGCAAATGGCTGTACTTTAAGATTAAGGATGAGCATGCGTCAGTTCATTGTTTTGGTACGGTGATGCAGCTTCGTCATGAACTGCGCGAGGGCATGATGGTGCAATTGCGAGCGCACCCCCGATTGCATCCGTTGTATAACTTCAGTTTACAGGTGCAGTTTATTCAGCCAGTTGGCGAAGGTGACATTAAGAAGGCGGCTGATTTATTGCGTGAAAAGCTTAAAAAAGAGGGATTGTTTGACCCGTCAAAAAAGCGATCACTACCATACCCGCCTCGCTCGATTGGGTTGATTACATCTAATGAATCAGCGGCGTATAGGGATTTTATCAAGGTTTTACAGGGTCGCTGGCCAGGCGTGGAGCTGCATCTATACAATGTGCAGGTCCAGGGTGAACTAGCTGTCGAGCAGGTGGTTCAAGCGCTTGATTACTTTAATCAGACGGATAGCCCACCCGAAGTATTAGTGCTCACTCGCGGTGGCGGTAGCGCGGAGGATCTAGAAGCATTTAACACTGAGCCTATCACCAGAGCAGTAGCAACCAGTAAAGTGCCAATAGTGGTCGCCGTTGGCCATGAGGTAGATGTTTGTTTAGCAGAACTGGCTGCCGATTTACGTGCGAGCACACCCAGCAATGCAGCAGAACTGCTAGCTCCAAGTAAACAAGACGCCCTTGTCCAGCTAGCTAATCTTGCCGATCGGGCCGACACGTATCTTGCAAGGACGCTACAGCAACAACAGGACCGCCTGAAAGATCAAGCTGCATCATTAGAGCGGTCGCTAGCAGTAAGCCTCAAGACAGAGCAACAGCGTCTAGCAAGCTATCGACAGCTACTGATTTTATTGCATCCCCGAAGTGCGCTGGATAGGGGCTACGCCATAGTCTGGACTGCTGACGGCTCAGTAGTTCGTGGCAGTAGTAATATTTCGATCAACGATATCGTCAGCATCGAAGTAGCTGATGCACATATTGACGCTCTGATACAATCAATAAGAAAGGACAACAAGTAAGCCGTATGACCAAACAACCGATTGACTATAAGAAACTTCAAGCAGAACTAGAAAGCATAGTTGCCGAGCTGCAGTCTGGCGATTTAGCAATTGACGAAGCGATGAAGCGACACGACAAAGCTCAAAAGATTATTGAGCAGCTCGAACAGTTTCTCGAGCAGGCTGAGCAAAAGATTTCGAAGGTAGGCGATCTACGCTCCGGTAAAGGCAAATAATGGCAACCGCAGTCGTGTTAGTCACTGCATTGATTATGTTGTTTGGGTTTGTGGTTATGGTCGGAGCGCCGTACGTACCAACCCTAAGGGTGCAATCAGTTACTGCACTAGACCTGCTAAACCTAAAGGCCGGGGATTCTTTGCTCGAGCTAGGCAGTGGTGATGGCCGGGTCGTAAAAGCTGCTGCTGAGCGAGGGATACAAGTTACCGGTATTGAGCTTAATCCGTTGTTGGTCTTGTGGAGCAAGCTAATTACTTGGCGCTACCGAGATATCGTTACTATTAAGTGGGGTAATATCTGGTCAACTAGACATTGGCCAGAAAAGACAGATGGCATTTACGTGTTTCTACTCGACAAATTTATGCAAAAGTTGGATAAAAAAGTTACTCAAACATACCCAAGTCAATCAATCAAGTTAGTGAGTTTTGCATTTGAGATCCCCAACAAAAAACCTAAGCAGGAGCGGGCGGGGCTTTATCTCTATCTCTATCGGTAGCAGGAAACTCTTTGCTTATGCTATTATATATTTCAAATGCCACCAAATAACCAGCAATTACCACCGCAGCCTCAAGGTCAGCCGTATCCGGCACCACCACCAGACTATCAGTCAGCTTCACAGCAGGCGGGTAGCCATCGCAAGTTATGCCTTATTCTCTCGATTGTGTTTGGCCTGTTGTTTCTTGGTGCGGCTGGGTTCGGGGCGTGGGCCTTTTTAGAAAGAGGTGAGTACAAGAATGAAACCGATGCCATTGTAGCCAGAGAGGTGGAAGCTGCGGTAGCACAAAACACCGAAGAACTAGAAGCAAAGTTCTTAGAGCGAGAGAAAGAACCGCTTGTTACTTATAACGGCCCGGCTGCTTTTGGGTCGGTATCGATAGACTATCCAAAGACTTGGTCGGCTTATATCGAAGAATCCGGCAGAGGGTCAACACCTATAGAAGGATATTTCCATCCGAATTTTGTGCCTGACCCATCAGATAACCTCATCGCTCTTAGCGTAGAAGTCGTTGATAGAGACTATTCCAGGGTATTGCAACCTTTTGAAAGTCTAGCTAGACGAGGACAAGTTACTATTTCGCCGATTGAAGCAGAAAACGTTGATGGTGTGCTCGGCACACGAATAGAGGGTGAGATAGAGCGTGATGTGCAAGGCATTGTGGTGATATTTGAGATACGTGATAAAACATTAGTCCTTAAAACTCAGTCAACTGAGTTTAAGAATGATTTTGACAACATCATTCTTGCTAACCTTCGATTTAACCCCTAGTTTTTGCAGGAGGTAGGCATTAGTAGCATCCGCGTGTTCGGTGCGCTATACTGAGTAGTATAACGGGGGTAAAAATACAACTATCGTCATGTCAATCGAGTACAAAAATGCATCAATGACGCACCATGCCACCCATGAGCGCTCACTGGCACTACAACTGCAACAGGCGTTGCTACAAATTTCTCAGTATGCTCAAGGAGCGCAGGTTGACGCCCGGGCAATCGAAGTGACAGCCCGGCGAACTCTTGATTTAATTGATTGCTATCTTTTAGGGTCTCGTGGCCCAGATCAACTAAGGCTTCACCTCGAGCCAGTGTCGCTCGGCTCTATCGTCCAAGAAGCACTCCACCAGCTTACCCCGACTGCAGAGCAATATGACTGCCAGCTTTGGCTCAAGTCAACTGGTAGCCCCGCGCTTATCTATACCGACAAAGAACTTGCCAAGATGGCGTTTGTTGGGCTTGGCCATAGCTTTATCGAAGAGGCAGCCAGCCAGAGCAAAGCTCGGCGAGTAGTCTTTGCAGTGAAGTCTCGTTTAGCAGGTCCTACGGCTGGTGTTTTTTCGCCAGGAATAGACGTCAAGGCTCGTTCACTAGAGCAACTCAGAAATTTGCAAGGGCAAGCCTCGCGGCAGAGTGGCAGTTTTAGTAGCACTGCGACCGGTGTAGTGCTGGCTGACGCTTTACTCAAGCGTATCGAGACGCAACTGTTTGCGACAAGCTTCCATCACATTAAAGGGTTCGCTGCAACATTTGATAAAAGCACCCAGCTTCAACTTGTCTGATATGCTACGGATTGTTCTCATAGAACCAAACACAGTACTTGCTCGGCAGTACTCTGAAGCTATTACTGACGAATTAAACGAAGTGGTGATTGCGCACTCAGCAGAGACCGCGCTAAGTGCGCTAGACGCTCCGACAGATATGATTGTGCTAGAGCTACAACTTGGTCCACATAATGGGCTCGAGTTGCTCTATGAAATCCGCAGTTATGAGGATTTAGCGGAAACGCCAGTAGTTATCTTGAGCAACGTTAGTTCCAGTTATGTAACCAATGCTAAGAGCTATGAGCTACTCGGTATTTCCGAATATTTATATAAGCCACAGACAACACTTCGTTCACTGAAACGCACAATAACTAGCTTGCTTGAGGACGATTAGGTAGTCATGCAGCGCATTGTCACGACCGCGATTGTGCTTCGTCGAGTTGATTACGGTGAAGCAGATAGGATTGTTAATGTTTTGACGTATGATCAAGGGAAAGTAACCTTGTTTGCTAAAGCGGTCAGGAAACCAAAATCTAAGCTAGCTGGTGGTATTGAGCTGTTTAGCGTCAATGACGTTACCTTTATCCCAGGACGGAGCGATATGGCGACACTGGTATCGAGCCGTGTGCTTGAGAATTTTGGGCGCATTGTCCATGACTATGATTCGACGATGACAGCTTATCGGCTGTTAAAGGCCGTTGATGCTATCACTGAGTCAACTGCCGGTGAGCAATATTTTATTTATTTGCGCGAAACGTTAGCAGGACTCAATGACGATGATTTGTCGCTTGATCAGGTCTTATTATGGTCCTCTACCAGGCTACTGGCGATAAGCGGCAATTTACCTAACTTGTTAACTGACGTTAAAGGCAATCAGCTTAGTGAGCAAGCTAGCTATCTTTTTTCGTTAGAGAATATGAGCTTCAAAACAGATGGTAATGGAGTGTTTCGGGCTGACACTATCAAGCTAATTCGCTACTGTGCTAGTACCGAGAGTCCATTGGCACTCAAACGTTTGCAGGCAGATGAATCATTGTATCAGCCAGCGCGCTTGTTATTGCAACAAGTTGTTGCGGAATCACTATCTGTCGAGCTATAGCCACGCATTTTGCTCTGTTTCCGCCGCGCTATATCACACACTGACTGCTGCAAACTATCACTCCTCGCTTAAGGTAAGGCTAGGCTTATGCTTACGCTCGGATTAAAAGTTTTCGCTCGCCTAAGGTACAATCCATCATCAGCGGGAAACTACAGAATGCGTGATAACTAGAAATTCATCACATAAACAGATATACTCCCATAAGTATGAGTAAAGAAGTAGCACTTGAAGACATAGTAAGTTTGTGTAAGCGCCGAGGATTTATTTACCAAGGCTCTGAAGTATATGGCGGCTTAGCCGGTACATGGGATTATGGTCCGTTGGGTCTCAGCCTTAAGCGCAATATTATGAATCTTTGGTGGAAGACGTTTGTCGAAGAGCGCGATGATATGTATGGTGTCGACGCAGCTATTCTGATGAATCAGAGAGTCTGGCAGGCGAGTGGTCACGTTGATACTTTTCATGACCCTTTGATTGAAGATATTGAAACTAAGCGTCGTTACCGGCTAGATCACTTACTAGAAGATAATGGGGTAAATCCTGAGGGTATGTCGCTCGAGCAGATGGCTGAAGCGCTCAGAGAGAACAATATCAAAAGCCCTGACGGCAATCAGTTAGGTGAGCCACAGTTTTTCAATATGATGTTTGAAACTGCTGTTGGTCCAGTAAAAGACGAACACAGTAAAAGCTATCTACGGCCAGAAACAGCGCAGGGAATTTTTACCAATTTTAAAAACGTTGTTGATAGTTTTTATCCAGATGTGCCGTTTGGTGTCGCTCAGATGGGCAAGGCGTTTCGTAACGAGATATCGCCGCGTGATTTCGTTTTTCGCAGTCGTGAGTTCGAGCAAATGGAAATCGAATATTTTATACATAAGGATGACTGGAGAAAAGAGTTTGAAAAATGGGTTGTCGACATAAAGGCTTTTCTCAGCGAGCTCGGGCTTCCGGAAGAAAGCGTTCACGAACACGAAGTTCCAGCGGAAGATCGGGCACACTACAGCGAACGCACTATCGACTTCATGTTTGATTATCCGCATAAGCGTGACGAGTTGCTTGGTCTTGCGTATCGAACTGATTTTGACCTAAAGAACATCGAGCGCGAGTCGGGTAAGAACATGGAATATATCACTAAGGGCGGGGGTGAGCGCTTCGTTCCGCATGTAATCGAGCCAAGCTTTGGTGTCGAGCGTGCAGTTATGGCAGTGCTTGTGAGCGCATATAACCAAGATGAAGTGAACGGTGAAAAGCGTATTTTCTTGAAGCTGCCGCAGCATCTTGCGCCAGTGAGGGTCGCTGTCAGTCCATTACTGAAGAACAAGCCAGAGCTAGTTAAGAAGGCTCGTGAAGTTTACGACCTAGTAAAAAAAGAATTTAGTAATGTCATGTGGGACGACAACGGCAACATTGGCAAGAGATATCGTCGCCAAGACGAGATTGGTACTCCGTATTGTGTCGTGGTTGATTTTGATTCGCTTGAGGATGATTCTGTTACAGTTCGCGATAGAGATACCACAGAGCAAGTTCGCGTTAAGATTTCTGAGTTATCAGAAAAACTTAAATAAACAACCTGCCCAAGGCAGGTAGTAAATAGGAAGAGTTTCGCTCTTGCAGAGCAGCGTACTTTTGCCAGTCGTAGTATTTATTGTTCCTTGTCATCGAGTATTTTTCGGAACGTATCTGACAGCTCATCAAGGCCATCACCAAATTCAAGCGCGAGTGCGTCTACTTGACTGCGCTATTCGATCTTTTCTTCAGTTAGCGATTTTTGCAAGTGTCGTTCAGCAATAAGCTGCATCAGTGGTCAGTTATCGATGGCAGTGCTAGTATTGAGTCGTTTATCGCCTCAGTTAAATTGTAGAAAATATAGTATATCGTGGTAAATTAATACTGGATGTATTCATTTGTCGTTACACTATTAGGGTTAGTAATTTTTATCTACATGTTCGATGTGCTGCGCAAACGATCATCGGTGCGCGCTAAACGCATTGGTCTGGCTTCTTGGCTCGCAGCAGGTGCTCTAGTGACCTTGTATGCGTTGCTGAGTTTTTCTGCATGGGATGGGGGCGCAGGTTTTATGATTTTCTTTTTGATGGGATTGTTTTTTTGGGTGATTCCGACGGGTGGATTGCTTTACTTAGATTTTAAGCAAAACCATAAAAATAGATAAAGGCTAAGCAGTAAATACATTTTTTTTATCTCATGGAACAACCTGGATACCGATTCAAAACAATAGAGCTTGATATTGCGATCCAATATGGCTTGCCGAGTAGTGAATTATTAGCTGAACACAAAGCAGCAGGAGTTAAGCTCGTTGTATCCGATATCGATGCTACCTTGACCAATAGTCATGCGGGTGAATTGAGCCCACAAGCAAAACATTTTGCCGATACTATTGAGCAAAATGATTTACAGCTTATACTCGTTACAAACAATAACAACACCGATTTCGTTTATTCGATAGCAGAAGACTTATCAGTTCCTGAAGAACGAGTGTTTAGACCAAGCAGTGTATTTGAGCATAAGCCAACGCCTATTATGGTTCGTCGAGCCATGCATTCACTTGATGTATCTCCTGAGAAAACGTTTGCAGTAGGCGACGGTGGGACTGACGTAATTTCTTTTTTGGCATCAGGTATACGAAAGGCCTCAGTCTGCCTCAACTCTCCTAATGCAGCCAATGGCTATCCTTTTCGGCGATACGTAAGATCAGCTGAATATAAAATAGGAAAACAAGCAGTATTATTAGGATTAAGAATCGGCTTAATAACAAGATTTTAGTTGAGCTGAAGTTTATTTTAGGCTATGTGAATAATTATAGTAAGCCGAGCGACTTAATGATATCGACAGCTTGCTTATAGGCATTGGTTGATTGGAAGTATTGTGTATTGACTGAGTGCATCTGTAAGTCGTCTTCTAGCTCATCAGAGCTATAGCCACCAGCAATGATATAAGAATCACCATCTCGGCCAAAGTCTGGCCCGAGTATATCGCCAGTTATCAGCTGAAAGTTGCCGGCAATCATCATGAAGGATAGATTGTTGCTGGTGTCTAGACCAAAGAATTGCAAGAATGTTTCTTCGCGTTGGCCGATAGAAGGGTTACTGTACTTGAGTGGTTGTGAGGGCAGGGCGGCGACGCCACGGCCGATGTAACTACTATCTACGTCTCGTGCGCCTTGACGAAAGTAGAGCTTAAAATAACCATTAGCTATTTCTTCGCCAGCTAATGTAGTAAAGCTAAAACGGGGAGATATGATACTGACGTCCTCCCCTTCATCGACGAGCGTCCAAGTGTTTGGGTAGGCGATATCCATCCGCGGGCTAGTGGTTCGCTGAGTTGCTATTTCAAAATCAGTAGTCACGTCGGACCCATCCGCTACTGGGCCTGCTTCTTGTGTGATATCTTGAGTTTGCTGAGCATCTGTATCGGACGGTTTGTCGGATTCATCACTACCACTTATAAAAAACCAAGCAGCTGCTCCACCGAGGCCAACGACAAACAGTGAAGCCAAGGCTACAAAAGCAAATTTTGGTAGCGGTTTTTTATTTTTGTGTGGGGAAGGAGGTGTATATTCATCGTCAGGCATGTCTAGTGACTGTCCGTATAGTTCGTCTTCGGGGCTTACGTTTTGTTTCTTGCCTTCGTCGTTATCGTCCATAATATCTATATACTACCATTGATTTAGCGGAACGTTGATTTACAAGATGTTAAACTATAACTACTACTATGAGAGAACTAGAAATCAAAGCAAAAGTGGCGAGCAAAGATGCGCTTCTACGAAAACTTCAGAAATACTCGATTGCTCTAGGTGAGCCAGTACGTCAGCAAGATATTGTTTTTGCTCAAGTTGACGGTGATCCAGACCAAAGCAAAAATAATTGGCTAAGAATTAGAAAAGAAGGACAAAACTATACTTTTACGTTGAAGCGCGCGGTGACTGGTGAGCTAGATAACATAGAACACGAAACTAAAATAACAAATCCAGAAGAGTTAGAAAAGGTACTCGAGCTAATCGGTTTTAAGCGACATAGTGAAATCGATAAAACTCGGCAAAAGGGATAAGTACAAGATATTGAAATTTGCATCGATGAGGTAGCCAGACTCGGCTTTTTTATAGAAGCAGAACTCATGGTTGACGATGACGCTGACTACACGGAGTCATACGAAAAACTTTGGCAACTACTCGACAAAATCGGCGTAGATCGTTCAGGTGAAATAACTAAAGGCTATGATGTATTAATCAATGAAAATAAAATAATATTATAATAATAATAATGTTATAATAAATAATATGGAATCAAAGTCAGTTCAAAAAGTTATCAAGGTAGGCTCCAGCATTGGAGTAACTATTCCAGCGCGCGAAGCTCGCTATCATGGCATCAAGCCAGGCGATAAGCTGCAACTTGTTATTCGTCACGACGACGAAGGCGGCATCCTACTAAAAGTTATGCGCTTGTCTTGGTTACGACGTATTTTTAGCCGGTAGAATATACAATTTATCTTCTATGCTCAGTATTTAGTGATAGATGCTGTTATGCTATGCTTAAAAATACAAACAACCAAAAAAGGAGACATATGCTTAAAAAGAAAAAAAAGCTTGAGAATCTCGTTAAGCTAAATATCATCGCATCCGGCTTTCATGCAGTGCAAGGGCTTCTAATTCTTCTGATTAGCAGTAGCTTCGCTCTGCCGGTGACGACTCGTTTTCTCGTTTTTGATGAAGCGACTCAGTCGCTCCAGCAGTCTTCAACTGCATTGTTTGATCTAAAACTAGCCTATCTTGTGGCTGGCTTTTTCTTCTTGTCGGCGCTGTTTCACTTTTTGATAGCGTTTGTATTCCGTAAGAAGTACGTGAGCGATCTAATGCAGGGGTTCAATAAGTTTAGATGGTGGGAGTATTCAGCTTCAGCATCTATTATGATGGTGGCAATTGCCATGCTGGCTGGCGTTTACGAGTTGTCATTACTACTTTCTATCTTCTTCTTTACTGCGATTATGAATTTGCTCGGTTTAGTGATGGAAGTACACAATCAAACTACTAAAAAAACCAATTGGTTGAGCTTTAATTTAGGTTGCCTAGCAGGAATTGTCCCGTGGCTTATCGTTGGAATATATTTCATAGGAACGGCTGCTGAGAGTGGCGCTGATGCGATACCAGCGTTCGTGTATTGGATATATGTATCGATATTTATCTTCTTTAACGCATTTGCGGTAAATATGGTCTTGCAGTACAAAAAGATTGGAAAATGGAAGGACTATCTCTATGGCGAGAAGTCATACATCATCTTGAGTTTTGTTGCCAAGACGTTGCTTGCATGGCAGGTTTTCGGTGGCACATTGCAACCATAATTGGATGATTGTCAGTTTATAGCTTTTTCTATCATAGCTTACTAAAGCTTTATCAATTTTTTGGCAGATAAATACCCAAGAGATTCGGCATTATGGTAGCCAATATGTATAGCTTCGTAGTGGTATCTTGGATTATCGACTTCTAGTGTCATGCGCTCTGCTAAATCATCTAGAATAGCTGATTCAAAATCATCATAGTAGATTTCTTCTGCAGGCATTTGATCAAACTCTAATAGATTAGCAAAGCTTGTAACAGTGTCGGGGTGATGTTCCCCCCAATGGTGCCTTGGGTATAAGAACATGGTTTTTGCGAGAGCTAAATGTCCCCCGAATGCATAGATGTCTCGAATTGATTGGGCACGCCGAGGCGAATTTGGCTCTTTCTGCTCGGCAAACTTCCCGGCAAATATTTCGATGACTGCTGAAGAAGACGGAAAGTAGCCTAGGCTAATATCTCGAATAATTAATGAAAGTCGTTCTTTTGCTTGACTGTATAGCTGGTCAGCATAAGTTACTGATTCAAGCACTTGCGCCTCACCTATCTCAATAGCAGGTACTGGAGCGGCGATATGATCGACGATCTCAGCGAGGTGTATATTGTCTCTTTCTGGAAAAATCACACGAAAACTATATCATATTATAATTATAATTCAACTACTGCACAAATCAGGCCACAACCTTACTTAAACGATGATCAGTATACACTTAGCGGTTTTTGTTTAAAATATATCAACTGTACAATGGGTGATGATGGATCAAGACTTAGCGATTGAGATACTGCATGACGGGCAGCACGTACTGTTAACGGGGCCAGCCGGCTCTGGTAAAACGCATGCGCTTAGGACATTTATTAACGAGTCGAAACGGGCAGGCAAGACAGTGTCAGTGACGGCGACAACTGGCTTGGCAGCTTCACATTTAGGCGGTAATACGATTCATTCTTGGAGTGGCATTGGTATTGCCGATGAATTACCGGATGATTTTGCTAAGTTTTTGTCAAAAACGCGACAGGAAACTATCAAGAAAACTGATGTTTTGATAATTGACGAGATATCGATGCTGCATGATTATCGGCTGGATATGGTCGACCGTGTTGCGCAAACGGTGCGAGAGTCTAACGAGCCATTTGGTGGTATCCAGGTGGTGTTGTGTGGTGATTTCTTTCAGCTGCCACCAATTAGTCGCCAAGATCAAGCGCCAAGCTCTTTTGTGGTAACGGCAGAGTGTTGGCAAGAGCTTGATCCAGTGGTGTGTTATCTCAATGAGCAGTTCCGTCAAGATGATGAGGCGTACCTGGAGATATTACAGGCAATGCGCACTGATTCCGTCCGCCGTCATCATGCTGAGCAGTTATTAGAGCGGCAGGTGAGTGAATTGTCCGGTTCGATAACTGAGTTGCACGTGCGAAATGTCGATGTTGATGAAATAAACAACCAAAAACTTGCCGAAGTTGATGCGCCAGTACATATTTTTGCGATGGAGACCACTGGTGGCCGGCAATACGTTGATTCGCTCAAGCGATCGTGCCTTGCGCCAGAAGAGCTCGTCCTAAAAGAGGGTGCGTTAGTGATGTGCCTGAAGAATAATCTTGAGAAACGTTACGTTAATGGGTCGCTTGGTACGGTTGTCGATTTTGATAAATCATCTGGCTACCCAGTCGTAGAGCTAAAAAACAGACGGCGGGTAATCGTGGAGCCAGAAGAATGGGAGCTACGTGATGGTAACCGGAAACGAGCTGGCCTGACGCAGGTGCCATTGCGACTAGCTTGGGCGATTACAGTGCATAAAAGCCAAGGGATGACACTCGATGCTGCGCGAGTGGATTTACGTCGGGCATTTGTCGAGGGGATGGGTTACGTGGCGTTGTCACGGGTGCGAAATCTTGAGTCATTGAGCCTGACAGGAATCAACAAAATGGCGCTAAAAATCAGCCCGGAAGCACTAGCAATTGATGAGCAGTTGCGCAAAAAATCTATCCAAGATGCCAAGCGGCTTGAGCATTTGCGAGAGAAGGGAAGGGTTCGAAAAGCTACCCAGAACAAGAAAAAATCAACATCCGGGCCATGGCAACAAAAGGTCGCCAAAATGCGCGAGCAGTATCCAAATGCGTTTCGACCATGGAAGCAGGAAGATGACGAGAAATTGGTCGAATTATTTAGCCAAGACTCCAGTGTTGATATCGATGCGTTAACCGAAAAATTTGGCCGTCACGCCGGCTCAATTCGCGCCCGACTAAAAAAACACTTTGGCGAAGATGCCGTAAGCTAAGTTTCAATTAATTCTGTTTCGGGCAGAAACTCTTTTGCAACATATGCTTGCAGCTGAGATATGATACGTTGTCGGTTTGGGTTAGTCGAAGTCAAGCCGTTTATTTTATTGAAAAATGAAGATCGACCTTCTTGGTTTTCATGCAGTAACGTGCCACCGATTCTTCGTATGAGATCAGGAGAAGGGTTCTGATCGGTTAGTAATGCGTCAAGGTGACCCTGTCGTTCTTGTTCGGCTCGAGACAAGGGACGGGCACCCTCCTCGGTCATTTTAATTCTAACTTTTAGGTCTTCTCGCCAAACATACATCTTGTCTTCTAGCCTTTGTTTAATATCTTTATCGCCACTAGATTGTTGTATTATGTGGCCGCGAATTTTATGCCACCTGTTATAAAAGCTATTAGGACTATTGTCTCTAATGGTTGTTCTGTTATTTCTACTGGTAGAGTTCAGTACTTGCGCATATTCCTCGTCTAGCAATTTCCGGGTTTCTGGTTTGTCAATATCTAGAAAGCCTTCTAGTTCACTTGGCATACCCATACGCCATAATAATTTTTGGGTAATTTCGGATTTTGCTTGCAGCCGGGCTGTTTCGAATTCAGCCGAATCCAAGGGGGATTCGAATAATTGATCAGTAATTTTTCCTGGCACAATCGAAGAGTACTCATTTAGTATGCTCTCGAGCGTAAGTGGACCCTCGTATTTTTGCTTCTGCTCCTGGTCGTTTTTAGCTTCTATATATGAAACGCTTGGTTGAATTAACTCTTCGGGTTGAAGCGGTAGAGACCCTTCGTTTGGTTCGACTATCGTGACATGTGAAGGCTGGCCATAAGAACCATCTGGTTCAAAAACTATTAGTCTTTCGGGGTCTCGTGGTGGCGCCATAATTAAAAAACCTGCTCGTTTGAGCAGGGCCTTCGCAGCTTATTGTTAGTTGCTTTCATGTGGCAGACCTTTGTTTTGCTAGCCTTGTTTGGGTGTCGTTGTTTCATAGTGCCTTTTATGTTTATTTAATGTAAAGCGTACTATGCCTATATGTAATACGCTTGTGTTTTGGCTTTGTCAATGTGATTTTAATCACTGATATATGTTGGAGGAGATGATTTTTGCAACTTTTCGGCCTATTTACTAGGTAGTGGTATGATATCGGTATGCCAAAATTAACGCTTCCTCGGAAAAAGAAGCAGAATACATTACCAACATACGCCTTTATCGATAGCCAGAATCTAAACCTCGGGATACAGCGTCTCGGCTGGAAGATGGACTGGAAGAAGTTTCGTCTGTTCCTAAAAGAAACGTACGGTGTCAAAGAGGCATTCATGTTTATCGGCTATATGCCAGAGTACGAAGACCTATATGAGCAAATGCATGAGGCAGGGTATAAAGTAGTGCTTAAGCCCACTTATGACATGACCCGACCACATCCGGAAATGGAGGTAGACGCCTCAGGTCAAAAACAACCTCAAAACGGTAAAAAATCAGAAGACGAAAAGCACATAAAGGGTAACATTGACGCTGATTTAGTGTTGTTTGCTATGAAGGAATGGCCAAACTATTCTCGGGCAGTAATCGTGTCTGGTGACGGTGACTTTTATACGCTTATCGAGCACCTTGAAAAAAACAATAAGTTACAAAATATCCTCACACCGAATCAATATTACTCAGGACTTTTTAATGCCTTTGATAGCTATATCGTATCGCTCGATAGCAAACGGGATAAGCTGGCGTATCGTGATCGTCGCAAGAAAAAGTCCGGCAAGAGGCAAGGCCATAGTGCAAAAAGCCAATCCAAAAAAAGCTAGCTTTGTTATACTGTCTACTGGATGAAAGAAGACAAAAACTTAGATATATTTCCTGAAAACTTTTTTTGGGGAGCGAGCACAGCAGGCCATCAGGTAGAAGGTGGCAACAAGAATCAGTGGTCTGCCTGGGAGTTGGCAAATGCCAAAGAGCTGGCACAAACCGCCCATCATCGTATCGGCTGGCTACATAATTGGCGTGAAATCAAAGATCAAGCTGAGGTGCCAGATAATTACATCTCAGGCCGGGGTGTCGAGCACTATACTAGGTATAAAGAGGATTTTGACTTATTAAAAGGCCTTAACTTAAACTCATTTCGTTTTGGTGTAGAATGGTCACGACTTGAGCCAGAAGAGGGCAGGTGGGACAGCGCTGCATTCAACCACTATAAAAACTATATTAAAGAGCTGCGTAAACGGGGAATTGAGCCGTTTATGAATTTGTGGCATTGGACACAACCACAGTGGTTTGTCGAGAAAGGCGGTTTTGAAAAAGCAGAAAATATAGCATTCTTTGATAGATTTGTGCAAAAAGTTGCCGACGAGCTGCTGGAGGATGTTACGTATGTGATAACCCTCAATGAACCGAATGTTTACGCATCCTTTAGCTATCTTACTGGTGAGTGGCCACCAGAAAAAAAGACCAGATTTACTTTCTTGAAAGTGTACTGGAGCTTAACTCGAGCACATCGACGAGCATATAAGATATTAAAAAGCGCTAAGCCGAGCCTGCAGATTGGGTTGGCCGCGCAGCTTGCGAATATCCAGGCTAAGCATCCGCACAGCTTACTTGACAGGTTTTCGACCAAATGGATGCGTTATTTTTGGAATTGGTGGTTCTTGAATCGTGTAAAACACTACCAGGACTTTGTTGGCATTAATTATTATTTTACTGATTACTACAAAGGAATGGTGCGCCGCGAAAATCCGAGCGTGCCAGTCAATGATCTTGGCTGGTACATGGAGCCGGAGGGTTTGTACCCGTTATTGCTGCGAGTTTGGTCTCACTACAAAAAGCCAATTATCGTTACCGAAAATGGTGTCGCGGATGCTGATGATCAGTATCGCCAATGGTGGATAGAGGAAACAATTGTTGCAATGGAGCGAGCTTTAAGTCAGGGCGTAGAAGTTCACGGTTATCTGCACTGGAGTTTGCTCGATAATTTTGAGTGGAAATATGGTTGGTGGCCAAAGTTTGGACTCATTGAAGTCGATCGGAAAAATGGCATGAAGCGACGGGTGCGCCCAAGTGCTAAATGGTTTGCTGAGCGAATAAAAAATATATCCTAAGTAGTATATATTAACGTTATTTTCTAAAGTATTTATATTTTGCTTGCAAGCAATAGGGAGCTTATTGTTATTGTGCAATAGCGCTATGGCGAAAAGCATATCTACAAAAAACATTGTGGTAATCGGTGGTGGCACCGGTAGCTTTAGCGTGCTCTCTGGCTTGAAAAAATATTTCAAGAACATTACTGCAACCGTAAACATGGTTGATGACGGCGGCTCAAGCGGAGTGCTCAGGGATGAGCTTGGCGTTTTGCCACCCGGTGATGTTCGTCAGTGTCTAGTAGCGCTGAGTGATGCTCCAGAAGATGTACGAAAATTGTTTAACTTTCGCTTTGCTGAAGGTTCTTTGGCGGGGCACTCTTTTGGAAACCTGCTCTTAAGCGCAACAGAGCGAATGAATGATGACTTTATTAGTGCGGTTGATATGGCGGCTAATATTCTACAGATTAGCGGCAAAGTTATACCGCTTACAATTGATGATTGTCGTTTATGCCTAGAAGTAGAAGGTCAAGTTACTTGCGGAGAGTCAGCTGTCGATGATGTGATTATTCCAAAAGGTGCAAATCCTAGTTTATGGATTGAGCCACCAGCTCGGATAACCAGGCAGGCTAAAAATGCCTTAATTGAAGCTAATGCAATAATAATTGCTCCAGGTAACTTGTATCAATCATTGATACCGTCACTGTTAGTTGATAGTGTAGCGGACGTCATCGCGCAGAGTAAGGCTCAGATTATATATGTAGCGAATTTGGTAAATAAGCCAAATCACACCAAGGACTTCTCAGTGCTTGATTATGCGAGTGAGCTAGAGCGGTTTATGGGTGGTCGGACTATCGACACTATCTTATATAACACGACTGAACCTACCCGCGATTTGATGAAACAATACGCATTGGATGAGGAATATCCAGTGATAGTTGATGAGCCAGAACTCATAGACTCTAAGCATAGTGTAGTCGGTGGAGACTTTCTGCAAACCAGCGATATTGCTACCCAGGCAAACGATACTCGAGTTAAGCGATCCTATATCCGACACGATGGTGATGCGATAGCTACAACACTGGCAGAAATTATCTAGTACACACGCAGAACTTTAAATTGACTATCTAAGAAGTTTATGTTAATATATTTGAATGAATGAACGACCTGAACAGAAGCGATCAAGATACGGAATCCGAAGAACTGTTGCGGGAACAATGGCTGCAGTGGCACTATTTGGTGTATATAAAGCCGGTGAATCATCTATCAGCCACCTTCATGAACTAGAGAGCAGTCCAATAGAACTAGGAAATGAAGACAACAAGCCATACGTTGTGCAAGCCGGAGATACACCATGGACAATTGCTCGCAACTACTTAGGGGAAGACGCCGACGTCAGGCCCTTGGTGAACGGTATCACGGAGCAGATCGGTGAAAATGGATTTCTGATGCCTGGCGATGTAGTTGAGCTTCCTCCATTAGATCAAGACGAAGATAAATAGCATATAGCGTAGGAATCCACAGCCTACCGCTATATGTTGTGTTAGCCTGTGGATTACTTGGTAGCTTGTGGATAAGTCATTGGCTTTATAGGTAGAAAAGACAAAAAAGGCTTGCATGTGGGTATGTGTGGGTAGTATGCTAGTGTCAGTGGGTAATCGTGGGTAAGCCAAAACAGCCTACCAATATCACGACAAAAAATAAAAACCACTGCAATTTAAACAACCTATCAATATTATGGCCACGATAGATTATTTCGAACGCAAGCTTGACGACAAGCGTCGGTTAACCATACCGGTAGAGCTTCGAGACGAGTTCGCATCAGGAGTAGTAGTGACTCGTGGATTCCAGAAATATCTGCATCTATACCCCAAAGCAGTATGGGATGAGCAGGTCGAAAAGAAGCTTCAAGGAGACATCCTTGATGAGCGTATCGCCGACCTAAATGTGCAGTTTCGAACAGGCAAAACCGAAGGCTCCCTAGACGGGAAGCAGGGCAGGGTAGCCATCGAACAGCATTTGCTTGATTATGCAGGTATTGATAAGTCACTCGTTGCGATTAGAGTCGGCCGGTATTGGCGACTGGTAGCAGCGTAGTTTTCTTATACCCGATGAGTTGTTAGACGTTCTTTAACAAATACAAAATAACAGATAGATAACGACTCGAAGTCAGCTATCTGGCAGTCAACATGTGGACGAAGGTAACCACACGAAAAACCTTTGATCTTTACACTAAAAACACCTCCCAAAACTCCACCTCACACATAAGTCTCTCAAAACTTAGATCGGAGCAAGGACAGGAAGTAGGGTATTCGAAGATTTTTAAAATCTTACAAAAGTAACTACCCGCTCATACGGCCTTCCTTGAGCCTTTCACACAAAAACAAAAACATCATAAAAAACAAAAAGTTGACTGCTAGATAGGTGACTTTGCAAAAACAAAAACAAATGCACCAAAACAAACAAAAAAATACAAATCGGCACCAGCCAGTACTTTTAGAAGAAGTTCTGACGTATCTCGCTCCACAAAAAGGTAATAGCTACCTTGATGTGACAGCAGGTTACGCTGGACATGCAAGCCAGGTACTTGCTCGCACTCAGTCTCCAGAAAAGACCGTATTGGTCGATCGAGATGCTGAAGCGATAGAGTATCTAAAGGCGAAATGTGACAATGCAGTACAACTACTGCATACCGACTTCCTGACTGCGGCGAAGCAGTTAAACGAAGAAGGAAAACGCTTTGATTGTATATTAGCCGATTTAGGTGTATCGTCACCGCACCTTGACAAAGCGAGTCGTGGTTTTAGCGTTCAAGTCGATGAACCGCTTGATATGCGCATGGATCAACGTCAAACTCTCACAGCAGCAGACATTCTTAATTCGTACGGCGAAGCAGAATTAATTAAGCTACTGCGTGACTATGGCGAAGAGCCAAAAGCAGTGAGAATTGCTAAACGCATAATCGAACGGCGACCAATTACTTCTACCAAGCAACTTGCAGCAATTGCAACGTCAGTTTGGGGAAGAGGTAAAAAACATCCGGCGACCAGAACGTTTCAGGCATTACGCATAGCAGTCAATGATGAAGTTGGCTTGCTAAAAACGGCACTACCAATATGGTTGGACATGCTCCAACCTGGTGGAAGGCTAGCGATCATTAGCTTTCACAGCTTAGAGGATCGAATTGTCAAACAAGCTTTTGCCGAGCGAAGTGGCAAACGCTACGACGCACAACTGAAGCTGCTCACTAAAAAGCCAGTGACCGCTCGTCAAGAAGAATTAGTTTTTAATCCGCGAGCCCGAAGCGCTAAGCTCCGAGCCGCAGCGAAAATAAACACCAAAAAATTAGAAGACCAATAAAGGGGGTCTTCCAGAAAGGGGGCGAGGATGCCAATTCAGGTCAAAAACCTCTCCCGAGCTTACAAAGTACGCGTTCGCGTAATGTAAGCACACAAAAACTCTTAGGTGAATCGGCGCTTTTTACGTTTCCTTTTTAGCGCCGATCACCACCAAAAAGATAAAAACCAAAACATCATGACATATTCTAGTTCACTCGCAATAGGCCGTTCACGTGCAATGGGGAGAAATAAGAACGTTACTCCATATCGCACTGAAGTAAAGCGCATCGGACCAGTAAGTAACACTATTCTACTAGTAGTGCTTACTTGTTTGCTTGGTCTTTTGTATCTTTCCCAGGTGACAAAAACCAATGCATACGGTTTTGAGATTAACGATCTGCAATCTCGACACACCTCTCTAGAAACCGAATATGCTGAGCTAGAGCTAAACGCTGCACGTCTGCAGTCGGTAGATAGGGTAAAGAATAGTGGTGTAGCGCAGGGACTAGTTCCAGTCCAGCCTCAAGGTGTCGTCCAGTAGTCAATTACCTGAGTACTAATTAGTAGTGCGAAAGAGGTACAATATAAGCGAGGCCTAACATGCAACAAACAGAAAAAACACCAAATGTATTAGCACGTACTCGTATATGGTATGTGCTTATCTTGCTATTGTCAGCCATAGTGCTGGTGCGTGTGTTTTATTTGCAGGTGATTCAACACGATTATTATAAAACAGCTGCTTATGTTGGACAGATGCGAGAATATGAGATACCAGCTTCACGAGGAGTTATCGAAGCGTTTAACGGCGATGCGGTCGTGCCGTTAGTACTCAATGAATCTCGTTACCTTGTTTTTGTTGATCCACTACATATCGAAGATGTTCCAGGGAGTGCTGAGGCACTAATTGGTGTCCTTGGATCGCTTGATCGAGCCGAAGTTGAGGGGAAGATGGCTGCCGACAATCGTTATCAAGTAGTGCAGAAAAATATTACAAAAACCGTGATTGAAAAAGTTGAAGCCCTAGAGTTGCCTGGAGTTGGTGTACAAGAGGAGCCAAAGCGTTCATATCCACACGGAATGCTAGCCGCTCACTTGCTTGGCTTTGTCAACGATGATGGTGAGGGTGTCTATGGCATAGAGCAGGCACTGAATGATCAATTGGTTGGAGCACCCGGTCAATTGCGGGCGATTACTGATGCTCGTGGTATACCACTCGCAGCTAATCCAGAAAACACTTTAATTGAACCACAAGAGGGCAAGCGAACTCGCTTGACGATTGATGTTAGCTTGCAAAAACAGCTTGAAGATGCGCTGGAAGACGGCTTAGAGCGTGCTCGCTCTGAATCTGGCGGCGCATTGATCTTTGATGCTGATAGTGGCGCAATTAAAGCAATGGCTAATTATCCAACCTTCGACCCTAGTCGATTTTATGATGTCTCGATTGACGATAGTGGTGTGTTCGCCAATAGTTTAGTGACATCACCACTTGAGATTGGTTCGATAATGAAGCCATTGACTATGGCTGCAGCCCTAAATGAAGGGGTGGTCAGTCGTAACACTACGTATTTTGATCCAGACCAGTTTACTATTGATGGAGCAACGGTTCGAAATGTCGAAGAGTCGAGTGGTGTTGGTGAACGTAACATGGAAGACATTTTACGATTGTCTCTCAATACTGGTGCAACATGGTTGCTAAAACAGCTTGGTGGCGGTGATATCAATGAAACTGCTCGCACAACCTGGCACCATTATATGACTGAGCGTTATTTCTTTGACCGTCCGACCGGAATTGAACAGGGCTATCAGGTGGGTGGCAATATACCTGACCCGCTGGATGGCTTTGGTCTGAATATTCAGTTTGCGAATACTGCTTTTGGCCAAGGAATGACGACCACGCCACTGCATGCAGCTGCAGCATTGGCAGCAGTGATAAACCGAGGAACCTACTATCAGCCACGACTGGTAGCCGCTCAATCAGACATGGCTGGTGAGATGCAGGGAGTAGAGCCAATCGTAGTCAGAGAAGCTGTCGTGTCGCCGTCAGTAAGTGCTGATGTCCGACACTTAATGGAGGGCGCATTTTCACAAAATTATCGCACCTATGGGCTCAGTGGCCTGCGTAGCGGCTTTTCTATCGGCGGAAAGACCGGTACTGCTCAAATACCGAATCCGGAGGGTGGCTATTACGAGGATCGGTTTAACGGGACATTCTTTGGCTATGTGTCAGGTGAAAGCAGCACATATGTGATTATCGTCCGAGTCGATGAGCCACGAATAGGTGGCTATGCTGGGTCAACCGCAGCTGGCCCAATATTTGTCGATATTGCTACCACGCTCCTTGATTCTTATGGGATGCAGCCAAGAGTAAACTAGGGTATAATAAGGGACTACTTACATGATAGAAACAATTGAAATCGTCGCTGAAACCAACATCGTTCTCCAGGTGTTGTTGTTGGGTTTTTTAAGTTTCGTTGTGAGTATGTTGCTTACGCCAATTTATACCACCATTGCTTTTAAGTGGGAGTGGTGGAAGCGCCAAAGAACTGACTCTTGGTCAGGCGGAGAGGCAAGCGTTTATAAAAAACTTCATGCTGAAAAACACAAGCGCAACATTCCAACTATGGCAGGCGTTATCTTTGTTACAAGTGTTTTTATTGTGACTATTCTACTTAATCTTGACAGAGGACAGACCTGGCTACCGCTTGCTGCGATGGTTGGATCTGGCGCAATTGGGTTTATTGATGACTGGATTAACATTCGTGGTAAAAAGTCATTGATTGCTGGCATGCGAGCAAAAATTAAATTTTTGCTACATAGTGCAGTGGCATTGGTTGGTGGTTGGTGGTTCTTTGCTCGGCTCGATGTCGTAAGCATTAATTTACCTTTTGCAGGTGAGTGGGTGATTGGTGCAGGCATAATCTTATTGTTTTGGTTGGTAGTAATTGCTACTGCGAATGCCGTCAATATTACCGATGGGCTCGATGGTTTAGCCGGTGGACTATTGGTATCTTCCTTTTCAGCATATACGGTAATTTGTTTGATTCAGGGACAGTTTGCTTTAGCTGGTTTTTGCTTGAGTATCGTTGGGGCATTGCTGAGCTATACTTGGTTTAATATTTATCCAGCACGGTTTTTTATGGGTGACGTAGGTTCGTTCTCTCTTGGCGCAGCCCTAGGCGTGATTGCCATGCAAACAGATACTGTTTGGGTGTTGCCGATAATAGGTATTGTATTTGTTGCAGAAACGGGGTCCGTTATTGTCAATCGGCTGTCGAAGAAGCTTCGAAATGGCAAGAAAGTATTCTTGTCCTCGCCGATACACCATCATTTTGAGGCGATTGGCTGGCCAGAAACAAAAGTAACCATGCGG
Source organism: Candidatus Saccharimonadota bacterium (assembly GCA_007135955.1). Lineage (GTDB taxonomy): Bacteria > Patescibacteriota > Saccharimonadia > Saccharimonadales > SLHW01 > SLHW01. Next base: position 56,635 of record SLHW01000003.1, read on the forward strand.
TTTTGGATACTTGGTCAAGTAGCAGCAGTAGTTGGCTTGATTGCATATTTATTGAGCGGACTAGTGATGTAAACAAAAATTTAGAAAAATAAAAAAACAAAATGACTAAAAAAAATCACCATCGACCAAGACGAACATCACCCTTGCTAAGTGGTGAAACGCAGCATCGTCGCCACCGACCCGACTACTCACTTATCATCATTTGCTTATTGTTGCTAGTTATTGGTATGGTGATTGTTTATGCGATTAGCCCTGGCTTAGCAGCCCAGTCAGAGCTTAGTGAATCACACTTTGTTCGTCGTCAGATGCTCGCCATAGTGTTAGCGATTGTGACGTTTTTTGTGGTCGCAAGGCTTCCGCTAGAAATTTGGTGGCGTAGCATCAAAGTACTTATAGCAATAACTGTAATCGCACTATTGGCGACGCAGTTCACTGGTAGCGGAGAAGCAAACGCTGCTCGCTGGGTGCAGGTCGGAGGACTTTCTTTTCAGTCAGTAGAACTACTCAAGTTCACACTTGTGATATGGCTGGCAGGCTTTTTGAGTCAGCGACACCGGGAAGGCACAATCAATGATTTTCAGCGCACACTTAAGCCGCTGGCTATAGTGTTAGCAACATCTGGATTTATTGTCGCTGTCTTGCAGAGTGATCTTGGGTCAATGGGAGTGGTCGCGGGTATTATTGCAGTAATGCTGTTTGTCGCTGGTGTTTCGTGGCGCTTATTGTTTATTGGGGCTGCCGCGATTCTTTTTGCCGGATCACTCTTAATCTTTACTAGCCCTTATCGCCAGGAGCGAGTAGCGACCTTCTTAAATCCACAGGCTGATTGTTTGGCAGAGGGTTATCAGGCATGTCAAGCACTGATAGCCATAGGCTCAGGCGGTTTATTCGGCAAAGGTATCGACCGTAGCGCCCAAGCCTATGGATATTTGCCAGAAGCTGCTAATGATTCAATTTTTGCGGTATATGCTGAGATGTTTGGTTTTGTAGGAGTAGTAGTGGTGATAGCTCTATTAGTGGCACTGTTTACGCGGCTACATCGAATTATTGAGCGGACGCCTTCGATGTATAGTCAATTGATTGTTGTTGGAGTACTTACTTGGTTAAGCATCCAGGCATTTATAAATATCATGGCAATGGTCGGGTTATTCCCATTAAAAGGTATTACGCTGCCATTTATTAGTTATGGCGGTACCAGTATAATCTTTGTTACAGCTGCGGTTGCTTTGGTATTTAATATATCTCGTTATAGCACTTTCTCAGTGATTCAAGCTAAGCAACCTAACAAAGCAGCAAGACAGTCCAACAAGAAAGGAATTCTGCGTGACAATCCTGTTAAGCGGCGGAGGAACGGGCGGCCACATTACGCCTATCCTATCCGTCGCACGTGAACTCAAGCAACGTAATCCAAGTGTTCGCATAATTTATGTCGGTGAACGTGGCAATAAGCTTCGATCGATGCTTGATGGCAATACTGATATTGATAAGGTGACATCTATTTATGCTGGTAAGTTTCGTCGTTACCACAATGAATCGTGGCTACGCCGATTCATTGACATTAAAACCAACCTGCTCAACTTAAGAGACGCTGTATTCGTAGTGGTTGGGTTTTTTCAGTCGTTGCGCTTGCTTAGAAAGTATCGACCACAGGCTGTCTTTCTAAAGGGAGGTTTTGTTGGTGTGCCGGTTGGCTTAGCAGCTGGAGCTCGAAGACTACCGATAATTACCCATGACTCTGATGCAGTAGCAGGCTTGGCAAACCGACTAGTTAGCAGGCTTACACTGCTCCACACAACAGCCTTGCCAGCAGATTATTACTCATACCCCAAGAATAAAGTGAAACAGGTAGGGGTAATAGTTGCACAAAAGTACCAGCCGGTTAGCGAAGCAGGTGTTATTGAGGCAAAGCAGGAAATCGGTATACCAAAAGATGCAACTTTACTACTGATAACAGGCGGAAGCACCGGTGCTATAGCGGTGAACGAGGCCATTGAGAGATTATATAAAGAGCTATTTGCTAAGTATAGTAATTTGTACATCATTCATCAGACTGGAAAGGGGAAAGCAGGGGAGCCTAGTAAATATGCTGATTACTCACGCTTGCAGCGAATAGAGCTATTGAAAGACATGCATTTATACAGTGCTGCTGCTGATATTATTGTCATGAGAGCTGGAGCGAACACTTTAGCTGAATTTGCTATGCAGGCCAAAGCCTGTATAGTCATACCAAGTCCACACCTACCTGGCGGACACCAGTTGCTCAATGCTGCATATTTTCAAGAACGTGATGCTGCTGTGGTGTTGGACCAGGCAGAAATAGAAATGTCCCCACAGCTTCTCAGTTCACACATAGCGACATTGATTAAAGACAAGCAGCGACGAGAGCAAATTGCCAAGAATATGCATAAAGAAGCTCAGAGAAACGCCGGACAGCTATTGTCAGATGAGATTTATCAATTAGCAAGCGACAGGTCATCTGATGCGTCAAAAAAATAAATCGAACAATAATCTGAGTAGACAGCCAAGATATCGGCGAGAATCATCCCGGACCATGCCATCCACCAATGATCAAAAGCCGCCATCTCCAAGAAGAGACAACCAAGCCTATAATCAGGGTCAAGCAAATAGCAGTAAATGGTTGCGCAGCTTACCATCGATAATTGCAGCCTTCGTTATACTGGGCAGCATTATCCACATTTCTAGGCTTGATGCACAATCTACTCAGGTTCGGGTAGTAACGCAGTCAAACAGTCAGATGGACGATCAGCTAAAAGCTACTATAAATCGTGAGGTGAGCTATCGAGAGAGCTTCAAGGACGAGCTTTCTAGTAGTTGGCTAAATCAAAGTAAGCTCACCGTACGTTCAACTGAAGTCATAGACGCTATAGTAAGCTCATACCCTGAGATAGCTGGCGCAGAGATTCGTTATGGGTTGGTTGACCGGACACCTATTTTGCATATTGTACTTAGAGAGCCACATATAATCATTGTCGAGGATGACAGAAGCTTAGTTCTGGATCGCCACGGTATAGCTTTTGCAGAAGCTCCAGACGAGGTTGTTTTACCGGACACAGTTGCTGTAATCGAAGATAGTGCTCCGATGGATGCCGAACTTGGTGATCAGGTTCTACCATTAGATACTGTGGAGTTCATCAATCAATTGCGACACCAGTTTCAGGCAAAGGATTTAACTATACAAAGAAAAACACTGCCAGCAGTGGCAAATGAGCTACATGTACGCATAAGTGGCGATGATTATAGTGGCAAGTTCGATATAACAGGGGAAGTACGGCTACAAGCAGGTGCGTTTTTCGCTACTAGAGAACAACTCAAAGCTGATGACATAACACCAAGAGAATACATTGACGTGCGGGTGATTGGTCGTGCGTATTACCGATAGTCTCCTGCTCTCGCCCACCCATGTTCGCAAAATGTTCACAATGCATAGCAGACAGCTACTTTTAAAAAACTATATAAAAATAGAAAAATAGGGAATTGTCAAAAATATATATAAAGAACAGGAAAGTGGGGGAATTGCAAATTTTTAAAGCGAGTAGCTGTATTTAGGAAAGTTTTCACGCGCAAAGTCAACAAAACTGTGGATAAGTCAAACTCATTGTTAGTTTTATAACAAAAGACCAGCATAGATGACCAAGTAAACAAATAGACTACTAGTTAATCAGAGTATTAGCGCGAGGCAGTAGCGCAAAAAGACCAAAATCTACGCATAGGCTACAAGTCCCCTCTAGCGAGATGAGTAGTTAATCACGGACAGTGCCTATGTGTAAGTCGTAAAAGATATATTGTGCGACATTGCACTTAGCACTCGGGGGGAGTGCTCTGCTGGCTGGTTGTTATAATATTTTTCTTGCATCTTCGTTTTGTTTACGTTCAGTGCTTTTATGATTGCTATTTATTTAGATCTCTCACCTTTTGCATATGCAGCAGCCAGTACTAGTTATTGCAATTGGTTATAACTATAGATAGATTTAGCTATCATTTGTCTAGTATTCCTTTCTACAATGTTCGTATTTTGTTCATATTATTTATGGAAATTTTTATAACAAAGACAGGTAGGCAGCACAGTCTAGATTGAGTGCATTAATCTTCTCCACATAAATGGTGTTGGGGTGAGTCTGTCTGCGCGGCAATAATAACAGGAAGTGTTTTAGTGTGCCCTGCTGCTAATCATTCAGCGAGGGTGTAGGTGGCTTTGGCGACGCGCTTGAATTGCGGTTTGCCCTGGAGGTTGAGTAAGATGGTGGTTTCTTTGACGTAGCGACTCTTGAGCACTTCACGAACGATATCATCTCGGTGGAGTGGCTCTCCGGCTTTCTTGAGTACCTCGGCAATAATATCGGCAACAGTGCCCTTCTTATAACCCCATTCTTTAAGTGCGTAGATACCACGTCCAACGAGTACAAACCGCTTGTCTTTAATGAGTTCGTTGTGAATGGCCTGCACCGTAACATCCTTGCGCTTGAAGCTGCTTTCCTTGATTGCGTCGGCGATTTCATTAAAGTGCATATGTTTACCGTGCTCATAGAGGATAACGTAAATTTTGTCACGGATGTTTTTTGGGTTGACCATCGGCCATTTAATTAGCCCCCAACGATTATTGAGTGTTGCTATTTGTTTAGAGCTGAGGGCGAGGCCTTCTGCGTGTCGAGCATCTTCGATACCAGCTTCTTTAGCTATGGTGTTGATATCGGTTGGCTTTCCGATAGCTTTGACTGCTTTCACAACCTTGTCAATCAGGCTCTTTACTGCTTTTTCATCATGGAGTTTTTTTATGGCGATTACATTGTTGTAGTTGTCGTTTTCATCAATCACAATCAGCTTTGGGCAAAGTTGAGCCATGAAGGCTATTCTGGCCTGCTCTATTTTGTCGTTTTTTTCTACGAAATTACCAGCAACAATGCGAACTGGTGAAACTTTTGTGGAGTTATCTAAATAATCAATGATTTTTTGCTCGAGGTTGTCAACGTGAGGGATATTCCCCTGCTCTGCCTGCAGCTTTAGGCGAATAACGACCGCTTTCTCGAGTTGTCGGACGCGCTCTCGGGTAATGCCAAGTAGTTCCCCGATTTGCTCTAGGGTTTCTTTGCGGTCAAACAAACCAAATCGTCGAGATACGATTTCTTGCTCACGATCTCGTTCAATAGTTCCGAGAATGTCAGTAATAATCTGCTTAGTGCTAAGTGTCGATTTAGTCTCTTCTGCCTTTGCCATAATCTTTCGCTTTCTTTCCCACCGACGCTTACGTTTTATAGTTTTATAATATTAAATATAAAAAGTCAACTCCGACTTTTGCTATATA
>SLHW01000033.1 GCA_007135955.1 Candidatus Saccharimonadota bacterium
AAGATAATCGTTCCAGCCGAAAAAGCCCAACCACCCGGCTGGTGGACATAGACAACCATCGGTACGCTACTGCGCTGCATTGATTCAACAATGGTTCGCGTCGATTGCAATAATCCACCTGGTGTGTCAAGCTCAATGATTAAATGACTAGCATTGGCAATCTCGGCCTGCGATATAGCACGCTGGATATCCACTACGGTACCAGCCTTTATATCATCGTTTATCTCAATCGTAAAAACCGGCTGGCTTCGGTCTTGCGCTACAGCCTCTGAAGTAAAACCAAGCCAAAACATGCCTATTAGGCATGCTGCAAATCCAATGCTAGGTAGTAGCCACTTCATAAGCAATAGTATACCTTATAGCTATTCAGGATAGTTGAAGTAAGTAGCGTCGGCTAGAGCAAGAAACGACTCATCGTCTCGATAAATTGCGTTTCTTGGGTTGGAGGAGTCTCAAAATCAAATTCATTAAATGACGAGTCTGGCTCTGGTTGAAACATGTTTCCCATAAGAGTCTCGAGCACCTCATCAATTGAAGTAGTGCTCGATGGGCGCTCAATCTCTCTAGTGTCTGCTAGAGGCTTTGATTCTAGGTTTATTTCAAGCGAAAATTCTTGGGAGTTAGCATCAGTTTGATTAACCTGTAGCCTGCTCGTTGATACACTCGAATCAACATTGGTAATAAATTCAAAATAACCACTTAGACCATCCTCGCTGTCTTCGGCCCGAGCAAATAACGTGATGTCGTCACCGCCCGTGTACTTCTGGCCAATCTCAACAAACGAATCAGGTGTCTCAGGCTCATTAAAGCGCACCTTATGGATTAACTTTGTCCGGCGGTCAATCCACATAGTGACCTCTTGATTTGCCAGCTCATCAATCATTTCCTGGCAGCTTTCTTTAGCATCCTCTCGAATTTGCGCCTTTCGTTGCTCGTCTGGGTTTTCAAAATTCTGAACTAGTGATGAATTAGCCGTCACATCAGCTACTGCATCACAATAGTTTTGTGCGTTTTCCCGTTGAACTGAAACTTTATAGCCAAAGGTACTGATGTCATCAAATCGTTCTTGGCCAGTTATTTCATCCCGCTGAAATATCGCATTATCGCCAACGCTGAAGAAATATTCATTTGTTACCCGAACAACATCTCGCGTGTAATCAATATAGTCCTGTAATGTGACCTGCTGCAATGATTCATCCTCAATATCATAAGCTTCAGTAATTTCTTTTATGTAGTCTGCATCGATGTGAATCCATCGATTGTCGAATGCGTTTACTCCAGGAAGAAAAGCTTCGGCTCCTAAGACTTCAAAGCCCCGAATCCGGAAAAAAATATCTGGAAAATCCCGCCCGTCAGCCATATCAGTAATCAGGTCTATCCCGATATCTAAATCCTCAGGTATTTCATCTCCTGAAAAACTTATTTTAAGCGAACTATCAGAAGCTCCTTCTTCGTAGAAAGACAGAAGCTCACCCTCAAATGTTGTATCCCCAGTCATTACTACCATATCTCCAGAAACCTCTAAGCGTGACAATAGCTCAAGCTGCTCTTGCTCGGTCGCCTGCAGTATCATTTCTTCAATCACATCACCTGTTCGCTCCAAGCCCGCGCTATATACGTTCTCTGGGCGATTGGGTAAGTAGTACCCGAAAACAAAGCCAAGCGTTGCCACTAAGGCAAAAATTACCCCTCCGATCAGCAAGGGTAATTTTTGAGTTTTTTTGCCATGATTATTGCCGTTTGCTTCTTGTGAACTACTCATTGACTGTGATTGTGCAGCAGCGACCTGGCTACTTGATGCTGGTGTTCCATCAGCATTTATTGGGGGGCCGGACAGTGTAGCTGGTTGAACCCGAACTGCTTGCGCTGCCTGGTTGGCCTGAGGGCTGTCTATCGAAGGATTGGCGCCCTGAGACGTCACTGCAGAGTCTAATGATACTGGCGCTTGACCGACAGCCTCATTGCCATTGACTAGCTGAGGCTCGGAAGATTGACTAAGCGGAGCTGATTGTTGTGGATTAATAACTTGCGCTGTACCCGCCGCAGGTACTGAAGCTTGAGTACTACTAGGTGAGTCCTGGAAATCACTTGGAGCAGTTTGTTGGTCGGGCGAACTGTCAGTGCTAGCTGGTGGCAGCGGATCATCCATAGTGAATGGTTTTGGAGCAACATCATTAGCCGGAGCTTGTTCTTGGGTTGGTTCCGAAGCAACTTGAGTTGGATCATCCATAGTGAATGGCTTTGGTGTTGCGTCAGTAGATTCTTGTTGAGGCTCAGTCGGCGAGCTGCCTTGTGGCTGTGGCGCTAAGTCTGTAGCTGATGGTTGTGATGGGAGGCTCGGTAACGGTTCAGTAGGTGGCTGCTGAGAGGGCAAAGTGGTCTCTGCGTGCTCCTTGTTTGGCGGATTTTTGTTTTGCAAATCGTCGCTAATGGGTTCTATTCGTTTGTCTGACATAGGGCCTTTCAGATTTTTTTGCTATTTTGCGCAATTATAGCATAAGCACGGTGGCGTGAAGTAATAATCGAAGCTATACTGAGCTACAGAATTCTATGTTTATAAATATTCCTGAAAAACGAATTAAGCGTTCTCTTGGATTTGTAATGCTAACCGTCATCGGTGTAAGCGGCACAATCGGAGGCAGTATATTTGTTTTGCTGTCTGGTGGCATTGATCTTGCAGGACCATACACACCATATGCCTATGTGCTAGCTGGGGTTCTCGCCATGCTTGGTGGACTGCTCTATGCCGAAGTTGGTACAACCATGCCACGTCCAGGAGCTGGCTTGTATTATGTATTTAGCGCTTTCAAGAACCGGCACTATCCCTTCTTGTTTTCATGGACAATCTTACTCGGTGATCTAGGTTACTTAGCGATTAATGCTATTGGTTTTGGTTTTTATTTAGGTCTGGTGCTCAATATTTCGCCACTGCTTGTAGCTTTAGCTGCTATTGCATTTGGCGCATTAATTAATGTACGCGGGCTGCAAAAGGCAACGCGAATTGAAATCGGTGTTCTTGGTGCGCTTCTGCTGCTGTTTGTGGCGTTTGGCGTCTACGTCGCCACTAGCCCCAACAACATTGCGCCACTAGCATTCGAAGAACTTCAAGTGGGAGGAGTCCTTGCCGCAACCGCATTACTTTTTACGTCATTTATTGGCTATGAATACATTGCAACAATGGCCGGTGAAGCCAGAAATGCTCACCGGACGATCCCAATGGCTATGATTACTACGGTTCTCATTAGTACGATTGTCTTTGCGGGCATCGCATACATCACTCTTATTGGAGCACCACAAGACGAGCTCGCAGCATCGGACGCACCATTACTGCTAGTGGCCGACACTATCGGCGGTTTAAGTACCTCCATTATAATACCGGCGGCACTACTTGCTACTGGTGGCTCTTTAGTTGCTGCTACGATGGTTGCTTCAAGACGTCTTTATGCAATATCCAAACAAGGTTTTTTTGGTAACTATGTACAAAAAACAAACCAACAACACATACCAGCTAGATCAGTTATCATTTGTAGCGGACTGGCAGCACTGCTAGTAGCTACCCAGGCAGTTAATTTTGTCGCCTATATGAGCAACACTGTCTATCTAATGAGCCTGATAACCATCTCTTTATCGGTCATCATACTTCGAAAAAAAAGACCCTACCTAAGCCGACCATTTCGCGCACCCCTCTATCCGATTATTCCATTTATAATAATAGGGCTAGCCCTTACCTTAATAACGTTTATTGACATAACCTCAATCGCTCTGGTCGTTATCTGGATAACAATTGGCTGGTTCACCTATCTGCTTAGTTCGATGAATCGTGAGCGCTGGTTACTTATTGGTCGTGGTGCACTGATTTTCGCCTTCTTGTTGCTGCTAGTTATCCATGCAGCTAACCTTATGGTGCTCGATCGTCTACTCAGTAACTAGCAATATTCCGGCAAGTAATTGCAAAAATCCTAGTAGCATACTTATCACCACGATATATATACCCTCAACGTCTGGCAAACTCACTACGTCAAACCACACACTAACAGAAAAGGCGATTAGCAGTACGCCTGACAATAGGCAAGCGCCACCGGTTGCAACGGCAAATTTCTTAAGTGTTGACAGCAGTGAAAGCTTGTCAGCTACAACTTGTGCTTCGCTGGTCTGGTTTTCAACATCTTTTAGGAGTTTCTTTATGTCGCTATCGGAACTTAAACTATCGGCATAAGAACGAAGTTCAGCTTGAGGCAACTTTGAAGCAAGTACAGACTTCTTGATGTCGACCCAATCAGTGGTTGCGCTGTAGGCACCACCATGTTGATTGTTGAGCCACGTTACAAATTCACCTTTTGAAGCATTGTTTTCGATGTGTTCGAGTAGTGTCTCGCGATTATGTGTTTCCGTCTTTTGTGCTTTGTCTTGAGGAGAAAGGGTCTTTTTCGAATTAGCTTTTACTGTATTGTTTTTTGGCATACTACCGATTTTACCATAGTGGCTATTTTTCATTGTTGGCAAGTAGGCCCTCGACCGTATCAGCAAATACGCGCAAACCTCTCGGCTCAAAGCTGCCAGCGCGACGCACGTATTGTACCGGCCGGAGAACATTAGAAGCTTTTTTCGACGACAGCAAACAGCTTAACGATTCATCTTTTAGGTACGGTGCAACTTGCCAATCAGGTAGAACTGCAAAACCAACTCCCCTTAAGCACAGCTTGAGCATTACTTCAGGGCTCGTCGAGTAGAGGACCGGCCGAAAGCTAATCTCGCGCTTTCGTAATGCCGATGATACAAGCTGAGCGGTTGCAGAAGCTTCATTGTAGCTAATGTAGGGAAGCGGAGCGGTCTGGTTGAGTGATTTTTTTGCAGTTGAGGCAATAACTGCAACCAAGCACTCATCACCAAGTTGCGAAACAGTTAACGTAGCGTTGTTGCTACTTTCACTTTGCGCGATAAAGGCTCCGTCGAGCTTCCCTAATACGACTGCCTCGGCTAACCTACTCGAGCTGTCGACAGTTATCGAGTGACTAGTGTTCGACTGAACCATCTCTTGCATGTCTGGTCGGCGGAATATCTGCTCGGCGATACTATCTATCATGCCAACGGAAATCGGCGCTAGGCTACCACGAAGCTCTGTTAACTCTGTCCTTAGGTCATGCATTGTGCCAGCGATAGCTCTTGCTTTATCAGTAATCAACCTAGCTTCATCAGTACAGCGAATTCGATTTCCTTGCCGTATAAATAGCTTCACATCTAGTTCGCGCTCTAAATCCTTTACTGCCATGGTTATCGCCGGTTGTGAAACATGGAGCTGCTGAGCCGCTTTGGTAAAGCTACCCAGCTCCACTACCTTTAAAAATTTTCTTAGTTTTTCATCCATAAGTTTTACTTATCACTATATCAAATTATTATATTTGCTTCTTATCTAGCTGTTTCGTATAGTCACCTTCAGTAAAAGGAGTAGTTATGAAAAGCCGAAATAACGATAAGATCCGTCTAGCGGTAGTGGGAGTAGGGAATTGCACCTCATCACTTATCCAAGGAATTGAATATTACAAGAACGCTCGAAAAGATGATTTTGTCCCAGGTGTCATGCATGTAGATTTTGGTGGGTATCATATCGATGACATCGAAGTTGTTGCAGCATTTGATGTCGATGAAAAAAAGGTAGGTAAAGATCTCGCCGAAGCTATTTACGCCGAGCCAAATAACACCACGGTATTTGCACAAGTTCCGCCCACTGGTATCACGGTCAGAAAAGGAAAAGTACTCGATGGAGTTGCGAAATACACGGCTGATGTAGTGCCAATCTCTAAGCAAAAGGAGGTTGACGTAGTTAAAGTGCTGCGAGAATCAGGCGCGGAAGCAGTGATTAATTTTTTGCCAGTAGGCTCCCAGCAGGCCACTGAATTTTATGCTCAAGCTGCTATCGATGCTGGCTGTGGTTTTATCAACTGTATACCGGTATTTATCGCCTCTAATGACGCGTGGGCAGAAAAATTTAAAACCGCCGGCTTACCAGTGATTGGTGATGATATCAAGGCTCAAGTAGGCGCAACAATTACGCACCGCACGTTAGTTAATCTTTTTTTGGATCGCGGTATGAAAATTGAACGCACCTATCAACTGAATACTGGTGGAAATACTGATTTTATGAACATGCTAGAGAGAGACCGTTTAGCTAGCAAGAAATTATCCAAAACCAAATCTGTTACTTCAATGATAGAAGCTCGTGGACAGCATATCGACGAAGAAAACATTCACGTCGGACCATCCGACTACGTCCCATGGCAAAAAGACAATAAAGTTTGTTTCTTGCGAATAGAAAGCAAACATTTTGGGGATGTGCCAATGAACCTAGAGCTACGACTATCCGTCGAAGACTCACCAAATTCAGCCGGTGTCGCGATTGATTCGATTCGTTGCATGAAGCTGGCGCTAAACAATAAGCTAAGCGGAGCAATTATCGAGCCGGCGGCATATTTTCAAAAGCATCCACCCAAGCAAATCGAAGATAGAGAAGCCCGTCAGCTCGTCGAAGACTTCATTGCCACCTACGGAAACTAGTATCAATTTACTTGTGTTTATCTTTTTTGTTGACATCAGCACCGTGAAGATTTATTATGTTTAAGCGTTTGCTTAAATGTTTAACACATAGAAAGGTTACTCACCGTGAACAGTGTTCAAAAAAGGGATACGCAAAGTATCGCTCGACTATTTCGAGTTCTTGGTGACGCCACACGATTAAAAATTATGCGTTTACTATTAGCAAAAGAAAACGTCTGCGTCGGCGAAGTCGCAGAAGAACTTAAAATATCAACACCAGCAACATCACAGCATCTTAAGATGATGGAGTTGCATGGATTACTTGAACCCGTCCGTGACGGGCAGCGAATATGTTATCAACCTAGTCGCGACAATTTTGATGTGGCCGTATTAATTAACACTATTGAAGCCTTGGAAAGGGGAGAACAATAATGAAAAACGTAACTGTATACACAACACCAACCTGTAGCTTTTGTCATATGACAAAAGCATTCTTAAAAAGTGAGGGAGTCGATTTTACGGAAGTTGATCTCACGAAAGATCAAACAAGAATGAAAGAAGTTGTGGAGGCAACCGGCCAAATGGGCGTTCCTGTTACGCAAATCGATGACGAGTACGTCATCGGCTTTGATAAGCCTACTTTGTCCCGCCTGCTAGGTATTTAATACACCGATTTTGAGAGACTTGTATGCAAGGGGGATCGACGAGTTTACTCATTTTGAAATATTGAACGCAACTAATCAAGTACTCCTTAAGCCATAAGACCACTTATGGCTGCCTAGGAATTTCCTCGGTTAACGGTATTCAGGATTTTCAAAGTCAAATCGAGTACCATCGTCCCACTGTTTTCGTTGATTGCCATAAGCAGGGATGCCCCCGTTATTTTTTAGGAGTTGAGCCACATGGATAAGGTTCCAAGTCATAAATGTCGTGTTGCGATTGGTAAAGTCATTTTCAGGACCACCTGAACCCTCGTCGAGATAGCTTGGGCCGGGGCCAATTTCGCCAATCCAGCCGGCATCTGCTTGCGGCGGTATGGTGTAACCGATGTGCTGCAAACTATAGAGCACATTCATAGCACAGTGTTTAACGCCATCTTCGTTACCGGTGATTAAACAGCCACCAACTTTGCCGTAATAGGCATATTGTCCGCTGCTATTTAGGTCACCAGAATTAGCGTACAATCGTTCGATAGTTTTTTTCATTTCGGAGCTATTGTCACCGAGCCAGATAGGGCCAGCCAACACTAAGATATCTGCCTGCATAATTTTTTTGTGTAGCTCCGGCCAATCATCTTTATCGAAACCGTGTTTCGTCATATCAGGATATACGCCAGGAGCTACATCGTAGTCAACTAATCGGATAACTTCTACAGCAACGTTATTCTTCTCCATGATACCTCGGCTGATATTTATTAATCCATCAGTATGACTTTTGCTCGGTGAAGGCTTAAGTGTTGCGTTAATAAACATTGCTCTTAATGAGCTACCTTGACGATCCATAATACCTATCATAGCAGTTGCTTGTTAAACTCCGTATACTTAAGTTCAATGAAACACAAGCCTAATGGCAATTATAGCCATCTTCATCACGAACGATATCATTACCACTATGGGCTTTTGCACCGAACAGAGCTTCTGGCGGTTGAAGCTGTGATGGCGCTATTAGTTATCGTCAGTCTGGTTACACTTCTGTTTACTTATTTGCTGGCGCCAACTCCATCGCAACAATCAGCACTATGGCTGATTGACATCGTTATTGCTGGGCTGTTGTTGATTGAATTCATGGCTCGTCTGGCGTTATCACGCCATAAAAAGCACTACCTTCGGCACAATTGGTGGTATCTCTTCGCAGGTA
>SLHW01000024.1 GCA_007135955.1 Candidatus Saccharimonadota bacterium
AGCGAAGGTTTTGGTTTACCAGGGCTAGAAGCGATGGCGCACAGCTGCCCGCTTGTGAGCAGTAATGCAACGTGTTTGCCGGAAGTCTATGGTGCTGCTGCCCACTACTTTGATCCTAGCAACACAGCCGAAATGGCTGAGAAAATCGATGAAGTCATTAGCGATAAACAACTTCAAGCTACGTTGATTAAGCGCGGTCATAAGCAGTTAAAAAAATACTCCTGGCGACGGATGGCCGAGGAAACGCTCGACGTGTATAGATCTGTACTTCAAAAGTAAACGATACAAAAAAATGTGATGTGCACAATCTGCTTTAATAGATAAGCTACCGAACGTGTACGGTGCTCGTGCCAATGTTGCGCTGTAAATCTGCTACGTATTTTTGTGGACTAGATATGAGCTTTAAGACAACTGTTTCCTTGCCCTGCTGAAGTTTTAAAATAATATCGCCGTAATCGTGTTTTTGCCCGAGTCTAGTTTGATTAACCTGTACGCCACTAATTGACCTGTAAGGAATTGTGTCAAGCTGACTGCCGCCAAATGAGGTTTGCTTTTCGATAATAATCCCGTCATCGCCATACGCATACTTTACCTTATTCCACTGCTTATAAAACGTCAGAGCAGAAATCAGCCAGGTTACCGGGAAAAATAAAAACACCAAAAGCCGTAATGTCGGCAAAGAAACTCCGAGTAATTGCCTAAGTTCAGACAAGAGTATTAGGCTAATGGTCAACAAGACTATCGTAACGACTCCAGAAGACACCAAAAAATACTGTAGGTTTACCGGGCTGCGCTCAAACTGCTTGGTTGATTCGCTCATAATTTATTGTAAGTATACCTTGTTTTTCTACTATTCATTCTAAAAATCAAAAAGCCCCCGGATAGCTTGCGCACCGAGGGCCTTTACTATAGTTCCTAGTACGACAGCTACTACTTGTTGTCTTTTAGGTTAACTTCAATGCCACCAGAAGTTTCGATCAAGACATTGAGCACAAACCCCTGAATAAGTCCTATTACCCAACCAATACCAAAGTAGACTAGTGGAACTACTAGGATTGCCAATGCACCCGCAGTCAGGCCTAGAGCTAGACCACCAAGCACGCTCACAGTTGAATCTGCGATATCGATGAATGCATTTAGTGAAAATATTACTGCAACTGCAAAGCCAGCAATAGCGCCAAAGACACCTTGCAGCATAGCAATACTCGTTGGTTTTACGTTTACGACTCGTTTATTGTATTGATTTGCCATAATTATTTAATCTCCTCTTATGTTAATTGATTTATTTACTTGACTTCACGAGCTTCAATCGTCCAGTTATCGCCCAACACATCTTCAAGCATTGCCTTGACTAGCAAGTAGCGTTGCAGTGCGCTTGCGAATACGGTGCCGCCGATTAAGACAAACAGCCATATCCAAGACGTACCGATAGTGGTCGCCATGGTGGCCAAAATGCCTTGTTCATGCAGCTGAGCGACTGATACGTCACTAAACAACAAGAAACCACTTAGTAAAATTGCGGCGACGCCAAATAGTGACGTCAGGCTAACGATTAGCGAATGTTGCACACCATATCGTAGCACCGCCAATCCACCGATAATTGCACCAGTTAAGCTAAGTAAAAAGACGATAAATCCTTGCTCACTCAAACCGATAGCTGTGCCAAAAAAGGCAAAAATACCAGCAAATAATGACCCGGCAACCACCATCACACCAATGGTGTAATAAAGGTGTGCCACAAACGCAAATAGCAACCCAACAAACACTGCTGTCAGGCTAGCGGCTACAAACGACCAAACATTGGCGCCAAACACTGCCTGGACACCACTAAAACCAATAACCAATCCGGTCATAAACCCAATAATTGGTAGTATCAAACGAAATAGCACGTACCCAAACAGTGAGCTTACCACGCCGACCGCTATCAGCAGCAGTGCTATAAGTATAGTTTCCATATTATTCTCCGCCTTTCACTGATCTTGCAGAACGAGCAGCAGCAGTCCTAAATTGTCTTCGTTGCTCATCATGTAGTTGATCAATCTTGAGATTGATATAAGTGATAAGCGACATAACTCCCCACGCAACAAATAGGTAGATTATTATTGCGAAGATTGCTGATATATCAAAGTAGCCGGTCTCTCCAAGTTCACGTCCGGGAAAAATTCCACGAAACGGCTCCAGATAGCTTGCTGATGTTTGATATATAAACGTCACGAATGGCGCTGCTGTACTTGCCGAAAACGCCAATAAAAACACTCGAAGACTCAATACAATGAGTCCAAATACTACCCAAGCATAAAAAAACCTCACAACGACTTTGCCGATTGTGAGGCGCTTGGGAATACCTTCCACCTCTATAGAACTACTACTTTCTTCTAGTTCCCTTGCCATAGGCTTCTCCCTTATAGTTACTGTATTATTTAATATATCACATAATATATGGAATATACTTCAAATTTTTCGATGAAACTAAGTAGTATTTGTCTCGTAAACCACTATTGAGCTTTGTTCTTTTCTAAAACTTTATTACTATCTCTAAGTTGATTGGTTTTCTCGGGGAAGCTTTTCGCTCCTTAGGTACGCCGTATATATCAGGATACCGACAACCAGCAGTGTAACTGCCATAGTTTCAATAGACTCTTCTATTGGTGAGTCAATTAGTAGTAGGTAGGTGGTTTCTGGAGTGTGGTCTTCGGCTGCCGGAAAGCGTCCGCCAAGCAAGTTGTCGTCTATCCACATGCCGGCTCGCACATAAAAATCACCGATGTAACGCGCACCAGAACTAATCGCTGCTATGGCAAATAGCACCACACTAATAACGAAGTATTTGCGTGCCGCAACCGCCTGCCAGACATACTTACCATAACGAGCAATCGCATACAGGGGTATAGCAGCAACTAGGGCAAAGTACGGCAGATCAGTCACAGAGCGGTGCGGAATACCAAGTATCTTGTCGTCTATGACCAACCGACCGACTTCACCTCCGATAACATGACGGATATCGCCGGCTTCTTCGATAAGCATAATCCCAAGGCCAATTGCGAACCAAAAAAAGAACTTACCGGCACCCTTACGACCAAGTACATCTAGTCGCGCAGCCAGATAGCCACTCATTGCTATGGCAAATGCTAAGAGGAACCACTGTGTCCACTCCACGGGTTTGTCGTTAAATAACAAGAACCACATCGGTCGGTTCGTCAGCTGAAACCATTGCCAAATATCATGTGCGAGAAACATGAACCAGGCAAAGGCCAACCAAGTAACGACCACCCAGATTAGTACCTTGGGGTTAACCGAAAATAACCACGGCCACGGCGTCTCTTTCTGACTAGCTGGTTTTTTTGTAACTTTCTGCAGCTGATGTGCTGGTTGTTTGTCACTCATAGAAGTCATATAAGTATACCGCATAGGCTACTGATATTAGACACTTGGTATACTGCCTTGCTTACTCTTCTTCGTCAGTTTGGGTGTCGAGAGTGGTGGCTTCTTCGGATGTTTCTGCTTCAGTAGTGGTTGGTGTCTCGCCAGACTTCAGAACGATGTGACGGTCGCGACCTTCGCCAACCGATTCAGTTTCTAGCCCCTCTTCACCTGCTAATTTGTGAATAGTTCGTCGATCAGCAGCGTTCATGGGACTGAGGTGTTTATCTTGACCGGTTTTCTTAACTTCATCGAGCCATTTTTGAGCTTTTTCGATAAGCCTATCGGCTCGTTGTTTTTTGTATTCAGCGATATCGACGTTTACTCGGGTGGTAGCGAACTCCTTATTCTTAAGTGCTGTACTCACTAGTGACTGAATGGCTCGCATGGTATCACCACGCTGACCGATCAAGAAGCCGTTTAGGTGCGTACTTGGCACATGTAGCTCGATGACCTCTTCGTCTTCTGTAGTGGCGTAGACGTCAGTGTTTAAACCGAAGAATGATAATAAATCCTCGAGATATTTCTTGGCAAACTGAATTGCCTCTTCGACTGATTCGTTTTTTGTGGTGGTGTCTTCTTCGTTACTCATTTTTTCCTCCGCTTAGTTGCCTTATTGGAGCTTTTTTTCTTCTTTTTGTTTGGTGATTTTTTGGGTTTGTCGGTTGGTTTCTTGGTTTCTTTAGCAATAACCTCGCCTTCAATAATCTTTTTATCATCAGGCTCATCGGCAATCTTTTCCATCTCTACTTCATCTTCGGCAAGCACCTTTGATTGTTGCCAGTATGCAATCAGTCCACTCACAAACCAGTAGAGGCTAAGCGCTGAAGCAAAAAATACCGTAACAAAGAATATGATAATCGGGATAAAGTAGCGCATCGAACGTCCAACAGCAGCATTTGCTTCTGACGAATCGGCTGGCTTACCAGCTTGGGCATCTTTGAGTATTTGTTTGAGCGACCGAGCATCTTCGTCTTTTGGTAACAGTTGTGAACTCTGAAAGAATTGGGTTACCGCACTACCGATTACCAGCAACATCGCTGGGATATAGAGCCCCTCTGGACCTATTGCCGCACGTGATAAAT
This sequence comes from Candidatus Saccharimonadota bacterium, assembly GCA_007135955.1. Lineage (GTDB taxonomy): Bacteria > Patescibacteriota > Saccharimonadia > Saccharimonadales > SLHW01 > SLHW01. The sequence continues at coordinate 4,506 of SLHW01000024.1, forward strand.
CTACTACACCAAAGAGTGTGTTATTAAAGGCGTCTGGGTTCTCAGCGATTTCCTGGAGTAGTGGTAAATCCTGAATCCAAGAGTACGCAAAGGTGACAATCTGGCTTGCGTCATCAATGATACGGATGAGACCCTGATACAAACCTATCAAGATGACAAACTGGATGATGAGTGTACCGAATGATGAAAACGGACTAATGCCACGTTCTTTATATAGCTCCATGAGCATCATCGACTCTTTTTGTCGATCACCTTTAGCAGCTTTTTTAATCTTTTTTATTTCTGGTTGTAGGGTGCGCATGGCACGCGTTTGCTTGAGTTGTTTGCGCACTAGTGGCCACATCAAGGTTCGAACCACTATCGTAAACAAGATGATACTTAGACCAAAATTACCAAACGGCAACCCACCAACCAGCGCGTGGATAAAGACGAGCACATTGAAAATTGGCTGGACGATGAGCGATTCAAACAAAACGTTAATACCTCTATTTTGTTAGCTACAACTAGCATAGCATAATGACCAACCTGACGTCAGTCACTAAACCCCTTAAAGTTTGGAGTTTAAGAGGTGGTATTGCAATAAATAATTATTTGTTTTGTAGGATGTTAGCCTGGCTGAGCTGGGCATAGAGCAGCTTGTGTAGTTCATCCGATGGAATGGTTGCGATATTTTCGTGAAAGACCGTAATTACAATGTCATATGGTTCGACAATCTTTGGTTCAAGCTGACGAATCACTTCGTAGATCCGGCGACGGATTCGATTACGCACCACAGCAGATTTATGAACTTTTTTACTAACCACTACTGCTGCACGGTAGTGTTGGCGTCGAGGATTCTTGGTGTATTTGATCGAAGAAAGTGGACCACGAACCGTCTGACCTTGTCGGTAAACAAAGTTAAGACTGTTGTAGCCATGAAACCGATGCTGCTTCTTTATCATATGTATAGCATACAGGCTGGCGAGCTACTGTGCTCGCTGTGGTTTTTCGACCGCTCTTGTTAGGCAGTTGTCTTTTTGCGACCTTTTACTTGCCGGCGCTTAATCACTCGCCTGCCGGCTTTGGTCGACATGCGCTTCATAAATCCGTGCATTCGAGCACGTTTTCTAGTCTTTGGTTGATGAGTTCGTTTTGGCATAACTATATATCCTACACGGGTTATAACATGCAGTGCAAATCTACTGGTGCTATAAATCGTCAAATTAACAATACTTACCCACGAATTCTAGCAAGTTTTACCCAGATACACAAGATATATCCACAGATTCTAAAGTGTTCCTGTAATCTGTGTATAACTAGCTCCCTGTTTTGCTGTTCTGCAGATAAAAACTAATTTTGATTGCTTTTGCTTGTGGAAAAGTACTAGTTTTCTGTATAGTTCTTATAAGGATTACTAGAAATAATTTTGTGGATATAGGGAAAAATATGCAGGATCATGTATGGCAGGCAGTGTTGGGAGAAATCGAGTTATCGGTTACTCGCGCTAGTTACGTCACATGGTTTAAAAACACTCGCCTAATTAGCCAGGAAAATAACTCTGTCGTGATTGGTGTGCCAAATGTTTTTATTAAGCAGCAACTCGAAACCAAATTTACTGATCTAATAAAGACCACTTTACAAAATAATGGTATCTCGCCGAAGCAAATCGAATACAAGATTCACTCTGGTCTTGTCAACAAGCGACCAAAAGAAGAATCCCAGCCTGCGCTACATGTCGAAACTCCATCTAGTTCAACCAGTGGTTCGACCACCCAGAAAACTACTTCGTCACTTACTCATAAATACCGCCAAGGGCTTAATGAACGCTATACATTTGATAATTTCATCGTTGGCTCTGGTAACGAATTAGCCCATGCTGCTTGCCAGGCGGTTGCTTTAAACCCTGGCAAAAAGTACAACCCCCTCTTTCTCTATGGTGGAGTTGGTATCGGTAAAACACACCTCTTACAAGCAGTTGGTAATGAAGTAATGAAACAGAATAAAAATGCTCATGTGGTGTATGTGTCAACTGAGCAATTTGTTCAAGAATTTATTGATGCAGTTCGCTATAAAAAGAATACTGACTTTGCTGGGTACTATCGTAACGCTGACGTTCTAATTATCGATGATATGCAATTTATCGCAGGCAAAGATAAAACACAGGAAGAATTCTTTCATACCTTTAACGCGCTCCACCAAGCAAATAAGCAAATTATTATTAGTAGTGATAAGCCACCAAAAGATATTCCAACCCTAGAAGAGCGTCTGCGTAGTCGGTTTGCCTGGGGTATGTCGATTGATATGCAGAATCCAGACTTTGAGACGCGCTGCGCTATTATTCAAACCAAAGCTTCTGACAGCGACGCGGAGTTAAGTCAAGAAGTAGTCGCCTATCTGGCAGAATTAGTCGAGAGCAATATCCGAGAACTAGAAGGTGCACTTAACCAGCTGCTTGCTTTTTGTGAAATGCGTGGCTTAACTCCGGACGTACAGATAGCAAAAACACTCCTAGGATCGGTGAAATCACGACCAAAGCATGTCAGCGCCAAACAAGTAGTCGAGCGAACCGCTAAGTATTTTGACGTGTCGATGGATGAAATTATTGGCCCAAAACGCGATAAAGATATCGTAGTACCACGACAAATTGCTATGTATATGCTGCGAAGCGAACTGCATTTAAGTTTTCCAAAGATTGCTCGGGAACTTGGTCGCAAAGACCACACTACTGCCATTCATTCTGTTGAAAAAATCGAACGAGAACTCGCCTTTGACCCGTCCGTAAAGGACGTCATCGAGACTATTAAGGAGCGGTTGTATGCGTAGAACCTGTGGAGAAGTTGTGCAGTTTATGTGTGCGGTTAGTGGGATAAGTGTTGGAGTTATCCAATTGCAAAAATTACTACTGTTTTTTATGGGCATAACTAGCCGATTTATGCGCACCTTGTACAAGTTTTTTACGAGTCGAATACACAGGATTTTTATACAATCTTCTGATGACGTAGTGAGTTATACCCACATTACACAGGGCCTAATACTAAAGAAACTATCTTTTAAAAGATTATATATTTAATAAAGGAGAACTATATGAAGCTACAAGTCACCCAGGAAAATCTCGCTAAGGCACTATCAACAGTCGCACGAGTTGCAACTAATCGAGGTACATTACCGGTTCTTGCAAATGTACTAATTAAGACGGTTGATAATCGTTTAGCTATCTCAGCAACAAATCTAGATATTGCTATCACTCAGCACATCGGATCTAAAATAAGCGAGGAAGGTGCAATCACTATCCCAGCTCGACTACTACAGGATTTTGTAAATACCCTACCGAGTGGTGTTATTGATATTCGCCTAGATGAATATAAACTGAAGCTTAAATCAGGATCATACACTTCGTCGATTAACGGTATTTCCGCAGAAGACTTCCCGGTTATGCCAGCTATTCAGCAAAAAAACCCTTGGACACTTCCAAGTAAGCTATGCCGCGAAGCTTTGCAACAGGTAGTTGTAGCTGCCTCTAATGACGATGCCCGGCCGGTACTGACTGGAGTTTATATCCACACCTTCGAAGGCAGTATGTACATGGTAGCAACAGATAGCTACCGTCTCGCTGAAAAGAAGTTACAGTCATCCAGTAATGATATATCGTTATTAATTCCTGCCAATGC
>SLHW01000011.1 GCA_007135955.1 Candidatus Saccharimonadota bacterium
CAAAGCTACTGTTTACACGAAACGATCACCGAGAATAGGGTTGGTTTTGGAGAACTACGAATGGCTTTTGGTTTTTTGTTGTTTGTTATTTGTTTTTAAAAGCCTGGGCACAGTATGACAGACACACAATGTATAATGCAAGACTTTTTGTACAAAAAATGTATGCAGCAAATCACTATGCTCTAAGCAAATATGTTCTAAAAATAACTGAGTAATTGTTGTATGTATTACATTTTTTTTAGACAACTAACACTTGTTTTCTTGTTTTTTCTAGGCTACCACTTTGTGCATCATGTTTTTATTTACGCTAAAATCCGTAGTCATTAGCTCATAAAAAAAGTACCGAGTTATCCACAGGGCTACATGCTAGTTGATACTTGATAGCGGATAAATATCCAGTGGTTGGAAAATAATAAAAAGAAGTCTGTAGAAACAGATGCATTGTTTTTTTGAGTCTGCTCCCATACCACCCTGAGCCCTACAGGCCTCCTGCTTCATTCGCCAGCTGATAATACCACGGACAACCAAGGGACGATTTTTTAGATTCCATGCAGCTAAAGCGGATGGAGCCAGACAACGACCCAGGTAAGCATATAAGTTGACTAAACAGACGGAATTCGTATCTTTGATAGAGTTGCCCCTAATGGGCGCCATACTTTTGTCTGCAGTGACAAAAGTATGCAAAAACACCGCAGGCAGTTGTCTTCACCTGACTATCTAAAACCCGAGCCACTAATCTGCTTCTGTGGAGCTTGGCCGCTTTAGGACTGTTCGAAGTAAAAAAGACTGCTATAAACGCAGTCTTTTTACAAGCTGCGCAAGCGAGCTTATTTTTTTAGCAATAGATACATCAAGGATTTGCAGCCGCCTGCGGTACTTTTTGCTTCTTTTTGCTATTGGAAGCAAAAAGAAGTCGCTCATAAAACGAAATTTTATTTTCAAGAGCAACAGAAGTATATCTGCTTAAAAATAAAAATACTTGACACGTCAAGCGTTATTTAACAGCTTGTTTGACTTCGGTGGCAACCGTGCCGTCGACTTTGATAGATCCGTTCTTTTTAAGAGTGCGGATTGCTTGGGTGCTTAGGCGAACTTTTACCTTCTTGCCATCAATGACAAGGGTTTTTTGCTGTAAGTTAGGCTTCCAGACCTTTTTGGTATGGCGCTGAGAAAAGCTAACATTGTTGCCGTATTGCTTACCTTTACCAGTTGAATCGCATTTATACATATCCCTTCTCTTTCGTTAGGCTCGATTGCCTAGTTTAACGCTTTTTGCGTAATTATTCAAGGGGTATTTACCTTTTTCGCTTAACCTTGAGGTTCAATGATTATAAGCTGTTTGCTTTCAGGTAAAGCGGCATTAGGCTTGAGTTTAAGCTTCTCAGTAGTTTCTGAGGGCTCCATAGAGAGCGCCTTGAGTGCTTCTTCGAGAGGTTGCTGTGGCACCTCATAGTTTATTCCTTTTATTTCGTAATGAGTTGGGATAATAATCTTCGGGTCTAGCTTCTTAATAAGCTTGGTTGCTCCGACTGGATCTAGCGTATAGCCATTACCTCCCACCGGAATAAACACAATGTCGATGGTACCAAGTTCTTCTAGCTTCTCTTCTGGAAAGTCTGGATGAATGTGGCCGATGACGGCTATACGGATATCTCCTATAACTAGCCGATACACCACTGCGTTTTCACCTGACTCATCAATATGCGCTTGCGCTGGAACACCCAAAATTGATACTTGAGAAAGCTCATATTCACCCGGCATATCGATAACGGCTTTGGTATCTTTGAGTATCGTTTCATCTCTCGTTAGTGGGTTAGTAAGTAGAGCAATATTGTCTTTTTTGGTGATTGACTTTTTGCCAAGTGATTTTAAATTGTCATCGATAACAACTGTTGCCTCTTTGGTGTTGATACGCACGCAATTAGCGCCATAAAACTGGATATCCATATAATTATTTCCCTTCAATATTTTGGTTGCTTGAATCATCTACTGTTGGCTCAGATAGGTGGCCTTGCTTATCGACAAGAATTTGCTTTTTCGCAGCAAGAGCTAACAAAATAAACCTATCATTAACTTGTTGCCGATAGGAGAAGTCTTTGGGTGTCATAACAGCAAACCTGATATCTTTGCCTTCTTTTTCTTCTAGCTCATTGACGTATTTTTCAAGTTGCGTCTGATTAATATCACCTACTATCAGCATATCAACGCCGCTTGACTCATCTCGAGTAAATTGCCCGGTCAGAAAGGCTAAATCGATGTTACCGAGCTGCTTAAGACGAGTTTCGCTAGATAGATCATCACTAGAAGCTGTTTTGTTTATAACTTGCTCAGAGCCAAAAATTTGCGACAATGGGTCATAGTATTCGTACTTTTGATTGACCTCATAATAGAGCTTGTTGTTTTGTGTATCGGAAGAAATGATGCCGATACTCAGCATATTGGACAACTCACGTCGAACCGAGTTGATTTGCTCATCAATTTTGCGAGTTATTTCGCGGACGTAGAATGAGCGGTTGGGGTTGCTGTAAAAGAGGTGGAGGAGTTTTACCCGAGTTTTAGATCCAAACAATTGATCAATCATGTCGCCATCCTTTGCGCCACACCTGCCCGCCAAGCGAACAAGTAGCTTGTCTTGCAGGTGTTTTTGGCATTCTGCTTTGTTCTAAACTGCGATACTCGTACAACGTACCACTTGTACGTTTTACTGCGTTTCCCGTTTACGCCTTGCATAATACTCAAACGCAAAGTCTGATAACCCAGCACCAAAAAGTTGTTTTGAGTATTTTCCCTCGTCATAGGTTCATTATAGCAGAGGCGGATACAAAATTTTAGTAACGAGATAAAAACGTATACATTTGCTGCCTGACATCATCAATCGATGAACACCAAATGATATCTTTGTTACGCTTGAACCAGGTGTTTTGTCGTTTGGCGAGTTGGCGCGTTGCCTGAATGATTCGCTGCTTGGTTTGTTCGAGTGATTGCTGCCCAGAAAAATAATCTCGCCACTCGATATAACCAATGCCTTTGAGTCCTTCACAGTCCCAACCATAATGCTCGCTTAAATCTCTAACTTCTTGTTCAAGTCCTGCCTGAATCATGCGCTCGACTCTGGCTTCTATCTGCGAGAGAAGTTGTTCTCTGGGGTATTTTATACCAATGACGAGGGTATTGGGCCGTAATGGTTGCTTTTGTGGTGCATAGCCATCGGTTTCAAGTAATCGAATAATCCGACGCTTGTTGCGGATATCAATAGATTCGAGATTGAGCTGCCTATCACCAGCTTCTTGGATGAGTTGCTCAATGCTCATCTGATTGTATCGTTCTCTTTGCAGCTCAGTTCCCTTTGGGCTAAAGCTATAGTTATACAAAATGCTATCAATATATAGGCCAGTACCGCCAACTAATAGAGGTAGCTTATTTCGCCAAGATATATCTTGGCTAGCTTGACGAGCTAAGCGCTGAAATTCAACTGCCGTAAAATCCCCGCACGGATCAACGATATCTATTAGGTGATGCGGTGTTTTATTTTGTTCACCAAGTGAAGGCTTTGCGGTACCAATATCGAGTTGTCTACGAACCGTCCAGGAATCAGCTGCAATTATCTCACCGCTGAACTCTTTAGCTAACTGCATGGCTATTGCTGATTTGCCAGAAGCTGTCTGGCCGACGATGACCACGAGTGGACCTTGTAGCATATCTGATATCTGGTATTTGATATTTGATTTCTTGGTCATAGTCTACTCACCATTAACCTTATCTGGACACCAGAGAGATTTATCGATATCTATCTGATAATCCGATGACACCTTAACTCCTTCATTAGTTAAATGCTGGGCTTGAGTACGTCGACCGCCTGGATAACCACGAGCAAGACCGCCCTGCTTGTTGACAACTCGATGCCAGGGTAAATCCGTATTGCCATAATGGGCAATACCGCCAACTATCCGAGCAGCACGTGGCTTACCACACAATGCTGCAATCTGACCATAGGTCATTGCCTTACCGCTCGGTATAGCTGCAACCAACTGTTCTACCTTTGTTCGGAAGTCACCATTGTCCATGCCGGAGCTAAAGTGATGTTTTGCTGACGCGGGCTTTTGCTTCATGGGCAACGGTTTTTAAGAAGTCTCGAGTGGCGTGTTCCTGATGTGGGGATTGAACTTCCATGTCTTTGCGCACACGAGGTACAACATTACCGGAGGCAATCTCTTTTTCACCAATTACTACCGTGTAAGGAACTTTCATCATCTCGGAGTTTCGGATTTTTTTACCAAGTGATTCATTACTATTATCAACGGTTACGCGAAGCCCAAGTTCTTTGGCTTGAGATTGCATCGCCTCGGCAAAGGCAACTGTTTCATCCTCTTGATTAACAGTAGTTATGCGAATTTGTTCTGGCGCGAGCCAAACCGGAAACTTTCCTGCGGTATGCTCGATGTACACGCTCAAAAACCGCTCAACTGACCCCAATAAGGCCTTATGAATCATGACTGGCTGATGAGTTGCGCCGTCTTCACCGATAAATTCAAGATTGAATCGTTCTGGTTGCACAAAATCTAACTGCTCAGTAGCACATTGCCAGCCTCTACCGAGTCCGTCTTTTACGATAATATCAATTTTGGGACCGTAAAATGCAGCTTCGCCTTCTTGTACGACATACTCTAGCCCTAGTTCATCGGCTATCTCTAATAACGTTTTTTGTGCTCGATCCCATAAATTCGGATCGCCGAGGTACTTGTCACTATCATCACGAAAAGACAATTCTGCATGCCATTCCATTCCTAGAACTTCATACATATCTCGAATCATTGTCATGATAGCGCGCATTTCATCTTTTATCTGATCCTCGCGGCAAAAGACATGACCGTCATCCATAGATATCGCTCGCACTCGAGAAAGGCCATGCAGCTCACCATGTTTTTCATCTCTATAGGTGGTCGCGTTTTCCATATATCGAATCGGGAGATCTCTGTAGCTGCGAGGTATGCTGCTGTATATCTGAACATGATGCGGGCAGTTCATTGGCTTCATCATAAAGTTATCTGATGACTCAATACTGCTTACGTCGAAACGTTCTGGATATTTTTCGTAATGACCTGATACCTTGTACAGCTCGGTTCGAGTTATATGAGGAGTCCAAACTCGATGATACCCTGCGCTTTCCTGTAGTTCTTGTGAGAATAACTCGAGCTGATTTCTTAAGACGGTACCCCTTGGAGTAAATAACGGCAAGCCTGAACCAACAAGTTCGGACAATACAAACAAATCAAGTTCTTGACCGAGCTTACGATGATCACGCTTTTTGGCTTCTTCGAGCATGGCGAGGTGTTGTCGGAGTTCTTTTTCAGACTTGAACGCAACACCATAGAGTCGTTGCATTTGTGGCTTTGATTCATCGCCCCGCCAATAGGCGCCAGCTATTCGCATGAGCTTGAAGGCGCCAACCTTACTAGTTGATTCAACGTGAGGGCCACGACACAGGTCAAAAAACTCACCATTTCGATAAAACGAAACATCTCCCACTTCTGGCTTACCAGATACACCGCCACTGACTCCTGCCGGTAAATCAAGCCCCATAACTGATGCATCTAGTTCTCGCGCAAGAGTTGTACCTTCTCTTTTTAAATCGTAGAGTAATTCTTGCTTATATGGCTGATCGGCTTCTTTGGCCCAAATAATCGCTTTGTCGATTGGCAGCATCTTTTTCTCAAAAACTTGATCTTCTTTGATAATGCGTTGCATTTCCTTCTCAATACGGTCAAAGTCATCTTCTGATATCTGATTACTGCCGAGGTCGATATCGTAATAAAACCCATGCTCAACTACCGGACCGACGCCGAATTTTGCCCCTGGCCATAGCTTTTGTACTGCAGTCGCCATAATGTGCGCTAACGAATGCCGGATGGCGTATAACTCATCTGATGCTTTGTCTTTGGACATTGTCTTTTCTCCTTTTATAAAACAAAAAGCACATAAGGATAGTGTTCATTTTACCTTATGTGCCATCGGGTCTGATTATTTAAGCAATTATCAGACGGTTCCACCGATTGCATTTAACTCTTGTAGGCACATTATCGCACGTTCCTACCCTGCCAGCGAAGCTCCGTAGATGGTGAGGCTACATCATCACTTATCTAGAGTATAGCATCTCGTCATCGCTAATCAGTAACGATGAAAACCACTCCAAACAAAAAAGTCGACTACTCTCGCAATGGTAGTCGACGTTTCTTGTAAAAACACCTTCCAAAACTTCACCGGTACTAATGATAATACCATACTAGCTTCATATTGCTAGTAGTAATGTATTGTCATAATTAACACATTCGTGTGTATATATCTGCAAAAACAGTGGATAACATCGTTCATCGGCTCAATACAGAGATGCCTTACTCGCAAGGACTAGTGAAATATGTTGCCGATTATTGATAAAATTTCTAGTCACGAGCGACCAATGTGATCCGGATAAAGGCCACCGGATATCGTCTTCATCTGTTTCTGTCATGCTCAAAGTCGGCTATAGATAAAGAGTAGGCTCTGGCCCTTCGACAAGCTCTCGTTCGAGTCTGACTCTGAGGGTTGCTCATCCCTCAGAGTCAAAGATAGGGTCATCTGGCTCATAAAAATTAAAAAGGCTTCGTTCAATCATGATCTTACCTTTTAGTGAAATGATTTACCATGAGCGAGCGAAGCGAGTCGAATGGTGGGCGGTATAGGATTTGAACCTATGACCTCTACAACGTCAATGTAGCGCTCTAGCCAACTGAGCTAACCGCCCGAAATTTTACTCTCTAGGAACAGATAAATAATACCGTACATTTATCTGTTAGACAATAGTTCGTATGCCGAAAAATTACCATGTTAGTATTGACAAATTAGTGTACATGTGATAACATAACCATGTTAATTGGGAGGCACTCATATTTTGAGTACCAGTTCGAGCTCGCTTAGCAGCTTCAAGCTTTTCTACGAAGAGATTGATGCTTCAGCGAAATCAATTAGTCGTTTACGACGCGCTCGGCGATCTGCAGTACGCAAGTAACTCAGCAGTCGCCTAGCGTTATAACCCCAGGAATATTCCTGGGGTTTTTGATTTCCCCACAGCATGCATAGAGTTATCCACTAGCTTTTTTTATAGCGTTATGTCAATATATTGACATGGTATGCCTATATTGTCGTTCAAAAACCCAAGTCACCAACTCTCGACCACAGAAGCGGTCTAACGCTATCTGGAGACGAAGGCAGTGTGTTGGTTGTCGGGCATTGTTTACATCGGTAGAACAAATAGATGTATCGGCGAGCTTACGCGTGAAGCGTCCAGAGGGCCTAGAACCATACAACAAAGAGAAGCTGATGTTCTCATTGTATGAAAGCCTAAAGCACCTTGAGGGAGCTTCTGGAGCCGCCAAAGAGCTAACAGAGACTATAACTTTACTGGTTGCACAAAATAACACTCAAAATGCTGGCACGGCTGTGATACCAGTTAAAGAAATAGTCTCTAGCGCTAACACTGTCTTGTTGCGGTTTGATAATGTAGCTGGACTGCACTACCAAGCAAGTCACAAAGGCTAATTCATCTAGTGACTAGAGTCTATCTGGTCTTTTACAGAGAGAAAGCGAATAGCCGCTACATGACTTTTCTACTAGCATCAGTAACTACTGCTTTATCTGTTACATCAAACTTACCCAGGTATTTACCAAACAATAACCGGGTTTGTGAATAAAGCCCTGATAAAGAGAAGAACACGATAGTGGTAAACGGTAGGAGCACCCACTGAATCACCATAAAGAACGTCCTACGCTTGGTGTAACGCTGTGGTTTTGGCGGGAGCGTCTTGAGGCCAAGAAACATCGTAATCAAAATACCAGTCAAAGCTAATGTTTGAATCCGGCTAGCGACAAATGGCAACTGATTACTAACATAGCTCTCTGGATTCACTAACAGGGGCACAAATGCCGCAAATGCCAGCAGTAGTGGTGCTGTTGCCCAGCTAACATGACCCTCGAGTAAGCGAGCAAATTTTGCGATAAGATCTTTTCTCGGTATAGCATTCTTGCGGAAGAAGCCCATCTCTGCAACATAAGCGACGTCAGAAGCACCCCATGCCCAACGACGCAATTGCAAAAATTGAGCCTTGACGGTCTTTTTGAATGTCGAAGATAAGACAGCATCCTGGTAGATTGGCAGATGCAAAGCCACAACATCGTGTTTACCATCAAAACGAAAATACGTACGCCAGTACTGATGTCCGTCCTCGACAATAGTCCGAACACTCCAATAATCAGTCTCTATCAACGAGGCCATGCTCTGGGAGTGCGATGAAAAATTTCGAATCGTATGCGGACGCAATGATTGCACGATATTCCAAAACGAATTACCCGTAGCGATAACGCGCATCAGCGCCGGTGCATCCCATATATTACTGGTAAACAGCGGAATTGGCTGAAAAGATACCGTTTTTGGGTCTTGGCAAAGCAAATACATATAAGTAAGTGCTGAAAAATAACTGGGGTGTGGTCGATTATCAGAGTCTAGTGTCGTAACAATTACGTTGAGCGGATTAATACGCTGCTCCTCTAGATAAGCTTCAAGTTTGCGAGCGGCATAGGTGATATTGCCACCTTTACCGATCACTTCGCCTGGGATGTCAGCTGGATGCTTGACGGCCATGGCGTGGGCAAACTTATCGCCATATTCTCGCACAAGGCTCTCAGCAGTTTCTTCGATAGCATCACCGCCACGCTCTTCGTAGGCGAGCACAAGTATGACGCGCCTCATACTGTATTCACAATCAAGCACTGATTGGATTGTTGGCTCAAGGACTTCTCTACTTTCATTGTAGGCGGCGATAACAATGGCTTGGTACACATCATCGAGTTGCATTTTGTGCGAGTTTTGTTGATAGCGCTGCACGTTTTTTTCATGCCAATCAGGAATATCTACCCGATCATCAACTGATTTGGTCGTAAGGTCTTCGAGCATTAGTTGCCACGGCAACGCCATATGACGTTGCATGCGACGATACCCTTGGATAGATCGAACATTTAATCCTACGGCTTTGCTAAACCAAAGCAACAGATAGCCCAAGACAAAAAATACGGCAAAAACTGGATTGATGAGGCTCAGCAGCAGAGGGGTAAATAAAATCGTCCAACTTAGTAGTCCCGGCAATTTTTCAAAAAACAGGTACCTCTTGGATCGCTCGTGAACATGTGGTATTTCGATATTTTTCATAAGTAAGTTTGGTTAGCGAAGCACCAGTAGCGCGTTCGTCACGATTATAATTAAAGCCAGTAGTAAGGTAGCCAGCGTCAGGACGCTGATGGCAAAGTACTTGCGGGTTTCGTACATTCGCATAGCAACGTAGGCGTGAAACAACAAAACAAACACTGCTAAAACGACAAAATATACAAAATCAATCGTTGAGCCTGCGCGAAAAGCATCCAAACCAAGGTTAGACCGATAGCTGATAATATAGCTTCCTTCTTCACCGCCACCGAGTCGAAGCAACAAAAATAGAGAACCAACAATCGCAAAAAAAGTATTTATCGACAAAAGCACCAACACAAACCGGTCGTAAAAGAATTTTTTAGATAGCTGCATATATATCAAGTATAAGGTTAAAGGTTGAAAGTTGAAAGGTAGAAAAGTTGAAAGTAAAAAGTTGAAAGTTGGCTTGAAATAAACTTGGAACCACCTTGGGGATTCGAACTCCAGACCCCCGCTTTACAAAAGCGATGCTCTAGCCAACTGAGCTAAGGTAGCGTATGAATACCGTTATAATTATCCCGAATATCCTACAAAATTACAGTGAAAATTGCAGTAACGGCTACTACAATCCAGATGACATTTAACACAACTGGCTGATAATCTTTTTTGCTGAGGGAGCTTATAATGATACCGATTGCACCACTTAAGTTTAATAATTGATAACTAAGCTGACTAGGATCTAGTACCCCAAAACTTATTAGAGTGTAGCCGCCCACTATCGCAGCTACTCCGGCCCAACCAATAACTTCAATGAGGACTTTTTGTGCTGACATTACCTTGAAGTATATCGTTTAGCTAGCGTTATATCCATGCAGTTGTTTCTGACAAATCGATCCTGTGACAACGCCGGTTCAAATCACGAGACAAGTCTCGTCAAAGAAAAATGACCCATCACAAGGATGAGTCATTTTTCTTGGCGGGCCCGACCGGATTTGAACCGGCGATCTCCTCCGTGACAGGGAGGCGTGTTAGGCCTCTACACCACGAGCCCGTGTGCCAAAAGACAGAATGGATAATAGCAGTTTACCCTGTAAAAGGCAATCAGTTTTCTTCAGTAACTGGCTCTTCGAAATCTTCTGGCTGATCGAGCTGCAAATATACTCGCACTGGGCGGTCGTCTTTTAGTTCATTGATATAGGTATCGATGTCTTCAAAGGTAAATAAAACATGAGCTGCTCGAACCTGCTCGCCGTCGCGCTCTAGTAATCGAACGATCTGCAACGCATAGCCAATATTGATTATATCTGACACTTCTCCTTCGTCGAGTTCAAAAAGTACATCAACCGTCTTTGGAGCAATATCACGACTAGTTCGAGTTATATCAAAGCCAAACTCACCACCTTGATCAATTGTTGCAGGGTCGTCCGAATATTTACTTACCACCTCCTCAAAAGGCTCACCTGCTTGCAGTTCATCGAAGGCTGCTCTAGCCTCCTCTAGGGTGGTTTCATCAAGTTCGGCAATTACTTTTTGGGCAAGAAGTTGTTGTTCTAGGCTACGACGAAAGTCATCAATCGACCAATCCCAGAAATTACGCAGGACATTCTCTAAATTTTCGAAACTATTGCCAAGTCTGTCTTGACGTTGTACGAGCGCTATTTGCTCGTCGATTTCTTGTTGCGTGACGGTTATGCCGTTTTCTTCAGCGAGTAACCGAATATAAACATCGTTGATAACCTTATCAAGGGCTCGGCGCCGAAATTCGTCGAGTTGCTGCGCGCCTACTTCAGTATCAAAATCAATTCCTTGTTGGTTTTCGTAATAATGGATATAGTGACGCAGCTCAAATAAATAGTTTTCATAGGCGATAAATGTATTGCCAGTGCGTGCTATTGGAAATGGCAACACTTGGGTAACTCGATACATAAAATTGGATGTCGTCTGATAACGATACAAGGCCAATGTCGTCCAAGTAAAAAATCCAACTACTGCTAAAACGACTAAAACCGTAGTAAACGCAACGATATAGCGCTTAGGGTGCTGCAATGGATAGATAAACTTCCGAGCACCAGAGAGTACTTCCTCGCGATGATCGGTAACGGTCTTGTTGGTAATTCGAGGCACCTGTTCATCGCCGAGACGCTCTGGTTCTTGACGCTGCTTGAGTTTATCATCGACTAGTTTTCTGACTTTTTTCATATACGTATTGCTGCTTACCTGGCTATATTTATGTACTGTTTTCTTCGTCTTGGTCATCGTCAGGCGAGACTGGCTGAAGTGGCGATGGCTGAACGCCAAGATCGCGCAATATTTCTAGTAGATTCTTGTAGATTTTGGCTGGTTTTTCGACGTCGTGAACTACTAAGTCACCGATGTAGGTTTGCACAAGTATTGTACCATAGCCAAGCATGGTTTGCTGTAGGCCTTTTACTTCATAATTAACACTCTGAATTTGCTGTAAACTCATATCGACAATGCTTTTGCTGAAAAATCCTTTACGGGTGACCTGTATTAGTCGTTGATCCGTCACAATAAAAACACTGAAGTACCAATAGATAAACGATGGCAAGAACAGCAGTAGTCCGAGCACTATTCCGACGGCTAATCCACCAAAAAAGTAGCCGAAGCCTAACTCAGGCCAAATTGCGGTTGGAATGATGCCTACAACTGGCCCCAGTAAGCCAAGTATCAATCCCCGACGCATCACTACTGGATGCTTGCGAAAGAGAAACAAGACCTTCTCATCATCAAACTGCTCTTCAAATTGTTTGTTGTCTGTGGACATGCTGGTTTTAAGTATACGTGAGTACGATGTATCTGAAAAATAATGCAAGTATGGCATACTCTATGGTAGTGTGTCCCGGTAGCTCAGTGGATTAGAGCGCCGCCGTCCTAAGGCGGGCGTCGGGGGTTCGAATCCCTCCCGGGATACCAAGCTGGAAGTCAGGTTTTGTGCCTATATTTTTTGACAACGAAAGCAATTAGGATACAGATGATGCCTACGCGTGGGTGTGCTCTTCGTGGACAGTTCGGTACTCAAATAGTTCATCTTTATTGAACCAGTGAGCGACTTCGTCTTTGGCTTCTTTGACATTGCCTGAAGCATGGATAATATTGGCAGCTCCCTTTTTAAGAATAGAGGCTCGGCCAAGACTTAGGTGGGCGTAATCACCACGAATTGTACCTGGTGGCGAGTCTTTAGGGCCCGTTGAGCCGACCATCTTACGAACTATCTCGACCGCATGACCACCCTCGAGCACGATAGCAATAACTGGTGTTTCCATGAGAAATTTACGAGTTGCCTCAACTATCATGGAGCCAATTTCTTCAACTGATTCGCTGTATTCTATACCGTAGTTGTCCCAGTCCTTTTTAGTTTTTTCACCAACGATCGGTATGAGGTCATCGGGGTAATGCTTCTTGGCCATATCATGAGTCGCTTGTAGCATTTTCATGCCAACAATCTTTAGGCCGGCTCTTTCAAAACGAGTGATAATCTCTCCAACAATTTGCCGCTGAATAGTATCTGGCTTGAGTATAACGAGTGTTCGCTCCACGAATGTGCTCCTTTTTTGTACACTTATTTTGTCTGTTGCCTATTTTATCAGATGAAGCCTCTTTATAGAAAGGACTCCCGTCACACTTCAACACTAAGCTAATCTCAAGTTTACCGCTCATGTTAGATGTCGTACAATATAGGTATGCGATTTGAAAAAACAAAAGCAGACTTTTTAGAATATCTCGAGATTGAACAAAATAAATCACAAAAAACTATTGAGAATTACGACCACTACCTCAACAGATTAATTGACTTTGCTGGCGATATCACTATAGCCGATATTACACCAGAGCTAGTGCGCAAATGGCGACTATGGCTCAACCGACTGGGTACTAATACTTCCGATGAGCTAGGGAAAAACACACAGAACTACCACTTAATTGCTCTGCGTAGCTTCCTGAAGTTTTGCGCAAAGCGAGACATCCCGGCCCTAAGCGCTGATAAGATAGAGCTCGGTAAAACTAACCGCAAACAAGTTACGTACCTGTCGTTTGAAGAGTTACAGTCACTGCTTGACGCCGTCAAGACAGATACTGAAACTGGGCTTAGAGACAAGGCGATTATAGAGCTGCTATTCTCGTCAGGGCTACGAGTATCGGAATTAGTGAACTTAAACCAAGATCACATCAACCTCAAGCGTAAAGAATTTACTGTTCGCGGTAAGGGGCAAAAAGATCGACCAGTGTTCATTAGTGACGAAGCGGCTGACTGGGTAGTGAAGTATCTAGAAAAGCGAAGTGACAGCAGTCCGGCGTTATTTATCCGCTACGGTGGGCACAAGATGACCGATACGAGCGGCGACTTTTTGCGCTTAAGCGCTCGGAGCGTCCAGCGTATGGTTGCTCGCTACGGCAAGCTAGCTGGAATTACTAAAAAAGTCAGCCCACACACTCTACGCCACTCGTTTGCAACTGACCTACTAATGAATGGAGCTGATATCCGTAGCGTGCAAGCCATGCTCGGCCATAGCAACATCGCTACGACACAAATTTATACACATGTCACTGACCCGCATTTACGTGACATGCACCAGAAATTCCATCGCAAAACAAACTAAGTTGTTAATCCAATAATATAAACTCTATTTCGATCAAGGAAGGGCGCAAATAGCGTCACCCTCGTTAGTCCCACCATTAGGATAAACTGAGTAAGGCTTACAGATGCCACCAGTAGCCTCTAGAACAAACCCCGGATATGGGAATTCTGGAGTAAGCGGAGCACGGACTTGAATACGCCGGAGAACATCACCTGCTCGTCCAGTTGAGTCAATGATGGCCTGCTGGCCAGCGAAGCGAATACCACCAGCTCCACCTGCTCTCGTGCCATCTACCAATACAGAAGCAGGTCCATAAATCGATCGAATAGTCATGAGATATTCAGAGGCGCTAACTCCTCCCATGCTGCTTATCGTGAAGTTGCATGCCCGCTGACCATCAGTTGGGTTGCAGTTAGTTTCAAATATTTGACCTTGGTTTTGTACATTACCGCTACCTGATATAAAGCTGCCGGTATTATTACCTCCGCTCGAGGGGCGTAAAAAGAACGTCATGGTGTTTTCAACTAAAGCTTGTCGGTTGATATCATTTAACGGAGTTAGGCTAACACGTAAAACTGGTGCGGCAGAAAAGTCACTTGCTTGATTAGTGAAGCTGGTCCCACTAGAAAATCCGATAGGAGGAGCGGGCATGTTTTCGGCTTGCCAGCTTATTGTCAAGCTGTCGACTGGTACTGATATACCGTCTTCATCAACGGCATTGATACGGATAACCTTAGGTTGTGTGGTGCCAATTGAGCCGTATTCTAGATTCTCAGGTGCAGCTTCAACAAGGACACAAGTGTATTCCACACCTGCATCAAGATCCGGCGACCAAAGAGTTGTATCACTTACATCACATGTATTCTTTGAGCTAACCAAGCTAGCAGTAGCGTCATCGAGGAGAAGTTTCGTTGCGTCGTTAACGCCTGTTTCAGCTGCGTAAAATGCCTGGGTACTCAGCTGTCTATCAAGGGCTGAGCGCTGCTCTCTTGTCGCCACCCGCAAAAAGCCAACTGTAACTAAGACGACTAGCGCAACGATGATTAAAGTTACGATAATCGCAGCGAAGCCAGATTGATCGCTTTTGATGTTCTGTGTATTGCTCTTTGATTGTTTCATGACAACTCTTTTATATTCTTGTTACGTTTATAATAGCATCTTTTTTTATAATACTCTTCTCGATACTAGGGTCGCGAGCTCAGATATTGCACAAAACTCAGTTCCTACGGGAGCACTACGGCAAACAACCCTTTCTGCACCATCAAGGTCGACAGCACTACCATCGGCTGCGAGGCCCTGCAATAAATCATCTTCACCATAAGCAATACTGGTATTTACCCTGTATTGATCAGTGTTTGGAATTATCTGAACGTCAAAAGCAGTTAAGCGCATGTTATCGCCAAGTAATTCAGTGCCACCAGATGGATTTGGATCGTGCGTGCACTGAGCTCCAGCTTCATCTTTGTATAAGCCGTGGGTCACGCCACTAGCACCAATTTGTTGATTGATAACCGGAGAATAGCGACTACCACCAACACAAAGAGCAAGCAGTTTGCCATCCCCGGCGTCGCGCACAAAATTTGGCTCAGAACCGCTAAACTGGATGGCGCGACTTACTTCATCGATAATCGTTCGATTGACGTCCTGAGTTCTAGTGGTAATGACGCTCCGATAATACATCCGACCTATCTGCATTAACCCAGCAGCCGCGCCGATAAGTATCAAAGAAAAAACGGTCATAGCGAACAGTAACTCTACGATAGTGAACCCCTGATTCGTCTTTGCTGTCTTTTTCATATGTTTTTCCTAATCTATTCCGTATACCATGCGGTTTTGGTCGATCGCAGATCCGTCCGCTCGCTCCCAACGAACTGTTGATACATATCTACCATCACCTCTTTGCTCTACATGTACATGATAGAGGTCATTAAAAACACATTGACTGGGGTAGTCTTCTCCGCCAGTTCCATCACCAGATGTCAACACGACACTAGTGAGATCATCAAGGCCTGAAATCTCACTTTCAATAAAGTGATTGACGACATTGCCGCTGTTATCTATACAGAAATAATCAGAGCCGATAGTGCCACCAGCAGTAATGATTGATTTGATTGATTCAATTTGTTGCTCGGCGACCTTAGTAGCCTGAGTACGTTCTTGTGATTGACGAGTAATGCTCGAACTTCGTGAAGCGGTGGCGTATGCGCCAGTTATTACTACACTAATTATCATCAAGGCCGTAAGAACCTCTATTATTGTGCTGCCTGCTTGATTATTTTTTAATCCCACTCGCATACCACCCCGTATTCTTGCTCTGCATCTTGATTTATGCTTGTTGACAGTTGTCTACCGTCGGCTCCTAATACAATAACAGCCTTTTGGTTGACTACCTCAATATCTAAGCAAAGATATATTGCTTCATCAGGACTTACTTGTCGTAGACCATTTGGAAAATCTGCAAAATTACTATCACTTGTATACAGATTAACGGCTTGCTGACCAGACTCAAGGCTAGATGAAGTGTTTGAATTATTGCCGATATCAGACAAATAAGCAAAATAATTTATTGGCTCGCTTGAGAGGTCATCGCTCGGATCGCTAGAGATAACTATTCTGGTAATCTCAAGTCCCCAGGCAGTTGTGTAGCTATTCTTCAAAATATCGATAGCTGTCAACTGAACATCTTCGTGGTTATCAAGAATACTCCTAGCTGAACCAAGCGGTGGATTAGCTGCTGCAATAGCATGAATGGCTAGCTGGTCTTGCTGAGTATTATCATAAGAGACCGCCTTGCCAACAAAGACGCACTCTTCACGAGTTCCTTGCTGATTGGATGAGATTGGTTCGATATTTAATTGAGTATCCCCGAAGTCACCGAGAGAACAACTGAATTCTGTGTTTGGGAAAAAGCCGGTTGAGACATCGTTGATTACGGTCTGGATTTTGCTATCTAGCTCTCGAACTGATTGACGATATTGTACTTGCCCTTGCCGACCATTAAACATCGCGAAAGCACTTATAAAGATAAAACTACTAATAACTATAAATATCAACGCCTCGAGAAGCGTATAGCCGCTGTTTTTCAGTGGTCGAATCATAAAATTAGTATAGCATAAGGGGTTTGGTTGTTGTTAATTATTTATAACGTTAGCAAACCTAGGTACCAAGACAAGACATCTTGATAAAACAAAAAAGTAATTACTGTAGCCAAGATAAGAAACGGCCCAAACGGAAGTCGAGACACTAGGGCTGATTTATCGATGATAATCTTTGGTAAACTGGCTAGCGTTCCCAGTAAAGAAGCCAAAAAAACTACCATGAGTGCGCCAACAGGACTGCCGGCAACCAGGCCAAGCCCAAATCCCAGCTTGACGTCACCGCCACCTATCCATTTGCCATTGGAGACTTGATGTAGTACATAAAAAAAACCGGCGATAACAACTGCTGCCAAAATACCAGATAGCAAAACGGGCACTCCCTCTGTCGCCGCACGAACAATCAGCAGTACTGCCGCAAAGACTGAAAAGACTACAATCAATCTATTAGGAAGTAGCATCCAGCGCAAATCATAGACGAGTAGAGCGGTCAACACTACTAGGGCTAGTAACCAAACAACAAACAGCACTATGCCTGCGGCATCAAAACTATGGGGCCAAAAGACATAAGACGTGATAAATAACAACGGTACTAGCAGTTCGGCGATTGGCGTGTCCTCAATTGACTTGTGGCAGTAGCGACACCTACCTCTGAGAACTAACCAGCTGATAACTGGGAGCAGATCCTTGGCGGCCAGCGTGGTCTGGCAATGCGTACACATTGAGCGACCCGACCAGACGGTTAACTTTTGTTTGCTTGTAGCGCTTCTGTGCATGCGCCAGACGAGAGCGTTTACAAAACTACCGAGCGCCAGACCGATTACAACGAGTATACCGATAATCATATACGCTTAAGCTTACAATAAAAGAAGGGTCGGTGCGACCCTTCTTTTAGCTTAATTGTGTGCTAGTGGTATCTTTCTATGAATCTACGCAGCGTCCTTCGACTTGATTGCCAGCCTGCTCAACAGCATACTGTACAGCAACATTTCTGCTTGCAACGTCAGTGTTAGTTACTGAGCCAGGATCAGGATCATTGGTACAGGAAGCACCTGGTACAATTCTTAAAGTAGTAAGATCATCTATTGCTTCCAGTGAAGTTGCAAATACTTCAGCCTCTAGATCGCTCTCGGCTGGGCTTTCAGCAATATCATACTGTGTCAGGTCACCTAAATCATTTACAACTGAGTCGAGTGCGCCAGGGCCGTTTGTTGGGTCAGTGGGAAATACTTGCCCATTATTGTTAGCTGACCAGTTTTGCACTGAAGTAACCACTCGAGCGGCATCTGATTGTCGTGCTGAGTTACGTTGGTTGCGCTGTAGCTGCGGAATTGCTACCAAGACGACAACGAGGATAAGTGCTGCGATCGCAAGCACAATTAGGACTTCGATGATGGTGAAGCCATCTTCTTTTTTACTGATTTTCTTAAGCTGTTGTTTCATGTTGTTTGGTGCCCTTTTCTAGTTATGTTAACAATTATGCTTGTGATTGTAGCGATTTGTTCATGAAAAAGCAACAGCATTATTGTGGATAACCCTAGACACTGAATGTATCAGTACCAACCAGACCGTATATCGGTAGCAAGATAGCGGCAACGATGGTCAACGCTACTACACCTAGCACGATCATCAACACTGGTTCAATAATAGTCGATATGGTCTTAATCTGATTGTCGACTTCTTTTTCGTAGTAATCGGCTGTTTTTTGAAGCATATCTTCCATCGCACCAGACTGTTCGCCAATTCGGAGCATATTTGGCACTAGGACTAAAAAGTTTGGATCGTTTTCTAGTGTGTCTGATAACGCCTTGCCGCCACGTACCTTTTCTATGGCACGCTCAAGTGACTTTTCTATATGATAGTTGTTCACCGCTCGCGAGGTAATCTCAAGCATTTGAAGAAGAGGCACGCCGCTAGAAACAAGTGTCGTAGCAGTGCGAGCGAAGCGAGCCATATACATCTTCATAAATAGCTCACCGATTAGCCAAGTTCGCATTTTGGCCTTGTCAACGAAGCGTCTTCCGCCAAGGCTGCGCACCCATCTACCAGTAAAGAATATTATCAGGCCGACAACCAGCAAGAATGCCCACCAATAGTTGACAACAAAATCAGACAAGGCAAGCAATATACGGGTTAAGATTGGCAGCTGGACATCCGGTAATCCCTCGTAGAGATCCCGAACTTCTGGCAACACAGCTACGAGCATAAAAGTCACAACGCCAACCATCACTAGCAATACCACAAGCGGATATATCATGGCGCCACGAACCTTACTGATGATATCGGCATCTTTTTCTTGTTGGTCGGCAAGACGTAGCAATGATTTATCGAGCGTGCCGGATGCTTCACCTGCGGCTACTAGGTTAATGTATATTTCATTAAACACTTCCGGGTGTTTTTCTAGTGCCTTTGAGAAGGCTGAGCCTCCCTCGATATCTGCGATAAGTTGCGAGATTATATACTTGAGTTTTTTATTTTCGGTCTGGTTGCCGACGTTACGCAGGCTTTGTAGCAACGGCAAACCAGCATTAATCAGTGTTGACAACTGTCTAGAAAATAGAATGCGATCCTTGGCTTTCACTCGGTTGATATACTTGTCTAAGCCGCCAGACTTAGCATCTTTTGGTGTTATCTCAAGCGGCGCTAAGCCCTCTTGTTTAATCAGCTTAGCTGCTGCTTGCTCGCTATCGGCCTGTACTTGTGCGGACACCTTGCGACCAGTTGCTGGATCTTTAGCAGTGTATTTAAAAACAAGCATGTTCTTACCCTAGCCTCTCATCAATCTGTCTAATTCTTCGATATCGACTGCGACCATGCGTGCATCATCATAGGTAATGGTCCCGTTATGGATAAGCTCTACGAGTGTCTTATCCATCGATTGCATGCCGTGTTCGCCACCAGTTTGGATAACCGCTTCGAGCTGATGCGTTTTGCCTTCTCGGATAATATTACGAACTGCAGGTGTTGCGAGTAATATTTCAGCGGAAGCAACTCGGCCGCCACCAATAGAAGGAATAAGTCGCTGAGAGCAAATTGCCATAAGAATGTTAGATAGCTGTGTACGGATTTGTCCTTGTTGATGTGGCGGGAATACATCAATCATACGGTCAATACTTTGAGCGGCAGAGTTAGTGTGTAGCGTAGCAAAGACCAAGTGGCCAGTTTCAGCGATAGTAATCGCTGATGCAATCGTCTCAAGATCACGCATCTCACCAATAAGCACTACATCTGGGTCCTGACGAAGACTGCTGCGAAGTGCCGCCGAGAAAGAATATGTGTCATAGTGTACTTCACGTTGAACTACAACCGATTTAATCGATTTATGCGTAAACTCAATCGGGTCTTCAATTGTAACAATATGTTCGGCTCGCTCTTGATTAATTTTGTGAAGTAAGGCTGCGAGCGTAGTTGACTTACCCGACCCCGTCGGTCCAGTCACAAGCACAAGGCCGCGTGGATATTCAGCGAACTTATTTACAACCTGCGGCAAGCCAAGCTGCTCGATGGTAAGAAGCTCATTTGGTATTAGTCGTAACGCAGCTGCTAAATTGCCCCGTTCATGAAAAGCGTTAACACGAAAACGACCTAGGTCACCGAACGCAAAACTAAAGTCGAATTCTTTGTCTTTAAGTAAGATTTGCTTTTGATCTTCGTCAAGTATAGAAAAAATCAATGACTCAACTGCTTCTTCAGTGAGAACGTCAACGCCACCACTTACCGGTGTCAAAGCGCCATCAATACGAATATACGGAGGCAGCCCAACTTGCAAGTGCAGATCAGATCCTTTTTTCTTGATAACTTCTTCTAGTAATATCTCGATGCGTAGTTGATGTGATGTAGCCATAATTCCTCTCTTTATTCTATTTCCGCGGCAGCAACTCGATCTACCTCTGTAAGTGTCGTGTAACCTGCTAATGCTTTTAAGTAACCGTCTTCTCGCATGCTAACCATTCCTTGTCTTTGTGCTTGATGATGAATTTCCGTAGCTGTTGATTGATTTAGGATAAGCTTTTGGATTTCTTCAGTTATTTCAAACACTTCATATAGTCCCATTCGACCCTTATAACCACCCGGGGTTTTCTGGCTATCAGCGCCCTTATATAAAGTATAAGCGCTTTGCCCCTTAAGTGGCAAGTTTGGAAAACCTAAATCATCTACAACGCTTGCAATATCTTCACTTTTTTCTGGCAACAGCTTACCGATTGTTTTTTGTATTGCTTGAGTCTCCACATCAGTAGACTGGTACCCCTCTTTGCCGTCTTCTGCAATACGGCGAACCAGTCGCTGACCAATCACAGTATGGACTGTACTTGCGATAAGAAACGGTTCAATCTCCATATCAAGTAGACGAGGCAAAATACCAGCAGCTGAATTAGTGTGCAGAGTGCTAAAGACGAGGTGGCCAGTAAGCGCCGCTTGAACAGCGAGTTGTGCAGTTTCTTTATCGCGAATCTCACCAACCATTACGACGTCTGGATCTTGACGCAGAATTGAACGCAAGCCAGAAGCAAAGGTTAGCCCTACTTCGGGATTAACCTGAATCTGGTTAATCCCATCCATCTTGTACTCAACAGGGTCTTCAAGAGTCACGATGTTGATAGTATCGTTTTTGATCTCTTGGATTAATGCATACAGAGAGGTTGATTTTCCTGAGCCAGTCGGTCCTGAAGTGAGAATCATACCATTTGGCTGTTCAATTCCTTTTCGAATAGTCCGCAATGCCCGACCATGATAGCCCATATCTTCGAGCTTGAGACTGGTGCCTGATTTATCAAGCAAACGAATAACTACCTGTTCGCCCCATACGGTGGGCGCAATTGCAATACGTAAGTCGATCGGGTTGTCTCTTACCAATACGGTGAACTGACCGTCTTGAGGAATGCGGTGCTCATCAATTTTTAAATTTGATAAAATCTTAATTCGAGAAACAAGTGGCGCCTCAGTGCTTTTTGGAAGCTTCATTATCTCTCTTAGCACTCCGTCGATACGGCAGCGAATTTTTAATTCATGCTCGAGGGGCTCTATATGGACATCACTAGCACGGTTCTTGGCGGCATACTCGAGAATCATGGTTAACGCCTTGCTGATTGGCGAATCCTGCACTATTGTTTTGATGCTTTCGTCTTTTTTCTTTTGCTTTTTACCAGCTTCTGCTTCTGTAGCCACTTGACTGCTTGATTGCCCCTGAACAAAAGTATCGCTGACCTGCTTGCCAATCATTCCCTCATACTGTTTGAGTACATTCCTAATACCCTCTTCAGATGCGGCATACACCTTAAGCGGTCGACCAATCCGATTAGACAAAAAGTCAACTGCTTGTACATTTCCAGCATCAAGCATGGCTACAACTAGTCGTCCCTGCATTTCACCAAGTGGTACTGCCATGTAGTTTTCAGCAATATCCTTTGGCAATAGCGCAAGTATTTCTGGTTTAATTACGACATCTTGAAGATTTACGTAAGGCACTTTCGATACCACCGCTATTTCACGAGTTAAATCTTCGTTAGTAACTCCACCTTCTGACTCTAGTAGAGCGAAGAGGGGCTTGTTTTCTTCCTTGGCTTTTGTCCTGAGCTCATCGATTTTCTGCTGAGATATAAGGTTGTCTTTAATTAACTGTTGTTCGACTTGTTTCTGGGAAGATCTTGAAAGTACGCTCATAGAAAAAGGTACCTTAGCATACTAGTTACCTGGACTAAACGGTGATATGTTACCTTCATCACCACCAATACGGATAAGTTGTGTTGGATTAATAGAATCTTCGTTGAAGTAATCTTCGCTTGGATTGTTAAATTCATCAGTGATTGACTCCACGATCTCAACTTCGATAGGATCTGCCTCTGGATCACCAAACAAAAATGAAGATAGAAAAAAAGACAAAGCCGCACTGATAATTACAACAACAACAATTAAGGTAAGGTCTTTCTTCTTCATGGGAGGAGCTCCTGTCTTTGTATTTCAAATCTCTTTTCGGGCTGGAAGAATGTCTGGGATTGCATTTCTAGCCTCATGTTGCTTTCGTCGCCACTTATCGTAATAGCAAAGTTATGAAATGGTCGAATTGATCGCTCAAAGACATCAACAACTTGTTGTACTGAATCATAGTTGCCGCTAACAGCTATACCAAATGGTATACTGACTGGCTCACTTACCGAGAGGTCACTTTGTGATAGCTCTTCGTCGGTCCCTGAGATACTACCAATTGTAACGTTTTGGTTTGATAGTATACGATCTAAGCTGGTTACCAATGCTGGAAAGTCGTATCGACTAGGCAGCGCATCTAATATAATGCGAGCATTATCACCATCGCTCTCTCCATCGCCTTCGAGATTCCCACCAATAATATTAATCGGAGTTGATATAAACGACTCATAAGTACCCCTAAGAGATTCTGCTGCTACAAGGTTTTTTTCTAGTTGGTTTCTGGCAACTTCCTTTTCAATTATGACGTCAGCTTGGTAGCTACGTATATTCCACATCGCATTAATCGCAAAAGCGGTAAACACAAGCGCAAATGCTGCAACTGCAGTAGCAACAACTACTGCAGTGTTAGCTTTGTCAATCTGAACGTGTTTTAGTGAAATGTTTACTTTTTTAGCCATTAGTTGATCTCCTCGATAATATCTTCGGGTTCTTGAAACAATGCTTTTGGACGGTCAACTTCTGAGCGTGTTGTTATGCGATCAGGCACCACTAGGCCAATTTCGCTTTGACTAGCGAAAATAATCGGATTGAAGCTCAACTCGATTCTATAGGTAGCTTCGGTTTGATTTCTACTAAAGCCAGTTAAGACTACGTCAGAGAAAGCAAGTCGAACTACTTCTTCCTCACTATCAGCTAGAGTAATCGGCTCGCCGTCGTCATCTAGTTCAATGTAAGTTGTGAACTTTAAGGTATCAACAAACTTGTTGACGGTAGCCAAATCGGTGGCCTGTCCAGCTATTTGAATTGATTGGTCGCCAAAGCTGATCTCAACACGATTAATGTCAACGTCTGCAGGTGTTACGGTCTCAAGAAAAGCAAACATCCTAGTTGTCACAGGCTTGTCGTCGTGTAGTTGGTTAATGGTGTTGAGCTGGTTTTGGACCGTTAAGATGCGATTGATGTCTGGTATGCTTTGAATTTGCTTTTCATGGTCGTTGATGTCGTCGGTTAAGTTGCTTATGTGGTTTCTCTGCAAGCCGTAAACTGCTCCAGCAAGCAATAGCAACAAAACAATGCAGGCGCTAACGACGAGCGTCGATATAGCAATAACTGATCGCTTGAGTCGCTGAGCCTTTATATATTCCAGCTTTACGTCTGGTAATAGATTAAATTGTATCATTCGTTTCTCTCCGCAAGTCCGGCTGCCACGCCAAAGTAATTAGAAATGGATAATAATTCATTTTGACGACTCGGATCAAAGCTAATGTTGCGCCAAGCATTGCCGATTTCGATGCTGATACCAAATTTATTGGCAAGATAGAGTGGAAACTCTGGCAAAGCAGAGGCGCCGCCTGTCACTACAATCCTCTGCAGAGGAACGTTGACGTATCTACCCTGAAAGAACTTGATAGACTTGTCTATCTCTCCAACCAGCAAATCAACAGTACTAATAATTGCTTGATGAACCTGGCCTTCTAACTTTTCTTTTGATAAGCCGAACTTAAAGACAAATTGCTCAGCCTGAGCCTGATCGATGCCTAGATTTTGGGTAGCTGCTTTAACGAATGCCTCTGTACCTGTAGGGATTGATCGAGTCAAGCGTGGAGCACCGTTCATAACAATAACAAGATCAGTGCTCGCCTTTCCGATATCTAGAACCATCTGAGCGTCGGGGGAATCAGGTAATACTAAAGATCGTACCAAGGCTAGGTTATCTGGCTCAAAAGCGATAACGTTTAAGCCTATTGACTCTAGAATGTCTAGACGCCGTTCAACAAGCTCATTAGGAACACTCGAGAGCAATATCTCAACCTTGGTCTTGTCGATTGGCGAATCACCAATAAGCGCCCAATCTACTTTTGATTCATCAAGCGGTGTTGGAATCATAGAATCAGCCTGGTATTTGAGAGTTTTCTTAAGCTCCTCTTTGCTTAGCCTCTCTACGTCAAATACTGCAGTAAATACACGATTTGACGGTATGCCTACTGCTACGTTTTTACTTGATATGCCTGTTTGCTGTAAAAACGTTTTAATAGTTTCGGCAAGTCGTTGTTGGTCAGCCTTGGAATCACTTGTGGCAGTCTTGCGATCTAGGCCAACTTGCCCATAGCGATGGAGTGACTTGTTGACACCACTACCCTTAAGCTCAACAGCACGTACGGCACTGGTGCCGATGTCTAGTCCGAAAAAGTCTGATACCCCACTCAGTATGCTCATATTATCCTTATCTTATCATATTGTTTATGTTTCAAAAGGCTTATTTTTATAACCCTGTATTTAATTATAGCCAATTA
>SLHW01000004.1 GCA_007135955.1 Candidatus Saccharimonadota bacterium
CACTCTTGATAGAATGTTGTGTTTTTTCCAACATCCAGTGATCGGCTGCGGATTGTGGTATGACTTTTCCTGATGGCCTATAGTCGTCACCCAGCACTCCTTCACAGTAGCGGGCAATATTCCATAACTTATTGCAGAAGTTGCGCGTTGAGCCAATTTTTGCATAGCTCCAGCTCTGATCATTACCGGGGCTGATGCCCCATATCAGCGCCAGCCTAAGTGCATCAGTTCCGTATTCTGGTATAACATCCATGGGGTCAATGATTGACTCCGGTCGACTTTTACTCATTTTTCCACCATCCTCTGCTCGAACCATACCATGTAGATAGACCTGCTTAAACGGTACTTGGCCGGTCATAAAAGTAGTAGAGAGAATCATTCGGGCTACCCAGAAAAAGATGATATCCCAACCTGTTTCCATCACTGTTGTTGGGTGGTATTTCTGGAAGTCTGGACTGTGTTTTAATAACTCTTCAAATGGTACCGACTGATCAGCTGCTAGCTCTTGGTCAATAAGGGTGCTCCATGTCCAGAGTGCACTACTAAACCAGGTGTCTAGCGTGTCTGGATCTTGCACCCACTCGTGCCATCCCTCGCTGTCGTCTTCTGGTGGGGTGATGCCTACGTGGATATCTTCTCCGTCATCGGTTTTGCGGTACCAAGCAGGTATACGATGTCCCCACCATATCTGTCGTGATATACACCAGTCTCGCAAGTTATCTATCCAGGTAAAGTACATTTTCTCGAAGCGCTTGGGCGTGATGGTAATATCGCCGGCATCTATCACCTCTCGCATAACCTGTTTTAAGCTTTTGGTCTTTCCCTTCCATTCAACTGCTGGCTTGTTCACATCAACAAACCACTGTAAGCGAATTTGTGGCTCTATTTTCCCCTTGCCCCGTTCGTTAATCGCAACCGAGTGAATATAGCTATCGTCACGTTGAACTAGCAGGCCTTTTTTGTGAAGCTTCTCAACAATTTTTTCTCGAGCATCATCGATAGCCATGCCAGCAAACTCGCCTGCAATTGGCAACAGCTTGCCGTGAAAGTCGATTATCTGTTCTCTTTCCAGGTTGTGTCGTTCAGCAATATCGAAATCAGTTTGGTCATGCCAAGGAGTAATGGTCATCGCTCCAGTGCCCATTTCCATGTCGATCGCTTCATCTTTGATAACGGTTGCAGTTACTTTTCCGTTTATCCATTCTGCCTCAAAAGTATCACCGTGCTTGAAGTTGTTGTAGCGTTCATCATCAGGGTGCACTACCACATACTTGTCGCCAAATTTTGTTTCTGGTCGTGCTGTAGCTATTTTAAAAGGACCATATTGGAACGTGTAGAAACTTCCCTTCTCTTCTTCGTACTCGAGCTCATCATCAGATACAGTAGTTTCGGTTTGTGGATCCCAGTTTACGATTCGGTGACCTCTATAAATGAGCCCAGATTCATACATTTTGATAAAGGTTTCATTGACGCATCGACTGAGTGTCGGTTCTAGGGTGTAGCGTTGGCGTGACCAGTCTGCGCTAGTCCCCATGGCACGCATTTGCTTAATCATGGTGCCTCGGCTCTGCTTAACAAACGTCTTTGTCTTGTCTAAGAAAGCATCCCGACCGATGTCATGTTTCGACAATCCTTCTTGTGCCAACTGCTTCTCGATAATTGAATTTACGGCAAGCGCCGCGTGGTCAGTCCCTGGTAGCCAAAGCGCATCTTTTCCTTGTTGTCGTGCATGTCGAATCATTATGTCTTGAAGTGTCAAAAAAAGTGCATGACCGAGACTTAAGGTACCCGTTTCATTTGGTGGCGGCATGCTGATACTAAACGGTGGTCTAGGTGAATTAACGTCTGCCTGAAAAGCTCCGGACTTTTCCCATAAGAGATAGATGTCGGATTCATAATCGTTTGGTTGATAAGCTTTTGGTAGTTTCACCCTCTTAACTCCTGTTGTCGTGTAAAAAATGGCTGGTTGCTACACTTGCCTTAACACGACCAAGTCTAGCATAGACCACTGTTAGTTTAAAGTGTTTCAAAGTGTTTTTCACGTGAAAAAATCGACAAACTAACTCAAAGGTTTTCACATGAAACCCTCTCAACTAGATTCTCGATTGTTGTGCTCTTCTGTTTCAAAAGTGCGGTTTGCTTGAGGCAAACACTCTTTCGTTTTTGTTTTCGTGTATAACAATAACAAAACAACAAACAGAGGTCAATATTGACACAAGATGATAAACATGCTAATATATGATATATTGAGAAGTGTTGTCTTGATACAAAAATACCCGAAACGAGCTTCTATTTAATCAATGCTCTTATTGTCTAGCTACATTGATAGATTTGGTTCAATACCGAGAGTTTTTGGGTCTGCCTCTGGTTGATTTTTTAATACGTGGTAGCAGCCGAGAGTGGCGACCATGGCGCCGTTGTCGGTCATTAGTCGGATATCTTGATATTCGATAGGCAAGGGGAGTTGACTCGATAATTGACGACGTAACTCGGAGTTGGCTGCGACCCCACCACCAATGACAATACTTTTTGGCTGGTACTGTTCGAAGGCTATTTTGGTGGCGTTAACTAGTGTTGCAACGGCGACATGCTGGAAGCTTGCTGCAATATTTACCCTCTGGCGCTCTGAGAGCTCCTCTGCGACTTCGTGAGAAGGGAAGTCGTGAGATTGTCCGATCTCTTTTTGGGCGAGTCGCAGGACGGCTGTCTTGAGTCCACTAAAACTAAACTCGTATGGCGAATCGAGCTTAGCTTTTGGCAGTGTATAAGCATGTGGGTCACCAGCTTCTGCAGTTTTGCTGATGCTTGGGCCGCCAGGGTAGGGAAGGCCGATGATTTTTGCCACCTTGTCAAAAGCTTCACCTACGGCATCGTCTCGAGTCTGCCCCAGTAGCGTGTAGTCGAAATGATCCTGCCACAGTACCAGCTGGGTGTGCCCACCACTGACAATCAGTCCCAACATCGGAAACTCGGGTGCGCTATCTCGTAGCTGATAACTGTCTGTCGTCAGTTGTTTTCTGTTTCCGGTTTTTGTTAAAAAGTTGGCGTAGATGTGTGCTTCTACATGATTAATCGCATATAGTGGTTTCCTCTTAGCAATTGCTAGCGTGCGAGCAGTCATTACGCCGATAAGCAGTGAGCCACCTAGACCAGCACCATACGTTACTGCGATAGCGTCGATGTCGTCCCAGGTGCACAGTGCCTGCTCTAACGACTGTTCGATAACAGGTATAATCACCTCGATATGACTACGAGCAGCAATTTCTGGCACGACACCACCGAATGCCTTGTGCAGATCGATACTAGAGAAGACAACGTTACTCAGTAGCCTCGTACCGTCTTCGACGATGCCGCAGGCGGTCTCATCACAGCTGGTTTCTATTCCTAATACTTTCATTTCCTACGTATCATAACCGATGTCTAGTTGTCGGAGTAGTGCTTGAGCTCAATTATGGATTAGCACACTCGGTTATAAATACGTCTATTTGGCATAAGCAGGCCACAAGTGATTAAATTATTCAAATGGAACAAATCAGAAACCCTAATGAAATTGAGCTAAGCGCAGCCAGCACTGACGTGCATGCAATCGATTCCATACAAGGCATAGCTAAGCTTTATCAGCCAGCGCTAGTAGAAAAGAAGCCAGCAACGCGGCTTGAGTTAGCTAAAAACGCTGGAGCATCAGCTTTTTGCCTTTCATATGGATTGACATTAGGCTTCATTTCGAACTGCAGTTCAAGTGTGGAATCGATGTGGCGATGCGCCAGTTCACCGATAGACAATATTCCGCTATATGGAGCGGGACTTTTGATGGCTATGGGTATATCGAGTGCTCGTCAGACGGTTAATAGCTTTCAGAGCCTACGAAAACACGGGAGCTGATAACAACGGTCTAGACTTAAGCCAATTGTCAACCGGCTACTGTCGCGAGCAAATAACTAGCAAATATTCTTTGATATGCGGTACCATGTAGACATGGCTATGAATCCAAAAAAGATTGTTAGGGTGGTGTTACCGGGATCGAGTGTTAAGACAGCTGAGGAAACCTACCGTAAAAGCCGCATTAAAGCACTACAAATGCGTTATGGTTATCCGGCGCGAGACTTACGAATTATTGCAGTAACTGGTACCAACGGCAAAACTACAACCTGCGCCTTCATCAATGAAATGCTTAAATCAGCTGGTTATCGTACGGCGATGTTTACAACCGCAGCGGTAGAGGTTGACGGCGAGCACGACCTAAACAAGCGCCACACCACTGTTCCTGTAACCGCAGAACTGTTGAGCTTTTTCAAGGATGCACAAGACAAAGAAGTCGATTATGTAGTGCTCGAGGTAACGAGTCATGCTCTGCACCAACACAAACTACTCGATATTCCGATTGAAGTAGCAGTTATGACTAACTTATCGCAGGATCACCTTGATTATCACGGCACTATGGACGAATACGCTGCCATGAAGGCTAGATTGTTTAATAGTTACCTCAAGCCGACTTATTGCGTTCTTAACCACGACGATCCTCGCTATACTTATTACGAAAAACAAAGCATTGGTCTCGTTGACAGTTATGGCACAAATCGTGGCTGTAGTGTGCAGTTCAAGGATGTGCGCACAACCACAGATGGTAGTCGGTTTACTTTGGCATCAGAGGGCGAGACAGTCGGTACGCGTATTCGGCTTGCTGGCGAATTCAATATTTATAATGCAGTAGCCGCAGCCACTGTCGGCAAGGTGCTGGGTTTGTCTCTTAAGCAAATAGCAAAAGGCGTCGAAACACTTAACGGAGTAGCTGGACGTATGCAGTCAATTGAGGCTGGCCAAAACTTTACAGTATTTGTTGACTATGCGGTTACTCCCGACGCTATAGAGCAGGCATTGCTGTCGCTCAAGCAACGGACCAAAGGCAAGGTGCACATAGTATTTGGCGCCACTGGCAATCGAGACAAAGACAAGCGCCCCAAGATGGGCAAAGCAGCAGCCCAGCACGCAGACTTTATTTATCTCACTGATGATGAAACTTACACTGAGGATGCAGCTGAGATTCGTGCACAAGTCATGAAGGGAATCAAAGCTGCTAAGGGTAAGTCCAAGACTCAAGAGATTGGCGACCGTAAAAAAGCCATCCAGGCGGCACTAAAAGCCGCCAAAAAAGGCGACATCGTTTACATTACTGGTATTGGCCATCAAGACTCTCGCAACATGGGTGGCAATCTCGAGCCCTGGAACGAAGCAGAAGTTATTACCAAGCTTCTAAAAAACAATAAAAAATAGTTGTAAAACATACAAAAATATGCTAAAATATGAAGCATGTCAGAAATGCCTCAGCTCTCCCGTGATTATGATCCACGGCAACACAATACATCTCTTGCAGAAAAATACGGCTCACTAATGGAATTAAAAAGAACGTATTCATTATTGCCAGGCTTAGATTTGCACGGCTCAGAGATTGGTGAGTGGATTGGCGAAAAAGATCGCCAGCATTTAATTACTTTTCCAGTTAATTCAGAAATTATGAAGATGCATACAGCGCTAGATGATCATGGTGTGCATGTTTATCCAAGGCATGTCATTGAAGAAGACAGTGTTCTTGAAATACCAAAAGGCACTAAACTGCTGAGATCAGTAACAAATTTCATCGAGAGAGACCCTGAACATTACTCTGTTGTTTTCCGCTTACTAGGTGAAGAGCTTTCAGTTATGCATAAATCCTCAATCGGCACTCCGGTAGGTAATTGGCTTGATAGGTTTGCATACTCTCCAGACTTAGAGGCTGAATATGGTGCAAATTTGTTTTTTTTGCCTCCATATAAAACAACACACAAAAAAATAGACATCACTGCGGATATCGGTGCGCAGCTAGCAGATACAACTAATCTTAGCGAAACAACAATTATAAAATTAATGTGGGAAACGCTTGATGGCTGGAATCGAGGCTAAAAGAGTACGCTCTTCTGGTGAATCGCGAGGATCGGGCTATATTACCCCAGAGAGAAGAGAAAGTGAGACTCAAAACGAACGATTACTCGATGAGCTGTTAAAGCTAGCTCGCCCCTCTGATATTTGGCATATGCCTGATCTTTCGAGTCGCCTAGATATGACAGGAGGAATTACAACCGGAATTGACAGTGAGCTCGATAGTCTCGGCAAGACAGTGTTGTTTTCCGCTGAAATGCTTGATGTTTTATCTAAAAAACGTTTTCCAGACAGGATAAGTTTTCATGAACAACCACTCATGAGAATGGGGCGTGAAGATTCATTCCGCGAAGTCTTCTTTGGTCAGATTAATCAGCAGTGGTTTCATGAAGCCACCGTGCAGCAGCTGGAGGTTGCAGTAAAGCCAGTGCCAAGAGATAAAATAGAACGCCAAAAACTATTTCACGAAGTAGCAATGTGCCAGCATGCAGCAAGTGTTGGACTACCTACATTTGAAATATTAGCCTTTATAAAGAATCAAAATGCTATTAGTGCTGATGAACCGTATGGATTTATAGTCACTAAATATGAACCAGATGTGACAACTATTGATGGGTTAAGTTGGCAAGACATGACAGAAGAGGAGGCGCGAGAGAAACTTGAGGCAGCTGTTGAGACGTTGGCGCTTCTTCATAGTAATTATTTATTTCATGATGATTTGGCATTTAGGAATGTCGCAACGACTAGCGGAGGTCTGTACCCAAAAATAATTGACCTTGAAAGGGGAGGATGTTTAGTTGGCGAAAAAGGTAATATCATGAAAATATCGCGCTTTATGAGTAAGGATTTTTCAGCATTGGCTCAATCAATCGACACAGAGCTCCGTGACTTCTTTACTAACGATAGAGGTTTAGAAGTCCCAACTGAGAGGTATGATTTTATGTTTCGAAACGTGTTTGAGCCCTATTATGAGCGGATGCTACAGCTCGGAGCTGGAAATGAGCCAACTTTATTAAAGGCTTATGAAAATGTTGTATGTCGACGGCATGACGAAGCTCGCGGTGTACAGGCTTATTGGCGTCATGTAGACTAGTGCTTGACAAGGATGTTGGCACTCTATTATTATGAGTGCTAATGGATTAGCACTGAGTTTTGGTGAGTGCCAAAATTATCTTTGCGAGAGGTGCTAATCCACCTTTTAAAACTGTACAAAATATTTATTAAGGAGGAAGAGATTCATGGCAGTAAACATTACTCCACTTGCTGACTACGTGCTAGCCGAGCAAGAAGAAGTCGAGACCAAAACCGCCAGCGGTTTATACGTAATGGAAAAGTCTCAAGAGAAGCCAAAAATTGCCAAGGTGTTGGCAGTTGGACCAGATGCAAAAACAATCAAAAAAGGTGACCGAATTTACTACAAAACATACAGTACTAACGATATTGAGCATGACGGCAAAGACTATTTGCTGATCAAGCAAGAAGATATTTTAGCAACAGTCAAATAACCAACTAGGAGGCGATAAAAAGTTATGGGAAAGAAAGTATTTTATGATGAGGATGCCCGTCGACGTGTACTCGGTGGCGCAGAAATTCTCTATGATGCAGTAAAGACAACTATGGGGCCGAAGGGCCGCAATGCAGTAATCAGCAAGAGCTATGGTAACCCAACCGTCACTCATGATGGTGTAACCGTAGCTAAGGGTGTTGATATCGAAGACGTCGATGACGAAACGCTTGGTTACAAGGTTGGTGCAGAACTTATTAAGCAGGCTGCCAACAAAATGAATGATGTGGCTGGTGATGGTACCACTACTGTTACAGTATTGACCTACCATATACTATCTGAGGCTAATAAGTTGATCGCCGCTGGTCACAACCCGATGCAGCTACGAAAGGGTCTTGAAAAAGCTGCTCATGATGTCATTGTTGAGCTTGGCAAACAAGCCGAAGACATCAAGGCCAAGAAAAAGCGAGTTGCAGAGGTTGCTACTATTTCAGCTGGTGATAGTCAAATCGGTGAACTCATCGCTGATGTAATCGACAAGGTCGGCAAAGACGGCGTCGTAACTGTCGAAGAGGGTCAGAGTCTTGAGCTTGAGAGCGAAGTAGTTGAGGGCTTTACCTTTGATCGTGGTTTCGTGAGTCCATACATGGCAACTGACACAACCCGCATGGAAGCAACCTATGATAAGCCAGCAGTTGTCATCACCGATAAGAAGGTTAGTTCAATCCAAGACATCTTGCCGCTACTCGAAAAGCTGGTACAAGCTGGCAAAAAAGACGTACTGCTAATTGCTGAAGACGTTGAAGGCGACGCTCTGGCCAACCTCGTACTCAACCGCTTGAAGGGTACTTTTAATTGTGTAGCTGTCAAAGCTCCAGCTTTTGGTGATCGACGCAAAGATATCTTGCAAGATATTGCTATTTTGACTGGCGCGACGGTCATTACCGAAGACCAGGGCCACAGCTTTGAAACTGCTGATATGGATATGGTTGGTTCAGCTCGTAAGGTTATCGTTGATAAAGACGAGACAACCGTTATCGAAGGTGCTGGTGATGTGCTCGAGCTTGACGCTCGAATCAAGCAAATTACTGCACAGGCTGACCAGGCAACCAGTGAATACGACAAAGAAAACCTCGAGAAGCGTCGTGCAGCATTATCTGGTAAAGTTGCCGTCATCAAAGTTGGTGGTGCAACCGAGACCGAGATTGAAGAAAAGAAATACCGAGTTGACGATGCAGTTGCGGCTGTTAAGGCAGCCCTTGATGAAGGTATCGTGCCAGGTGGTGGCGTGACCTTGATTAACCTCGCAAAGGGTATCAAGGTGCAAGAAAACGATACTGCCGCCGCTGGCGCACAATTACTTAAGAGTGCACTCGATCAGCCATTTAGAATCTTGCTGACCAACGCCGGCATCAATGCTGACGAATGGTTGCCGCAGGTGAAGAAGGGTAAAGCAGGGCAGGGTGTTGACGTGAACAGCCCTGATAAGCTCGTTGATCTCAAGTCAGCTGGTATCATTGACCCAGCCCGTGTTACCAAAGAAGCAATTCAAAACGCAGCCTCGATAGCTGGAACAGCTATGACTATGGGTGCGCTCGTCGTAGAAGTACCAGCAAAAGAATCTGCTGATGCTGGTGGCGGAGGTGGCATGCCAGGCATGGGCGGCATGGGCATGATGTAAGAAAGTATATCTGAGCGCATACCTCAGAAGGCGGCCTGGTATTTATCAGGCCGTTTTTGATAAGCATAAAAAATATACGAATTAATTGCCGATTGTGCCAGTATGTAGTATGATAGTTACAATTCATAAGAGGAGTAACAGGGTATGGCATTATTTCGGCGTAACAAAGAGCAAGATGTTTTACCAGACGAGGTAAAGGATTACTATAAGGCAGAGCAGCGCGAACGTATGGGTATGGCATGGCTGGTTGCGGCCGGTGGATTTTTAGTAACCATTGCTATTGTACTAGGCCTGTTCTTTGCAGGTCGCTGGGCTTATACAACGTTCTTCTCAGATGATACAACCACTCCAGTGAGCGAAGTCGAAGAGATCGATGCAAATGAGGATGAGCTTCCATCAGCAACTGATACTACAGACCAAAATGCAAACGATGAAGATCAGCCGACAGACCAGCAAGACCAAAACGACGATGCTACTGTTGACGAGCGGCCAAGTGAGCGTACAGCAGATGACGATACAGAGCTACCACGTACTGGCCCAGTCGCTGAATAGCTTGCTATCTTCAAGAACAGTCAAAACCCGCTAAAAAACTAGCGGGTCTTTAAATGCTTACTGCGATGATTTTTTTCGCTAATTTGACCTAGGCCGCCTGAGGGTGATCTTGATTATCGTCAGCTTTAGTAAAGTAGTTGATCTCGTTTACGATATCGAGCAGCGCTTGGGCGCGGACTTTTTCGTCTTCGATTTGTCGAGCTGCTTCGTAGGCTTCTTTGATTAGTCCGTGATTGTCTGATGCTTGGATAATCCGCATCGTGGTATGGAACTTCTCTTCGGGGTCTTGTTCTAGTTGGCCAACTAGAGGGCTGAGTTCTTGTAGAGCTTGTTGCTTGATAGTAATGAGTTCATTATCGCTAATAATTGGGTCATTTGGAGTACTGCTAGCAG
This sequence comes from Candidatus Saccharimonadota bacterium, assembly GCA_007135955.1. Lineage (GTDB taxonomy): Bacteria > Patescibacteriota > Saccharimonadia > Saccharimonadales > SLHW01 > SLHW01. The sequence continues at coordinate 10,044 of SLHW01000004.1, forward strand.
GAGAAGCTGGACTGGCAGCTAAGTTTGCCTGAGTAGTGTCGTCATCGTCGCTAGATGACAGTGAGCCGCTACCAGCTGGCTGGTCATCAAAGACCGATTCATATGCTGGCTTAGGGTTAAAATCGTGATCCGGCGGCGGTGCTGCTGGATTAGATTGTTGTACTTGGTTTGGTGCCTGGTTGTCACCTTGTTGCTGGTTTTGATCGTTCGGTTGATCGAACATGCCACCCCCTTGTTATTGATTGTTCATATATACTACTGCTAGATAGTATAAACCATAACCTGGATGGAGGAAATACGTGACAGCACTAGATGATATAAAAATGATTCACCAGCGAGATAAAAGTGATGCACTCGGTATAGCAGAAAAACAACACACTCAGCTTCGTCATGTGTTCGAGGTAGATAATTCGTCAATTGACTTTAGCGCAGTAAAAAATATCGTGTATGTTGGCATGGGCGGCTCGGCACTCGCAGCTGAGCTATTTTTTTCTTGGCCAGAAAAAACAGTACCTTTCGAGATAAGGAAATCATATACCGCACCAGCACATACTGGAGCAGGCACACTAGTTATTGCCTCAAGTTATTCTGGCAACACCGAAGAAACACTGAGTGCGTTTGAGGATGCTCGAAAAAAAGGAGCTCAGCTCGTAGTGATAACCTCGAGTGGTGAGCTGGAGAGTTTGGCTAGTAAGCATGGCGCACCAGTGTATAAAATTCCAGCTGGCTATCAGCCTCGTATGGCAACACTCTACGGGCTTCGTGCTTTAGCAACGCTGTTTGACGGTACTGCCCTAGTGACAGAAAAGAATCTCATAATTCAGTTAGATGCCGCTGCCGATAGCCTCGAGGCGGCCGTCAAGCAGTTACGCCCAGACGTTGCCACTAAAGAGAACTTTGCCAAGCAACTAGCACTCGAGCTTATTGGAAATTCAATTGTTGTCTATGCCGGCGCAGCATTCTACCCAGCAGCCTACAAGTGGAAAATTAGCTTTAACGAAAATGCTAAAACTGTCGCTTGGTGTAACCAATATCCGGAGTTTAATCATAATGAATTTTTGGGCTGGACGAGTCATCCCGTCGAAAAGCCGTACAAAGTGATTAATCTGCTCTCGAGCTTCGAGCATGAACGAGTTAACCTGCGGTTTGAAATATCCGAGAAGCTACTTTCCGGTAAAAAGCCTGCTGCTGAAGTGGTTATGGCTCAGGGTGATAGCTTATTGGAGCAACTACTTTGGACAGTGCAGCTTGGCGATTTTGTGAGTCTATACGTTGCTCTACTGAACGGCCTTGATCCAACCCCAGTCGACATAATCGAAAAGCTCAAACAAGAATTAAAGAAAGCCGACGGTTAAAGTAACCACCTTTTGAGAAGTAATTAGGGTTAGATAGGTTGCGACTTAAAGCCGAGCCGGTAGCCAATATAGCTCATTAAAAAATGCAGTCCCGTGTAGGTTAGAATAATAGCGATAAATCCACCAATCGATAACCATGAGCTAATCAGGGGATAGCTTACTAGTAGGCCGCCTACAATATAGTCGGTTTGATCGACTGGCACCCAGGGCGCACCAGATGGCAAGCGGCGTTGCCTCTTGAAAAAGCTAGCAATAGCATCACCAAGTAATGCGCCCAGCCCCAACAAGCCACCCAGCAGCATTGCTTGAGCAAGTGATGTGACATAGGGCAAATAGATAAAGTATTGAAGTGCTGCAAACAAACTTGCAAATACTACACCAGACAGCAATCCGCGCCAGGTTTTGTGTGGACCAAAGACGCGCACCCCACGCCAGGAAGCGTTAAAATCCATTGGGGTGTTCCATTGATTGACTAAGGGGATTTTGTTGACTAAAACTGGTGCCATGTTGGCAATACCAGCCGGCAAGAAGAGCCAGAGTACAGCGAGAATTGTCATGCTCGGGTGAACCTCTTGCGTAAGCGGTGAAATTTCGGGTAGAGCAAGGAAACCAGTGAGGGGCGATCAGTGATAAGTTTTGCTGATGACATCAGTGATAGCAGAGTATCTTTAGTTGGTATTTCACGCAATAGTGTGTAGGTTTTGCCGACCCCTCGAATCCCGTGAGCATCACTACTGGCAGCTCCAGGAATGTGGTTCAGTCGTGCCCAAACTACTGTTTTTTCTGAGCGGTTTTGTAAAAAAGCCCGTCCGTTACACGTTTCGATAATGTCGACAGCATCTCTGTTTTGAACCAGGGTAGCTTCATCAATTCCGTGTCGGATGGTCTCAAAAGGATGGGGGATATAGACGATAGCTCCTTGTTCTTTTATGAGTCGGATGGTCTTTTTCATAGATAAGCCACTAGGTATCGGCTTAGTGAGAAAAAGCCCAATAACCTCACCTTCTTCTGCTAAGATTTCTTCTCCGACGATAACTTTATCACCGAACTCCTCATGGAGTTGTTGTGCTATTCGAATCTTGTTGTGATCAGTAATTGCGACACAATCTAGTTGACCACTTTCAAGTATCTGACGATACTGTTCAAACGATATACCGCCATCATGAGAATCGTTGGAGTGAGTGTGAAAATCAACTTTTTTATAGTCCATAGTCTACTCAGGTACTGTTTGATATTTTTCGCTGGATTCGCAGCAAGCGGTCAAAGGTTGTGTAGGTTGAGAGCAGCGTAATAATTACTAGCGCTGGCAGAAGTTGATTTACGAGTAGCCCGATAACTAGTACTGTCATCCGTACCTCAAAGCGCATCACACCATCGGCGAACAAACGATTGATTTGTGATGGACTCAAATTGCTACTACTGACTGCAGTTTCACCTTTGGCCTTGACGTAGCTTACCGATAGGCTGGCACCACAAGCGGCAACTGCCCAAACTGCTCCAATTGGATTGGCCAGCGTCACGGCATAGTATGCCGCACCAATATAGAGAAATATCTCTTTTACCCGATCGGTGCTTGCATCAAGTAGCATGCCAGCAGCTGAGTCGCTTTTTTGGACACGAGCTAATGCGCCATCAAGTGCATCAAATAAACCAAATATTACTAAGAGTACCGCTGCAAAGTAAAAGCTCCCAACTGCGATCAGTAATGCTATCGGTATATGCATGAGTAGTCCGATGTAGGTAATATGGTTGGGCTTGATTGCTCCTTTAGAGGTAGCATTTAGCCACTTGGCAATCTTGTCCATTTGAGCACGGACGCTATCGCGGATGGTATCGAGTAGTTTTACGCTATTGAGCGCCATTGGGGTAGTTGGTTAGTGCTTAACTTTCCTTTAGTTTGCTGGCAATCATGCGGTGTTCACTAAGCAGATTATTTAGCGCAGTATTGATTGCGTCGTCGTTGACGTTACCGTCTTTGGTTAGTTTATCAGTTATGTGGGCAATATGTACGGCTGCTGGCAAGGGTAGTAACTTTACCCCAAGCGCCATTAATCGTAGCTGTTCGGCAGCTCGAGCGCCAGCAATTTGACCAGTGCTATAACTGATGATACTCATTGGCTTATAGTTCCAGCCTTGCCAAGCGTAATCAATTGCGTTTTTGATGGTGGCTGGTGGGCCGTGGTTATATTCTGGTGTTACAAAAATAAACCCATCAGCACTCGCTACCTGTTTGCCCCACTTCACACCTTCAGGATGATGGAATTCGTCATCACTAAGACTACCGACTGATTTTGGTTCATCATAAAAGGGAAGTTGCACGTCACGTAAATCGACTATTTCGTATTCGGTATCGTCTTGGGGAGTCAATGTTTTTTGTAGCCAGGCTTTTACGCGTTGGCCATTGCGGTTTACACGGGTGCTGCCGATAATAACTAATAATTTCACTTTCTCGCCTCTCTTCTCTGTCTCTAGATTAACACTTATCGTAAATATAGAGAACACCTACTCGCCTCCTGTTATACTGTTAGCAAGTACTTATGCAAGAGATTCAACGTCATATTCAAGAGGTGTGTCAACGTCTGTTCAGCGTGGAAGTGGTACCCGAGCTAACTATCCCAGATGAGCAGTTTGGCGATTATGCTACCAACGTCGCAATGCACCTAGCTAGTAGGGTTGGCCAAGCTCCGCGCGCGATTGCTGAACAAATTGTTGCTGAGCTAGCAAGCGAAAAAATTGAATCTGCAATGGTTGCGGGGCCGGGCTTTATAAATATCGTTCTGAGTAACGATTCGCTACTTGGGCTGGCCGAGTCAATCGAAGTAACCACTGATTTGTCCGGAAAAACAATCGTTGCTGAAACCAATAACCCAAACCCATTTAAGGCTATGCACGTTGGGCATGGCTATAACGCAGTAGCTGCCGATACCATCGCCAATCTACTTGAAAAAGGTGGGGCAAACGTGCACCGCGTTAGTTACCACGGCGATATCGGTGCTCATGTCGGCAAGAGTATGTACAGCTTGCTGCGTTACGTTGACGGTGACCCGAGTAAGCTCGCTGATATACCTAAGCCAGAACGCAATACTTTTATGTCGCGCATGTATGCCGAAGGAGCCAAAGCCTACAAGGAAGACCCGTCTGCAAAACAAGAAATCGACCAGCTCGCCGAACAATCCTTCACCCTGGAGGACGATACCTACAGGCAAATTTATGAAACGTGCAAAACCTGGAGCTTTGAAGAGATTGATTCGCTGGTTGCTCGTCTAGGTAATCAGCGAATCGAAAAACGTTACCTCGAAAGCCAAGCCGAAGAGCTAGGTGTACCAATTGTCCGTGACAACGTCGGTAAAGTTTTTATTGAAAGTGACGGCGCACTGGTTTTTCCAGGTGAACAATACGGCATATTTGATAATGCGTTTGTTTCATCAAGAGGTCGTGGCCTTTACGGTGCACGAGACCTTGGACTAATGCAGCTAAAACACCAGGATTATCAGCCAGACAAAAACTACATTGTTACCGCCCATGAGCAAAAAGATTACTTCCGCGGCGTTATCAAGGCAGTTGATTTGTGCTTTCCCGAGCAAAAAGATGTAATTGTAAACATTCCGACAGGCGAACTCACGCTTAAAGGTGGCAAAATGAGCTCACGTTCTGGCGATGTCATAGAGGTTCAAGCGCTATTTGATCAACTGGAGACGGCCTTAGCCGAGCAAGAATCAAGTGTTACCGATGAAATAGTTCAGGGTGCGATTCGTTATCAATTTCTCAAGCATCGCATCAGCAGCAATGTAGTTTTTGACATTAATGAGTCAATCAACACCGTTGGAAACTCAGGTCCATACCTGCAGTATGCGCATTGTCGAGCTCGCTCAATTCTAGAAAAAGTAACTTTTCAACCAGCAAGCACTGATGCAGTCAATGAACTAGAGCCAGCTGAGCGTAGTTTGTTACGTAAGCTTAGTCATTATTCTTTGGCGGCTACCAAGGCTACCCAGGAGTTGTCACCTCACATTATTTGTACGTATTTATATGAACTAGCACAGAACTATAACCGATTTTATGAACACAACCGTGTACTTGGCGATGAGCGTGAAGCAATCCGGTTGCAGTTGGTGAGTCGTTATGCTGAGACGCTAAAAGATGGCTTAGGACTACTCGGTATACCTGCTCCGGAGCACATGTAGCATGAATAAAATTGATAAATTGGAGTAACTGCAACATGAAATCGGCCCTTTTTATATACCCCCATCAACTCTATCCGGCAGACCAGCTTCCTGATGTTGACACAATTTTTGTTATTGAAGACAAGCTGTATTTTGGTGTCGATGACATGTATCCACTCAAGCTACACAAACAAAAGCTTATCTTGCACCGAGCCAGTATGCGGCGGTACGTCGAGGAAGTACTTTGGCCAACCAAGGTAAACGTGGAATATATTGAGCTAGATCCACTTCTAACAACCGATGACCTATTGAAGCGAGCCAGCAAATTCGGACAACTGTATGTATTTGATCCGGTTGATGACGTGTTAACTAAGCGATTGTTACGATCACGCCGTGAAGCTGCACCAGAAACCAGTCTCGAGTTGCTCGATTCGCCGAATTTCTATCTCAAAGACCGAGAGGTCCGCGATTACATAGAGGCAAAAGACGAACACTTGTTTGCGAATTTTTATCAATGGCAGCGAGAACGATTCAATATCCTTATCAATACGCACTATAAACCAGTAGGCGGGAAGTGGAGCTTTGATCATGAAAACCGTAAGCCTTTACCAAAAGACCATAAACTCCCGAGTTTTGAGGCGTTTGGTGATAATCAACATGTCAAAGATGCGAGTCACTGGGTACAGAAGCATTTCCCAGATAACCCTGGCGGCATTGATTTTATTTGGCCAACCAATCATCAAGAAGCAGCCGCTTGGCTAGATGATTTTGTTGAGAACCGAATAGATAACTTTGGCCCGTATGAAGATGCGATTAGCGGTGATGCACCTTGGGTCTACCATAGCGTGCTTTCACCGAGTATTAACATCGGTTTGCTGTCTCCTGAACAGGTGATTAATCGTGCTTTGCAGCGACACGATAAGCGGCCGGTACCAATAGCGAGCCTCGAAGGATTTATCCGTCAAGTTTTGGGCTGGCGCGAATATATGCGTGGTCAGTACGTGGTTTATGGTGGCCGGATGCGTACGCAAAATGTCTTTAGCCATAACCGACAACTGACCGACAACTGGTATAACGGCACACTTGGCTTACCGCCATTTGATGACGTGGCTATAAAACTACAATCACACGCCTATGCTCATCATATTGAGCGGCTGATGATTGCTGGTAACTTGATGTTGCTTTGCGAAATTCATCCACAGGAGGTCTATAAGTGGTTTAGTGAAGTATGTATTGATAGCTATGACTGGGTCATGGTACCAAATGTTTATGGTATGAGTCAGTTTGCTGATGGTGGTTCGATGGTCACCAAGCCGTATGTTAGCTCTAGTAATTACATTATTAAGATGAGTAGTTATCAAAAAGGTGACTGGGCAGATGTTTGGGACGGTCTGTACTGGCGCTTTATTGAAAAGCATCAAGAACGGTTTGCCGGCAATCCTCGTATGCGGATGATGGTTGCCCAGCTTGATAAGCTTGACGCAGACCGCAAGCGAATCATTTCGTACCGAGCCGAAGATTTCCTCAGACAATACACTAAGTAACTTTTTAAGGAGTAAATATGCTAAAGACTGCCCAAACATTTATCACCAGAGCCGCCAAAGAGCTTGGTTGGAGTGATGCAGACATTGAGGCGTTTTTAAAGCCTGACCACGAGCATGAGTTTGAGGTATCAGACGGTGAAAAAGCTTACAAGGCTTACCGGGTTCAGCACGATAATCGTCGGGGACCTTATAAGGGTGGAGTGCGTTATCATGCAGAAGTCAGTAAATCCGAAGTGCAGGCTCTCGCCACACTTATGACTATCAAAAATGCAGCTGCTGGTTTGGGCTTCGGTGGTGGCAAAGGCGGTGTTGCCGTCAACCCAAAAGAACTTGATGATGCCAGGCTTGAAGAACTAACCCGTGATTATGTACGGCAGCTAGTTGATTATATTGGCCCAGATGTCGATGTGCCGGCTCCAGATGTTAATACCAATGCTCAGGTTATTGACTGGATGGTCGATGAGTACGAAAAGATTACTGGTGACTCCTCCAAGGCATCATTTACCGGTAAGTCGGTTGGCCAAGGTGGTTCCGAGGGCAGGGAGGCAGCGACTGGTTACGGTGGTGCCGATGTACTTAGTGAAGTCCTCAAGCAATATGGTGACGACAAAAAAGACATGACTTATGCTATCCAGGGTGTTGGTAACGTCGGCACTAACTTTATGTTTCGCGAAGAAGAGCTCTTGCCACAAGTGTTGCTCGTTGCCGCCGCAGACTCTAGTGGAGGACTAAGTTCCGGCTTTGGTCTCGCTGCCAGTGACTTAGCGGATTACCGCAAACAACACAAGAAGTTTCGAGACTATCAAAGCGATGACACTATTCATATCACCAACGAACAGCTACTATGCGAAGAGGTCGACGTATTAGTGTTGGCAGCGCTTGGTGGAGTTATCAATAAAGACAATATGGAGCACGTTCGCGCTAAATATATCCTTGAGTTAGCTAATGGACCGGTGACCCTAGAAGCACATGATTATTTGACCGAAAAAGGTGTGATAATTATCCCTGATATCTTGGCTAATGCTGGCGGGGTGACGGCTAGCTTGCTTGAGTGGCAACAAAACAAAGCCGACGAGCACTGGGAGGAGGACGTCGTTTTAGAGAAGGTCGAACAGTACCTACGTAACGCAGTTGATGAAGTGACTAGTGTCGGAGAGCGACACAAAGTTTGCCTAAAAGAAGCAGCGTTTCTCACGGGACTTATGCGATTAGAAAAAGTAAAAGGAGATAGATAATATGCCAAAGAAACGAACCAAACAAGAACTGAGTTCATTTATGGATTTTGTTCGTAAACAAGGTGTAGTCGGTATGGCAGTAGGTTTAGCAGTTGGTGTGGCTGCCGCCGGTGCAGTAAATGACATAGTAGAAGGGCTTATCAATCCGGTTGTTGGTTTTTTGCTTGCCGGCACTGACCTAACTGAGATTACTTGGAATACCGGACTTTCTCGAGCCGGTGAAGACTTAGTGTTATCTTGGGGCCTTGCGCTCAATGGTATCATCGTATTGCTGGCAACTGCGCTAGTAATTTACCTGATAGTTCAAAAATTCAAGCTCGATCGGCTCGATAAAAATAAGGAGGATTAAGTCAAAATGTTAGTACTTCAATTACTTCGACGCAAAGACGCTTTTTCAATAATAGTCGCTATAGTAGTTGGCCTGTCATTGGCTCTTTTTGTAAGTACTGTTGCTATGGCTATCAATGTTTTTTTAGAGCAGCTTCTCGATCGTTCTCGTGTAGGGACTTTGTCTTTCGATTGGCGAACGGGTATTTTAAATCCACTAGTTGCTTTTGGTTTGCAAATTGCTTTGCTTGAGTTGGTAGTCCAGGCTGGACTGCAGCTGCGGAACTTAACCCACAAAGCGTTTACTAAATCAGAAAAATGAAGGACCACAGCTCACAACAATCAAGCCTCAGTGACGAGCAACGAAAGATTCTATTTGAAAAGGCTACGGAGCCGCCATTTAGTGGGAAGCTGCTTTATAACGACAAGACAGGGAAGTATAAGTGCGTAAACTGTAATGCAGTTTTGTTTTCAAGCAAGCATAAGTTTGATTCAAGGTCAGGCTGGCCCAGTTTTTATGATGTCGCACAATATGGAGCAATTAAGCTAAAATCTGATTCTAGCCATGACATGGAATGCAGTGAGGTAACTTGTGCATCCTGTGGTGGTCACTTGGGTCATGTTTTTGACGATGCTCTTGACCAGCCAACTGGTAAGCGCTACTGTATCAATTCACTTGCACTGCAGTTTGTTGAAGATAGTACTAAAGGGGAAGGTTTATGAAGCGAAAAAAACTACTCATTGCTTTAGCCGGTGTATTGTTAATTGGATCGGCAGCTTTGTTGATGATACGTGATAATACTAGCCACACCAATAGCGATTCGCAGGACGAGGCGATAAGCGAGCAAACAAGCGATGCAAATCTGTTACGAATAATTGCAGCTGGTGACATGATTGCTCACGATAGTGTGATTGCCAACGCACAAACTAATGGTGGCTATGATTTTTATGCATTGATGCAGAATATGCAACCATATTTTGATGCAGCCGATGTCCGTTTTTGCAACGAAGCAACTCCGGCTGGCGGGGAAGAGTTCGGCATATCGGGTTTTCCGATATTTAACGCTCCACTTGAGTGGCACGACGGCATGGAGCAGCTCGGCTGTAATGTCATCAATCTCGGCACCAACCACACTTATGACAAAGGTGAGGCCCTTGTTGATGCGATGGTCACCGACTGGCAGGATAGAAATGTGCTCGCTACAGCTGGTGCTCACCGCAATCAAGCAGAACGTGAACAGATTAGTTATTTTGAAATAGGCGATACAAGATTTGCCTTTCTGTCATATAGCATGTACAGCAATGAGCCAGTACCGAACAGCTATAGTTTGGTTATGTACGACGAAACTTCGTCTTCAGCGGAAATAGCCGAAGCCAAAGAGAATGCCGACATAGTATTGGTCAGCATGCGCTGGGGTATTGAGTACGACATAAGCGAAAGTGCCGAACAGCAAAGAATTGCTCGGCAGGTGGTCAATGCCGGAGCAGATTATGTGTTCGGGCATGGACCACATACGCTGCAGCCAGTTGATCGCATTACTACTGATGACGGACGTGAGACAGTGGTCTGGTATTCACTGGGTAATTTTTTGAACACCCAAATTCCAGCTGATACGCTGGTTAGCGTGATTGCTGTGATGGATCTCAATTTAGATGACTTATCGCTACAATCGATTGGTGCGCTACCAGTCTATAGCCACTATGAATGGTCAGCCGAGGAAGCTGCTGCGCAGAACCTGTTAGCGCGACGTAATTTACAGATGTTTACGTTAGATGAAGTAGACGATAGTTACTTCGCGCGTAATCAGCTTGATACAACGGTTCAGGCCGAACGCGAGCATCTAACAAATGTGCTCAACCGCTTGACGAGTGTAACAATTTTAAGTCCTGACGAATACTTGAATAACTAACCATGAATATATTAGTGATTCGTCACGGTGAAACTATTGAAAATGCTCAGGGGATTGTACAAGGTCAGTTACCTGGACGACTTTCAGAAAAAGGGATAAAACAAGCAAAAAAAGCTGCTCGAGAACTTGCTACTAAAAACTTTGATTACATATATTGTTCTGACCTACAGCGCTGCGTAGACACCCTCGGCATCCTTATAAAAGAAATAAAAGATATACCAGTAAGATATACCGAAGAACTTAGAGAGATCAGCTTTGGCGCATATCAGGGAATGTATGCGAATGATTTGCCAGACTGGAAGACACTGGAGGGTGGTTTTTATACAAGGCGACCTCCCGAAGGCGAAACCATTAATCAATTTCGGCAACGAACAATTAATTACATGAACGAACTATTTAATCAGCATAAGAATGATGAGTTGCTTATCGTTACTCACGGCGGTAATATTCGTGTTATCCGTTCGGTACTTGAAGCTCTTGATCTTTGGGAGCTTTATCAGGCCAAGCCCGATAATTGCAGTATCTGGAAATTTGAGATTACTGAAGAATTACATATATAGCAACCACTGGTTTTATGTGGTTTCGGGTTATAAAGGCGTCATGCTTTTGTCTGCAGTGAGAAAAGCATGCAAAAACACCACAGGCAGTTGTCTTCACTTGACTATCCAAAAGCCAAAGTCGCTAATCTGTTTCTGTGGAACTCGCTTCGCTTAAACAGTCCTCGAAACAAGACTAGCGTCTCGGCTTTTGTCTAATCAGTTCACCAAAAGCCTGGAAGGGCTCAGTTTAAGCAGTGGATATCAGGTATAAAATATCAAATATCGTTGTAAGCGTCGGCTACTTCTTATTTCTTGATTGTTAACTACTGTTAATCCGCTTGAGGCACATTAACAACAGCAGCTGCAGCTGCCCAGGCGGGCCATTGCCAGAACCCGCGGGCGGTAGGCGACAACATTAAAGAATTCTTCCATAGTTTGACCAGTTTGATGTAGTTCGGCCGCAAGCTCTTTGCCAACGTAGCGAAGGTGCCATGGCTCGTACTGATAACCGGTGATATTTTCCTTGCCTTCCAAATATCGAATGATAAAGCCGTAGATGTGAGCATTGTCAGCAACCCATTGGCCCTGTGGCGTATTTTCAAAACAGATTTCTAGATGGCAGGCGAGGTTAGGAGAGGTAACATCTACGGCTAAACCAGTTTGGTGCTCACTGGTGCCAGGGCGAGCTGAATAGCGGTCTGCTGCAGCTTGACCATCACGAGCTACATAGGATTCATAAAATTGTCGTTGTAGTGCTTCTGAACGATATCCACTGCCAAATACTAATTCAACACCATCAGCTTGAGCGGCTACAAACATTTCTTTGAGTGCTGGTAGAGCGATTTGTCGAAACTGCATTTGTTCAGCTGATGCATTTAAGCGTAGGCGGACGTCAGGTACGGTTAAGTCTGGGGGCACATAGCCTTCTGGCAGAGGGCGCTCACGGTTGACAATCCACCAAATACTGCCTGGTTCTTCTATGCTGTACTTGTTCATATCGAAGCCAAGTTCGTCAGGTGATTGTTCAATTATTTCTGCTGGCTCACTAGATCCTTGTTCGGTTTGTTCGCTAGACTCTCGCGTTGGCGCAGTTGCTCGATCAGCGAGTAAAAATAGTGTCACAACAATAACAACTAGGACGACCGCAGTCAGTAGAAGTTTTTTCTTCATGAGGGTAGTATAACAACCCGTTATGAATATAATGTAATCCTAAGGTGTTAAAGCGTGCAATAAAGCCAAAAACCGCTATACTGATTTATACAATGGCGACTAACAATAAAAAACAACATCCAACCAAACTGCTCTGGATGGACCTAGAAATGACTGGTCTAGAGCCAGAAAAAGACGTTCTACTTGAAGTAGCGGTAGAAGTAACCGACTTTCAGTTCAAGACGTTAGATAGCTATGAAGCGCGCATATCTCAGGATAAAAAAACAGTGCTCGATCGTATGCAAAAAAACATCTGGTGGCGTGATTTTCCGGAAAACCGCGATGACTTTGTCGACAAACTCGATGAAGGCTTGCCGCTTGAGCAAGTTGAAAAAGAACTACTTGCCCTGACCAAAAAGAACTTCGGTGATGAGCCAGCAGTGCTAGCCGGCAACTCTATACATAACGATCGAAACTTTGTGAAGTACTGGCTACCGAGCTTTGATCTAAAGCTGCATTATCGGATGCTTGATGTTAGTGCGTTGAAAGTGCTGATGCAAGGGAAGTATGGTGTCGAGTTCGAGAAGAAGGAAGTCCACCGTGCCTTTGACGATATACAGGCCTCAGTCGCTGAGCTGCAGTTTTACCTGGATTGGCTAAAGGCTCAAAAGTAGCAAAAACTCAAAAAACTGGCCGCATTAGTGACTTGAGTCACACATATATCCATTTGACATTTATCTGGGCTTGTTGAGTGGTTATACATACGCTACTCTTTGAATTATTGGTTAAAAAAAGAAGGATAAAAAACCATGAGTTTATTAGCAGGTGAGAACGGCTTTATTAGTGGCAGTATGGACGCTTGTTCTGAGCCGATAGATCCATCTGAATCTGATGTGCAGCTAGAAATGATAAGGATTTCTGATCTGTCTTCAGAAGATAGGCAAGTTGAGTATTGTGATATTGCAAGGACGTGTTTTGAGCTTTGTGGTGCTGAAAATATCGTCCGTTTCGATCAAGATGTGGCTAGACAACAGTGCTATGCTGTTCGCATAACACGCGCTGCATTAATTGCTTCCGATGTCATTTTAGATATACGAGAAGATTTCGAAGAGCTTATTGCTTAGCCAAACTTTTTAGTCTGGTGTATCTTGCGTTAAAGTCAGTTAGGTATCAAAAAATCTACAAAACGCCTCAGGTTTTTACATAGTTAACTCCGACTAGCTTGCAGACAAAAAACATCGCTGCGTAGCTTACGCCCCAGGAAAGGCTGATGAATAATTGGCTACCTATTTTTCTGCTTAGCATCAGAGATGACATTTCCAATACGCAGTTATTATCCTTGTCTCTTTACACTACACTTACTTTTAACTTTTTCCATTACACTTTAGACTGTACTCATGGACCATAAAACTGTCGAAGAATATATACTGAGCATGCCAAACAGCCGATTGGATTACCCGTTTGGTAAAGAGGTCGCTGTTTATAAAGTTAGCGACAAAATGTACGCCCTCATTCAAGAAGGAAAAACTCCAGTAAGGCTCAGTCTTAAATGCGATCCACAACTTGCACAGCTGCTTCGTGAAAAATACGAGTCAGTGCAAGCGGGGTATCACCTAAACAAAAAGCACTGGAACACGATTATCCTCAGCGGACAATTACCATGGGAAGAAATACAAGGCTTTATTCGTCATAGTTATGATCTAGTGACTGGCGCAGAGGACCAATCAAAGCCAGAAATCGGCTAAATGTCCTCGATATTTTTAAGCAATAGGCCAGCTTCGCGGTAGAGATTATCGATAAGCTTTCGATTATTTCCTGAGGCATGAGTGTAGGACGTCTCTAGACTTGCCATATAGCTAAGTAGTTCGCTTTGCATAATCTCTAAGTATACTTCGTCAAATCGGTTAGCTTGTTCGGCAGCATTGAGCTCGCGAGTGGTTTGCTCGCTTTCGAGTTGTCTAAGTATAGCCCTAGACGGGCTTCCGCCTTCGTTTGCCAAGGCTGCTGATACCTGGTTTTGTGAAGACTTCAAAGAGGCTTTTATGACTATCGATGCATTTAGTACTTCTTGTGCTCGAGCTTTATCTTCGCCGATTTCTGCAATACGGATAACTTCATTTTGCCGTTGAGCTACTCTAGTTAGGCTACTTTGTAGCCCTTCATCATTACTAAAGATTATCGCCCCGACAATCACTGCCAATAGGAGTAACAAGCTACTACCAATAGCTACCATCTTAATACGAGTTTTTTTGTCAGCCTTGGTAAAAAAGTCAAAGTAACCAGGTTTTTCGTTTTCTTCTAAAAAACTATAGTCGGGCTGGGGATTGTTTTGATCCATCTTATGCTTAATCATACCAGCATTTATATCGAGACTGAAGTCAGACTATTCTATTGCTGTAGCGCTCATGCTATCACTGCAGTGGCGCTACCTATATACTAAATAAGCATGGATGCAGTAGAGGATATCAAAAGCCGGCTTTCTATCGAGGACATACTGGGTGATTATTTGGAACTGAAGCGATCCGGGCGCAACTTCAAAGCGCTTAGCCCATTCACCAATGAAAAAACGCCAAGCTTTATTATCAGTCCAGAAAAGCAAATCTGGCATGACTTTAGTTCTGGTAGAGGTGGTGATGTCTTTTCGTTCGTGCAAGAAGTTGAAGGAGTGGATTTCAAGGGAGCACTTGAGCTACTCGCTCGAAAAGCTGGCATCGACCTCAGCGAATATCGTTCGAGCGGTCACCAAAGCTCCGCCAAGCTAAAAGAACGACTATACGAAGCACTTGACCAGGCAGCCAACTATTATCAGCGTCAACTGACACAGAATGAAGCAGC
>SLHW01000009.1 GCA_007135955.1 Candidatus Saccharimonadota bacterium
AACAGTGTAAACAAAATTACCGACATCGCTAAACTGATAGCAATCACAAGTGGTCGATACCATACTTTATCGTCAGGCTCATCACCGCCTCTGGCAATCGAGCCGCCAATTATCACTGGCAGTAGCGGCAATATACAAGGTGCAGCTATTGTCAGCACTCCTGCAATAAATGAACCGATAAGTAGTAGCATGCTTTTTAACTAATCCTTTTTATTATTTAAGTGTCTAGATAGTCTCGCTTGACAGCGTCGATTGTTAGCTCTGATGGCAAGAACGAATCAATTTTATCGCCGTTTTCATCAAGTCTAACGAGAGTCGTTTGTGCTACTACTTCGTAACGTTGGCGTAAGTCTTGATATCTATCAAAGTCAACCTCGATAATCGTGTATCCCTCTGGTACTCCGTTTTGCCGAATGTCTCGCTCAAGCTGTAGGCACTGTGGACACCACACCGCATGAAAAAACAATACAACCTGTCCCTCTGCTGCTTCAATGGCACCTTCTTCGTAAACAACATAGTTATTTACTGCTTCAGTAGTAAGCTCAGTTATTTCGGGAGCTTGGGTTGTCTCGTTTACTGTGTCTTGACGGGCCGGCGCTTCAGTTTCTTCGGTAGCAAAAAATACTATTGCTCCAGCGCCAATCACCAAGGCAACAAAGATTGATACAATAATAGTCATCTTGTTCATAGTTCCTCCATTATAACGCAGACTAAGCATATGTTTAAGTATCTGCGAAAACATTTAAACAAACACCTCCTCTACAGCTAACTTACTGATACAATCAAAGTATGATCCAGGTTAATAACCAACAATTTGAGGCGCTTATCAATGAAGCAATGGAAGAATTGCCGAAGGCATATGTTGAGCGACTCGACAATGTGGCGATTACTTACGAAGATGAGCCCAATGCCGAGCAGCGTAAACGACTGAAGCTTCGTTGTTATCAATCACTGTATGGTTTGTATGAAGGGGTGCCACGCACTGAGCGCGGAGCAGGATACAACCTAGTCTTGCCAGACAAAATTACGCTATTTAAGCTACCGATTGAACACTCGGCTCACAGTATGGCAGAGCTCAAAGAACAAGTGAAAAACACTTTATGGCATGAAATCGCGCATCATTATGGGCTCGGCCATGCCCGAATCCACGAACTAGAGCGAAAAATGCACAAAATCAAACACAACAAACCACCAGAAAATACTAAAAATTAAAGATTGTTTTTACACGGCAAACTTTTCCCGCCAACTACTTTGCATCCAGACTGCGTTGCAATAAATAACAAGCCTGCGTTAGAATGCGCTATACAAACGAAAAGAGGTAAGCGACTTTATGAATAAACAAATAATTGCAATACTCGTTGGGATAGTATTACTCACAGGTGCCGCTATAGCAGTTTGGCAACTGCAAGATGAGCCAGAGCTAACACAAGAAGTTAACAACACGGGTGTCACTCAAGAGGAAGCAGCACAACTGAGGCTCGTAGCAGAAAACATGGCAGGAGCCTCATATGTCGCAACCATCTCTGGATCAACACCCGAGGGACCGATCAACTCAACACTTGAGTTTGATGGCGAGGGAAGCTACAGCTTTAGCTCAGAGCAAGCCGGACAATCAGTAAAATTTATCGTTACACCAGAAGCTACTTTTAGCTGCGAAGGTGAGCAATGTTTTGAGTTTCCAAGAGGGCAGGAAGACGACCTATTTGCATTTAATATCGATGACTTTACCTACGACGAAGGTTCACTGACGGAATTTGTCGATATCGCTCGTTATGTCGGCCAAGAAGCTTGCCCAGCCGGTACTTGCGATGTCTGGGAGATTATCGAAGACCAAGAAACCAACCGACTCTATATCGATACTGACACCAATCGCATCAGCCAAGCGACTGGCTCTGGTGATGATGGCGAGTTTAGTATTGTCTATGAGTACCGCTCAATAACCATCACGCCACCAGAAAACGTTCAGCCGTTTCCTACATTCAACTAAGCTACTGCGCTAGCCGGCTGAGCTTGCCGTGACTGCTCGAAAACCGAATTAATTACTTGCTCGGCGGCACCATCAAGTTGCTGGGCAAGTAATTGATTACGACCAGAGCTTTCAGTAATCAGGGCATAAGAAATCGGAAAACGAGGCGCCTGCTTAGAGTTACGAGGTTCGTAATCTAAGACCTCTTGCGCACATACAACGGCGATATCATCGTGATATTCTTCTCTAGCTCGCCTTGCCATCTCAAACGATGATTTTACTTGAATTTTATAGCTGGTAATACCCGGATTATGGATATCCACAGAAGGCATAAGAGACAGAACATCATAATTCGCACTAGGATCTGCACCGTCTTCATGATGGGAGAGCGCGGGCAAAGCCGCCTCTGTTGGTGTCTGCATGCGATTAAATAATGCCTGAACAGTTAAATCGTTAATGAAGCCAACCCAGGTAGACTCTTCTCCGTAATCTGACTCTTTTTCTGCCGCTTTTAGGGCATGCCGTAAACGAGACAACTCAAGCTCGTATTGCTCTGCTCGGGACTTAGTGAGTGCACGAGCATTGCTTGCAAGTAATATATGATCTCCGTAGTGCTTAGTCATCATCTCTACCAAGAACCTCTGTCGGATTGAGCTCCCTTGATAATTCTGAGATTCACGTCTTGCAGCTTTTGTCATACTTTTTGCATTCTTGTGGTCAGCTTCTAGCTTATACATACAGGCTCGTCCGAGTTGACGAGGTATCAACAACCGTGGTGGCATTGATTTATCAAAATGATAATCATCTTCAGTGCTAAAATGCCGAAAAAGTCCAGCCGGCAACTCTTCGTACTTTGGGCTATTTGATTTAGCTTCGGAGTGTCTCATTTTTCCTACCGTTATTTATCTACGATTTTATATTTATCAATCGCTAATCGCAACTTTTCTATGGTTCATTGCTGTGATTACTGCGGAAAAAATAAATGTAATCATGCATACTTTTACGGAAAAAATCAAGCAACACCAGATTGTAGCTATCGACACGACTGAGATGTGATAAATGTGACAAATATCACTGAAATTAACCACCAGACATCACTGCAAATCATAAAACTGCTCATTATAGTAAGGCTCACTAACTACATTCGGAAGTGGTTAGTCCGACGATAATCCTTTCTGTTGTATCATCGCTTGGCAGATAGGGGAGTCAACAGCAAAAGCGGGCTAGTAAATAAAATTGGAGGGTGTAATCGTGAAATACGAAAAACAACACTGGACAAAACCAATACAAACTTCCGAAACAAAAGCCCTTTATATTGACCTCTTCGAGGAGCCACTAGAGCACAACTGGCGACTCAAGGCACAAAAACTACAGGCACGACGCTGGCGTAAACTTCGCCAGAAAGTCATAAGCTAACAATCTGAGCTAGTTCACCAACTATAAATGGTCGCAAATACTGCGACCATTTATAGTTGGTGAGAAGTAATGGCAGCTGGATGACATTGATTATCTTTGTGGTATAAGATTATTTATATCGATATCTACACACTATATTTAATTTATTTCAATTACATTCTCTAAAGTGTGATATATATCAATGACAACTGTGTTGATACTCACTGACAAATGATATGCCTACCGTTACTCTAGAGGTACTACTTAATGTGAGGGGAGGCCAACATGAAGTACGAAACAAAACGCTGGTCTAAACCAATACAAACCTCAGAAATACAAAGTTCAGGGCTCATCGATCTTTTCGATGGACCGATAGAAGACAATTGGCAACAAAAAGCAAAGCGCTTACAGGCGCGGCGCTGGCGCAAGCTTCGCCAAAAAGTCAGTTAAAAAATCTGGGCAGATTACCCACTGCACAAGACCGCCACCACTGGCGGTCTTTCTTGATTATTCACCTTTGCGAGGAGCGGTTTGTCGAATTATTTGTTCGAGAAGCGCCATATCTCGGCTTACATCAAGTGGTGCATCATCTTGAGTTTTTTTACTTGCATGTATTGCGCTGTATGTACGCTCCATCTCGGCAACACCTTCTTCAGACAACCCTATGGCTGACCGGCTTCCTTCACGCTCTCCTTCTGTCCAGGAATCTAGAAGAGCATCGTCATTGATAAATTTCATCAATCTATTGGGGCTAAACGTATCTTTCGGATATGCCTGGGCAAGAAAGCGACTCATTTCACTCGCAAGGGCAGGTGACAATGAGTCAAATATTACTGAGTTAAAGCGCGCTGGGTCTTCTGCATCTAAATCCACGGTTACCCGGATGGCTATAGACATCAAAACAGCTTTACGTATAAAAACACTACAGTCCTGGGCTTCACTAGCGTTTATCCTAAATGCATCAACTTCTGATTTATGCTTCATATAAATGTATAATTTAAACCTCTACTACAATCTTTACAAGCATAAGCTGGCTAATGCCAAGCACCGTTATCAATAATACGCAGTTCAGGCTACAATAGTTAGTAATGGCAGAGTTTGACAAAACGTACAATCAGCTGAATGATGAGCAACGCCTCGCGGTGGATACTATTGACGGACCATTGTTAGTAATCGCTGGGCCAGGTACCGGTAAAACGCAGCTGCTCAGCGCGCGCGTAGCCAACATATTAAAAAAAACTGATGCAGATGCGTCCAGTATTCTCTGTCTAACATTTACCAATAAGGCTGCTACCAATATGCGAGATCGACTGACCGAGCTAATTGGCATTGATGCGCACAGGGTGGTTGTAAAAACTTTTCATAGCTTTGCTGCCGAGATTATGAATATCTACCCGGAATATTTCTGGAATGGTGCACGGTTATCAACTGCGCCAGATGCAGTACAGATTGAAATTATCCAAGACATTCTAACTAGATTACCGCTCGACAATCCACTTGCGATGAAATTTGCTGGACAATTCACAGCAATAAACGACGTCCAAAAAGGTCTCAAGCTAGCCAAAGAAGCCGGACTCACACCAGAAAAACTTGCCGCCACCATTAAACTCAATGAAGCATATATCGACGTAATCGAGTCTGAACTTGTTGAAATACTTTCTGAAACGCTAAATATCAAAAAACTTGATGAGCTACGAGATAAAATTGACAACCTTCCACCTCAGGGCATTAGCGAAGAAGCCAGGCCACTCCTACCACTCGATACAATCATCAAAGAAAGCCTAGCTGAAGCGATAACGCTCGACGAAGGAACAAACAAAACTGAAAACACCGGTAAATGGAAGCGGCGCTGGATACAGACCGTTGCTGGCCAGAAGGGTATGTTCGACGAACGCAAGCGTAACAGCTGGTGGCGCTCATTAGCAGACGTGTATCAATCCTACCGAACTGAACTACATAATAGAGGCTACTATGACTACGCTGATATGTTGGTCGAAGTTATCAGTCAGCTCGAACAGCGAGACGATTTGCGAGCTGACATCCAGGAGCGCTTCCTCTACGTTTTAATTGATGAGTTTCAAGATACTAATGACGCCCAAATGCGTTTGGCACACCTGGTGTCTGACCATCATAGCGCCAACAACAAGCCAAACATTATGGCGGTCGGCGACGACGACCAGTCTATTTTTCGTTTTAATGGAGCAGAGCTCAACAATATGTTAGGGTTTTCACGAAGCTATCCATCGGCGAAACTAATTGTCCTGACTGAAAATTATCGCTCCAGTCAAGACGTCCTCGATACCGCGGCAAAAGTTATCGACCATGCTGAGGACCGCATCGTAAAGCGTCGTGCTGATATTTCAAAAGAGCTTATTGCCAAAAACCCCCCAATTCAAAAAAGTACTATTCTTCATCGTAGCTACAACTCTCGCGAAGAGCAATTGAGTGATGTTGCTAAAAATATCGAAGCACAGAAATCTTATAGTAGTACCGCTGTGATTGCTCGCAACCACAGCAGCCTACGCATGATGGCTGACCTATTGCTAAGAAAAAAAGTACCAGTTCGTTACGAGCAACAAAGAAACATCCTTGATCATGAAATTGTCCAGCAACTTGAATTACTAGCAGATGCCGTTTTAGCAATCAAAGAAGGTGATGTAGACACCGTAAATTTCAGCATAAGTCGTTTGCTTCGCTATCCAGCTTGGGGTATCGATGCGAAAGATCTTTGGCAGATTGCAGTAGAAAATTATCGAAATCCAAACTGGCTCGACACTATGACTTCAAGCTCTAATAACACACTAAGCTCTACTGCTGAGTGGCTGCACTGGCTCAGTAGCGAGAACGCTCATCAACCACTTCCAGTCTTGATCGAGCATCTGCTTGGCCTGCGTGAATCTGAAGTTTTTACCAGTCCAATCCGACAGTATTATTTCGAAAAAAAACGTGACAACGATGACTATCTACATGGGCTTTCAGCTGTTCAGTTACTACGTTCTGCGGTAGATGATTTTATCAAAGCGGATCAACAGGCGACACTGACCGATTTTTTACGATTTCTACAAATACACCGAGAAAACCAACAATTTATCACTGATGAATCACCGTTTGTCCAGGCTGAAGATTCTGTTGAGCTCTTGACAGTCCATAAATCAAAAGGCCTGGAATTCGATAGAGTCTATATAATCGATGCAGTCGAGGGTAATTGGCAGCCCCGAGCTGGCGGTAGAAAACCCCCTGCCAACTTGCCGCTCCAACCTCATGGTGACGATGATGATGATTACGCTCGAATGATGTATGTTGCAGTTACTCGTGCTAAACGGGATGTCATCGCAACGAGCTATCGCTTTGATCATGCTGGACAAGAAGTGTTACCAACACCCCTTATCCGAAATAGTTTTTCAAAAATAAAAGATATTGAAGCCCAAGATACTTCGACAATAATTCAAACACTCGAAGAACATCTACGTTGGCCTGTTATCGAAGCTGGTCAAATGAATGCATACTTAAGGGGCAGGCTAGAAGACTACCAGCTCAGCGTTACGCACTTATTGAATTTCTTGGATGTGACTGCTGGTGGGCCAAAATATTTCACGGAGCGTAATCTACTACGGCTTCCTTCTGCAAAAACTACCAGCATGGGCTTTGGAACCGCTATGCATAGCGTACTTCAAGAAGCTCAGCTGCAACGAAATCGTGGTGAATTGTCAATTAAAGCGCTCGAGGATATTTATGAGAACGCCCTTGCTCAAGAACGCCTCGAAAAGCAAGAACATGCGCGGTACCGACAACACGGGATAGAAACTATCCATCGACTATTCAACACCATTGGACTAGACCTCCCAAGAGGCAGTAAGCCAGAACAATCATTCCAGGATATATTGGTCGGCAAAGCTCGTCTAAGCGGAAAAATTGACCGGCTTGACTACATTAACAAAACCCAAGTTCGAGTAGTAGACTATAAGACAGGCAGGCCGCTTAGAAGCTTTGCGACGAAAGACAAGTTACTACAAGAAAAAGTCTGGCGCCAAAAAACCCAGCTCATCTTCTACGCCGTGTTGCTACAACACAGTCCGAGGTTTAGTGACAGTATAGGTATTGAAGGCGAGATGATCTACCTCGAAGCAGAAAATAAGAATGATCTTTCCCGAAGCTATCACCCAAGCAAAGAAGATATTTCGAGAATGCAATCACTCATTGGTATCGTATGGCAAAAGATAACATCCCTAGATTTTATCGATACATCAAATTATGAAGATAGCTTTGATGGAATCGTCCAGTTCGAAGAAGATTTGCTCAGCCATAAAATATAATAATTATAGATAGCTACTAGCTGAGCGTTTTATCTGCTGGATTCGAAATACCGGCAGGGTACCATCAGTCAGTGTTGCTGAAGTAGCTAGCGTGTAGACTAGCTGGCTTAGCAGTGCCTTGTCACGAATCTCGTCGTCTTCATACAAGCGACTGTTAATGCTGTGTAGTCGCCACAGATCTACCGCGAATACCTGGATAGACTCTTTACTAGCATCACGGACAGCAAACTGATTAACAGTGTAGTTCTCAACTTCATTAAGTAAAACAAACATTTCTTGATGGCCCTTGACCAGTTGCTTGATTACCTTTTCTCGGGAATCAATGCTATTCATTATTACTTGTCCGCGATATTCTTTGTCTTTTATTTCATCACTGAACGACTCATATGATTCAATCACTTCATCAAGCACCATTGCGTCAACATCTGGAATCAATGCTCGAATTGTATCAGTTATTAGTCGCTGATATTTTACAGCATTAGCAATAATCAAAGGAGCGTTATCAATTGCACCACAACCACTATTGATTTCGCCAGCGTGCTCATCGGTATGCGCGCCGTAATCTATATCGTGGTCGTCTAACATGGCCATAGCAGATTCAAATGCCGAAGTTACGTTTTCTGGCTGCGTCGCTGATACAGCAATTTCTGCTGCTAATGCCATCGTCGGGCCACCGCCAAACACTTTCGCTCGGTTGAGCGACTTCTTGTAGAGCTTATCTCCTTGCTTAATGTAAACTACTCTACCATCGTCATCAGTAACGCCACGACCATCACCACAGCCATCGTCATCTATATATTCACCAACTTCTTGATCTATTTCGATTAAGATTTTGCCAGGGTCGGTAATTACGTCGATAACTTTATCTACTTCTATATTGTCAATCTCTGAGTTAGTGCGTTGAGCGTACGAAATTTCACCTTCGCCAAAGCCAAGGCCCTCCGGAGCTACGGGAAATACACTGATATCATTTGCCTCTGGCATAAGCTGATTGTCCTTTCCTGTGGTTGTCGGTGTGGTTTCTTAGACCGAACGCTTCTAAATTAATACGCTCACAAGCAACAATCTTACTCGCCTGATTTTAATAAATCAACCAGAAAATATCACACTGGCACACTATTAGATATCAAGTATCAAGTATCAAGTATTTGCATTATCCCTTACGGGAACGGCGGCGTTTTTTGAGCTCAGCTACTTTGAGCTCAGTTCGCGAGCGATTTATCATCGCCTGAGCGTGCTCAAGTGACATCTGATCCTTGGCTTCGTTTCTCAAATTGTGAGCGCGCTCAAGAGCGGCTTTGATGTCGGCCTCGTTGAGGTCGTCTTCACCGGCGGCTTCATCGGCGAGCAGCCGGACAGTATCGTCACTTAATTCAATAACGCCTCCGCCAGTGGAGAAGTACTCTATCATGTCATCAGGGTACTCTGGCTTTCGACGAATACCTATCATACCCTGGCTAGCTAAGCTGATGAGTGGCATATGATCCTTAAAGATAGCAATCTGTCCTTGGGGTGTCGGCAGAAGCACCTCATGAACAGTATCACTAAACTTGATGCCCCGAAGCGTGACCAGCTCGAACTTAATCATGCCGCCACCTCCGCAGTTGAGTTAATCGAGGAGTCATCTGGGGCTTGCTCAACAAGAATTAATTTGTCCGTCACGGTACGCATACCCTCAGGAGTTAGAGTAACGATTCTATCGCCACCAATACAACGCTTCAATTCTTCACCTGAAATATAAATACTTGCACCTTGGCCTTCGTTTGACATTACGAATTACCTTTTTGTCTTTGAGCTTCTCGTTGCTGGATTTGATCAAGCATTTCTGGAGAAATTTGATCGGTTCTCGTCAACCCCCATTGCGTTTCGATAAGGTCCGGCTGATTGCCATAACCATCATTAATTCGACCAGTAACTGATCCCGCTGCCGCAATCTTGCCTATTCGCCCTGGTAAAGATATTGTACCGTCCGGACCAATCTCAATTGATGGTCTTTCGTCGCCTTCAGCTAACTCTCGAGCAGCTAGTTCTAGTGCCTCTTGATTGGTTGGGGTGTCCCGATAAGCCACAGTGTTACTTGACCTCCTTGATTGAGCCCTTCATGTAGAAGGCCTGCTCACTTTTTTCGTCATGTTTGCCGTCGAGGATTTCGCGGAAGCCGGCAATCGTATCTTTAAGCGAAACGTATGAGCCGGTATTGCCAGTAAACTTTTCGGCTACAAAGAACGGTTGAGAAAGAAACCGCTGGATACGCCGTGCGCGGGCAACGGTCTGCTTGTCTTCGTCAGACAGCTCTTCCATGCCCAAGATGGCAATGATATCTTGAAGGTCTTTATATCGCTGTAAAATTTGCTGTACACCACGAGCAACGTCATAGTGCTCATTGCCGACAATTTCTGGATCAAGAATAGTCGAGTTACTGTCAAGCGGATCAACCGCTGGGTAAATACCGATTTCGGTCAAGGCGCGATTTAGCACAATGGTTGAATCAAGGTGCGAAAACGTCGTCGCTGGCGCCGGGTCAGTCAAGTCGTCAGCTGGCACATAGACTGCCTGGATAGAAGTAACCGAGCCTTTTTTTGTACTAGTGATGCGCTCTTGGAGGCGACCCATTTCTTCGGCCAAATTCGGCTGGTAGCCCACCGCACTTGGCATACGACCGAGCAGGGCAGACACTTCGGAGCCAGCTTGAGTAAAGCGGTAAATATTGTCAATAAACAGCAACACGTCTTTGCCTTCATCACGAAAACCCTCGGCCATAGTCAGGCCACTCAAAGCAACACGCAATCGAGCGCCTGGCGGTTCATTCATTTGTCCAAAAACGAGCGACGTTTTGTCGAGGACACCGGCTTCTTTCATCTCGTAGTAGAGATCGTTGCCCTCACGGGTACGCTCGCCAACGCCAGCAAAGACGGAGTTACCGCTATGAAATTTGGCGATGTTGTTGATTAACTCCTGAATAAGTACGGTTTTGCCAACGCCAGCTCCGCCGAATAATCCAACCTTTCCACCTTTGGTAATTGGCGCGATCAGGTCGATGACCTTGATACCAGTTTCAAGTATTTCGGTCTCACCGGATTGCTCGGATAGAGTAGGGGGGGTGCGGTGGATTGCGGCTGTTTCTTTGAAGTTACTGTCGCCATCGTCAATCGGCTCTCCAATAACATTAAACATACGCCCCTGCGTTGCCTCACCGATTGGCACACTGATGGGTGCGCCGGTATCTTCTACGCTAAACCCACGCTGTAGTCCGTCTGTACCACTAAGCGCAATGGTACGGACACTAGTCTCACTCAAGTGCTGCGCTACCTCGAGCACAACTTCACGGTCTTCGTCTTTGATTTTTAGTGCGTTGTTGATAGCCGGTAATCTACCTTCCGGGAAGGTTACATCTATCACAACGCCGACGATTTGGGTAATTAAACCGGTCGTAGTTGATTGCTTTGTCGCGACTGACATTAGTTAATGCCCCTTCCTTCATCAATGCATGCTGGAGTGTGTGGCTCTTCTGCTTCTGCAAGGTCAATAATTAGCTGTACCGCTTGAGTGTCAGGTAGCCGCGGTTGAGATTCAATTTGTGCTAGAGAATATTCCATTTGGCTAGCCTGTACAACTTCTAGGTCACGTGGACCAATTCCTTCAAATGATTCTTGTAATGCCATATTTAACTCCTTTTACTTTATTGCCTCTGCACCACCAGTTATTTCTGCGAGCTCCTGAGTAATCGCCGCCTGTCTAGCGGTATTGTACTCGAGCGTCAGGTCGTCTATCAAATCACCAGCGTTATCGGTAGCACTCTTCATCGCCATCATACGAGCAGAGTGTTCGCTCGCTTGGCTTTCGTTGAATGCCTGATTAAGCTGCACCTCAATTAGTCGCTCTGTTACTTGCTCGAGTACGGCTTGAGGATTAGGCTCAACAGCTGCTTCATCTATATCGGGTTTTATTTCAGTTTCTTTAAACACAGCTGGCAGCAACCGCTGAGTTGTAACGACTTGCTGAATGCTGGAGCGAAAATGGGTATAGGTAACATCGACTACATCAACAGAGCCATCATGGAACTTATCTGTAATCGTCTTGAGAATAGGACTTATATCACTGGCAGTAGGTAATTCAGGGAACTGCTCATATACACCGATTACTTCTACGTCATCTAATCGATTAACCAAGCTGGCACCCTTGCGACCGATTACAACAACGCTGCTCTGAACCGCGCTAGACATATCTTGATGCAATTCTTTCATAAAGACTCGAAACAGGTTGCTGTTGAAGGCTCCAGCGAGACCTCTATCGCTCGTAATAAATACGTGCAGACGGCGGCTTACCATTCTCTGAGTATATAGCGGGTGCTTTGAGACATCGGTAACTTCACTAAGTCGCTTTAATATTCGGCGAGCTAGCCGTCCAAACTCTCGACTGCTGAGCGCATATTCTTGGGCACGGCGCATCTTGCTGGCCGCTACCATCTCCATTGCCTTAGTGATTTGCTTGGTATTTTTTACACTGCCAATTCGTTGTTTGAGTTGTTGAGTGCTCGCCATATTACACTACCTCGCATCCTTGGTTGCTGTGATCCGATTAGAGCTAGTCGTTAGTGTAGGGCGATTATTCATTGCTCTCATCTTTAGCGTTAGACTGAGCCGCATCTGTTTCGTAAGTCTTTGCAATCTTGTGGGCGACGTCTAGAATCTTTTGTTTGGTCTTGTCGTCTGGCTTATCACCTTCATTTAGCGTGACGATTAGTTTTTCGTGATGCTGAGCTAACTCACTAAGTAGCGTCTCTTTGACATTCTTTATATCTTCTAGTGACACTACGTCGAAGGCACCCTCATTGGCAGCAAGCAGCAGCGCAGTCTGCTCCCA
The DNA here is from genome assembly GCA_007135955.1 of Candidatus Saccharimonadota bacterium. Classification (GTDB taxonomy): domain Bacteria; phylum Patescibacteriota; class Saccharimonadia; order Saccharimonadales; family SLHW01; genus SLHW01. Next base: position 12,538 of record SLHW01000009.1, read on the forward strand.
GATACCTAAAGGACTGTACTGAGGTTGCTTGAGTAGTTCAGTTAAGCGCTGGCCCCGCTCGATGCGCTGCTTAGTATCGGCGTCTAAGTCGCTCGAAAATTGGGCAAATGCCGCCAGCTCACGAAATTGAGCCAAGCTGAGACGCAAGTTTCCGGCAACACTCTTAACTGCTTTGGTCTGAGCAGATCCACCCACGCGAGAGACCGATAGCCCGACAGATACAGCTGGACGGATACCCTGGTTAAACAAGCTAGTTTCCATAAAAATCTGACCATCAGTAATCGAGATAACGTTAGTCGGGATGTAGGCACTAATATCACCAGCCTGAGTCTCAATAATCGGTAGAGCAGTGAGACTACCAGCACCGAGTTCATCGTTCAGCTTGGCAGCACGCTCGAGCAAACGAGAGTGCAGATAAAAAACATCTCCCGGGTAAGCTTCGCGACCTGGTGGTCGACGAAGCAATAATGACATCTGTCGATACGCCGCAGCATGCTTAGACAAATCATCATAAATAATCAATGCGTGCTGGCCATTGTCGCGGAAATATTCGCCCATACTGCAACCGGCGTATGGGGCAAGATATTGCAAGCTTGCCGGATCGGCAGCAGATGTTGCCACAATAATCGACTGATCCATAACACCTTCTCGCTTGAGTCGCTCAACTAAACGAGCAATCTTACTAAGCTTTTGTCCAACTGCTACGTATATGTTAATAACGCCAGTCTCTTGAGCGTGCTGGTTAATCATAGTGTCAACTGCAACCGCTGTTTTACCAGTCTGACGGTCGCCAATAATTAATTCTCGCTGTCCACGACCAATTGGCACCATCGCATCAATTGAGAGCAGACCGGTCATCAGTGGTTCGTGCACACTTTTACGGTCTAGTACGCTCGGTGCCTGTTGTTCAACAGGACTAGTTTGCTTGGCGTTAATCGGACCTTTGTCATCAAGGGGTTGGCCAAGCGGATTGACTACTCGTCCTACGAGCTCAGGACCAACTGGTACTTCCAGAATTTTTCCGGTCAATCGAGCAGTTGCACCAGCACCGATGCCGGCCTCTTCGCCCAGCAACACCGCACCAATCTCGTCGTCCCCCAAGTTAAGTGCAAACGCAGTGACAGTCGTACCATCAGTCGATTCGATATCAATCATTTCGCTATAGCCACAGCTACGCAAGCCATAGATCCAAGCAATACCATCGCCAATACGAGTAACGACACCCACTTGCTCTATTTCTGGTCGCGCTTTAAGCTCAGCAATTGCATCGCGAATGTCCTGGCTTAGTTCTTTTACAGATATATCTACGTTACTCATCAGTTCTCCTCACTACGTTTTTACTGCTTGCTTCAATGCGTTTATTCGACTACGAACACTAACGTCTAATACCTCGTCACCAGCAACGATACGAGCTCCACCGAGCAAAGATGGATCTATTTGTTCGCTCAAAGTCACAGCCTGCTTCTCGGAAAATAACTGAGTAATTGCTGACCGAACATCCGCTGTTAATGCATGGCGACTCTTAATATTTACTTCCAGTACTCCAGTAATTGAGCGCATCGTCTGAGATAAGCTACGGACCAACATGTCAGCTTTTCCGCCATAACCTTGGCTGACCATGTAGGCGGCAACTTTTTTGGCGACTAGCTGTGGATTATCTCCACGTTCCAGCATCATCACGATTACTTGAGAAATCTTTTTATAATCAATGTTGGTTTGTGTCATCGTGATGCCTCTGCAATTGCGCGCTCAATTAGGCGCATATCTTTTTCGCTCGTAAGCTTCTCTTCGATAACCGTCTCGGTAGCTGCAGCGACTAGCTCCACGAGCTCGGCCCGGAGCTTTTGCTGGGCCTTTTCCATATCAGAAGTTATTTTGGCTTCAGCATCTGTTAGCATTTGGGCTACTTTGTTGGCGGCCTTTTCTTCGGCAGCTTTGATAATATGGCTAGACTCCTGATGAGCATCATCAAGAATCTTGTCGGCGTCTAGACGAGCTTCGTGAAGCTTTTGTTCGATAGTTTTTTGGAGCTGCTCAAGCTCTTTTTCCATCTTGATGCCAAGCCGCACGCCGCTGTCAATTTTTTTGTGGCGCTCTTGGAGCGTGGTGACAATCTTTTCTAGTGCATACTTTTTAACAATATAAAACAAAACCAGAAAGGTAAGACCCTGCGCCAATATCGCCCAAGGATCAAGCCCGAGTGCGCCGATCCCTTCGAGATCATCTCCGTTTGCGAAATAGTGCATCATAGTGCGGTCATACCTTTCTGTTTGTAACAATTAATTGCTTTAGAGCAAAAAAGCACCAAGCAAGAACGCTAGTAACGCGGTTACCTCAATCATCGCTGCGATAATGATGATTGCGTTGGCAGTTTTGCCAGCTTCTGGGTTGCGACCCAGAGCCTTCATATATTGTGAGCCGAGTAGTGCCAAGCCTAGTGCTGCTGAAGCAAAGGCGACACCAAGCATAATTGCTTTTGATAAAGCAATTGTGCCTTCGACGTCTGCTAGTAAATGAACCATGTGTTATTCTCCTTTAGTTTTCCCTTAATTTGTCCCTTAACCATCTTGACCTACTAGCCGGTTCTTTAGTCTAGCAGGCGAGTGATGGGCGATAGTGGTTGAGCCAGCTAAGTCTGCCTGGGCAGCAGCTGGAAATTTTGTAGATGCGACCGGCTCATCGGTCGTCAATATTGTCTCTTCACCTTGGCGGTGTTCGTCATCATCATGATGGTCAGCGTGCGAAATTGCAATACCCAAATAATTAGCTGTCAGGACGGTAAAGACATACGCCTGGATATAAGCAACCAGCAGTTCAAATAACAATATCGGAATAACTGCGATAGGGGTGCGGCCATAGACTAATATCATACTGGTAAAAACTGCTATAAGGATTTCGCCAACAGCAGTGTTTAGAAATAAACGCAAGCTCAAGCTGATAATTCGCGTAAACTCACCAAACACTTCTAATACTCCGATGAAAAAGTTAATTGGATTCCATGGCTTATCACTAAAGTAGTGCTTAAGGTGCCCTTTGACGCCTTGCTCTTTGATGCTGAGTACCTGAACGACGATAATCGCAATAACGCTCATAGCAATGGTGCCATTTAGGTCGGCAGTCAGCGGGCGAAAAAGGTTTGATTCGCCGACCGTAAACGCCGGACTAACAAATGGTAGGAGCCCACCAATATTGCTAAAAATAATAAACAAGAAAAAGAAAGCAAAAATCGGCGCAAACTTCACCCCTTTTTCGCGTGAGCCAAAAGCACCCTCTAGTACCTTGATAATGTATTCGACAATTGATTCAAATATACTGACAAGGGCTTTTTTGGTCGGAATGATTGCGATATTATCAGCAACCTTTTTAAGTACCCAAAACATCACCAGTCCTGTGATAATTCCGTATAACATTGCATTTGAGAACACAAATCCACCGACCTCAAACAACGGCTCTGGACTCAGGCTGATATGGATACCTTCTGCTGCCGCAAAAATAATACGCACCGGTTGGATTGTTACCTCGTTATAACTGATATTTCGCTCAAGGCGTCAATATAGCTCACGCTGGATCGGCTTGGACCAAAGTATGGTCAAAACAAGCCGCTTCGTACCCTACTGTCAACACCTTGAAGCGTACAGGCCTGAGTATAACAATATCAGCGACGATTCTGCAATAGCAGAGCGCACAATTATTCAGGCAATGTGAGGGCGCGTCGAATACGCTCAGAAATTGTCAGCTCTTGCTCGCCAGCACATGCGCTCGGGTCGTGTTTTTCGTTATAGGCAGGTGCGTCGGTAGGGATATTTTCGTAACGCTGTTGCAGTTCATCAGTGGTTTCGTTGCCGTAGCTAATCAGCAGCACATCTGAGTCTTTGATTGATTGATTGGCAACTGATAGAGTTGGTTGTCCATTCAAGAGAAAGGTCAGTGAACCGTCTTCTCCATCAACAAAAACACCATCTCTGGTAATAATCGTATTGTTACCCAGTGTATAGCCAAGGTTAGCAAAGAAGTGGCCCCAAGTCGCACCATCATCGTGCACATGAACCACATGGTTAACAAAGTCGTGCATATGCACCCGGCTTTCTGGTCGCACGCCATTTGCCGGCAAACAAGCTTGAATTTCTTCGTAATAAGAAAAGTTGTCAAACTCGCTTCGCTCGCCATTGATATATAGGGCAAAATTCGCATGATAATGCACACCGTGAGACTCTGCTCGAATGAAGTGCAGTGCAAACAGTAATAAAAAGCCAAGCAAAAAACCCAAAGCTATCGGAATTAATGTCTTCTTGTTGCGTAAATATTGCATCCAATTTAAGTATAGCAAGTCACAGACATCACACTACAAGTGTGATATTTCGCAATATCCAGCTCCCTTGATAGGAAACCTCATAAAAAAAGGTTAGAATAAATAAAGAGGAGAGAGTGTAATGCACAATCGATCTGGTGGCGAGGCAATTAAACCACATATCATCGTAGACGAAGATGTCGAACCAGAAGTTCTGGAGACAATTCGAGCTTTTGATGAGGCAGTTTGGCAAAACCCTGAACTGTATGTAGATGCACTAAGCACTTACGGCGTTGGCCACACAGCAGTATCAAGGGTAGTGGAACTAGTCGGCATAGAAGGCCCGAGGTCACGAGCACTACATATGCTAAAGACTTTATTTGAAGAAAAAGCAGATATTGAAATAGGTTTTGACCCACGCACTGAAGAAAAAATTGCTGAAGATCGCGATATAAAAGAAATAGTCAAAGCAACAACCGGAAAAAACAAAAGAGAGAGGGAAGAAGAAGAGGCATATATCGTCAGAAGAAGACGCCTCTATAGATATGCAAAAGCCGTTAACATGCAATCCGCTTCACAACTCGATAAAGCCGTGTAGTGTACACTAAAATATATGGCATTTGAAGATTTCAAGACCAAAGAGTCTGTCACGATTGTTTATACTGGTGACAGCAAAGGCAAAACCAGTGCCAGCCTTGGGCTGATGGTGCGCGCACTCGGCAACCGCTGGAAAGTTGCGTATGTACAATTCATCAAGTACTGGGGAGTTAGTGAGCACGTCTTTATCAGAGACATTCAATCCGTCTATGAGGATGATCTTTTTTTCTACAAAGGCGGCAAAGGTTTTTACGATGCTGGTGAACTGAGCGAACGTGGCGTAAGCGACGAGCAACATCAGCAGGCAGCCAAAGAAACTTATGATATAGCACTAGAGTGCACTGTTTCTGGCCAGTACAACCTAGTTATCTGTGATGAAATCAATAATGCCGTCCATGACGGGCTGCTTACCGCCAAGCAACTTGAAAAACTGATGACCGCTAAATCTCAAAAGACGAGTCTCTGTCTTACGGGACGGAATTTTCCTAAAGAGCTGCTCAATCACACAGATATCGCTACTGAAATGCATAAAATCAAACACCACTTCGACGATAAATATCTCGCCAACAAAGGCATTGACTACTAAGATAGGTTGACACCTGATACCTAAAACTAATTACTGTAACTACACTTAATCAAGATAGATTAGGCGATGTGGTGTATTATTGGCACTCTTGACATGAGAGTGCTAATTTTTTACAATGAAAGTAGGTGGAGTATGGGAGCCACCAGTAGTAAAGATAATAATTTTTACCAAGGAGGTGCAGCCATGAATAAGCTTACAAAATTTGATCCTTTTGAGGAGATGCGAGCACTACAGCGCCAGTTCTTTGGCGATAATTGGGGCGGTTCGCTTGCCGACGTCGCCAATATAGCGCCAGCCACCGATGTCTACACACATGACGATAAAGAGATGGTAGTAGAAGCACATCTACCAAACTTCGAGGAAAAGGACGTCGATGTCAACATCGACAACGGCGCTCTCGTAATTAGCGCAGAAAAGCGTGAAAAAGAAGAAGACAAGAAGAAGAAGTACGTCGTCCGGGAATCAACCAGTAGTTTTTATAAAAGAATTCTACTCCCAGAACACGCAGACGATGACAAAGTTGATGCACACTTAGAAAATGGTGTTTTGACAGTAACTGTTCCATTTAAAGAGCTGCCAAAACCCAAGAAGATCAACATCAAGAAAAAGCGATAAATAAAATTTGCTAGTAGTGACTAGCGTCTGGCCGTGCACTTCTTTTGCGTGCGGCCTTTTTTATTGAGATACGTTGCTTATCTTCATCATAAAAACGTAGCATGACTTTTAGGGCAGGATAGACACTCAGGTAGCCTAGTCGACTAATCGATGCGATGCGATTTTTTTGTCCATGATGGGTAAAGGTTTTGGTATGTAAACTCATATTCTTGATAAAGTCAGCTGGCCGATCATCAAGGCGACGGGCCGACAATCGAGCCACCATGTGTTTGTCGTAAGTAATACTGTATGCCTTTTCAAATAAATGAATCGACACATCGTAATCCTCGTATAGATCGCCCTCCATGCAGACATCTTCTTCGATGGCATCCCAAGCAGATTTACGAATTGCCATATTGCTGCCATAAAGTAAGGGCATACCGCCAACTCCATACACCATACGCCGCAATATTCGGTCTACAACTAGGTTTCGATCTTTTTTGCCAAGTGGCAAATCATAGTAAACATTAGATCCAGTTGCGGCAGCTATGTCTGTTTTTGCAGCAAATAATCTACGTATTTGGGCACACCACTCAGGTGTTAGTCGTGTATCAGCATCGATTCGGCCAATAAGGTCGCTCTTAGCAGCACTGAAGCCGGTGTTCCGAGCAAAGCGAACTCCTTGCCGTTTTTCATGTAGGATAGTCACGAAGTCATATTTTCTGGCAAGATGAACAGTCTTGTCCGTGGAGTTGTTGTCGACGACAAGCACTTCGTCTGGCGCTTCAGATTGAGCAGCAATGGCATCAAGGCACGCATCGATGTAACCTTGTTCATTGTATACTGGTATAACGATACTAAGCGTTAGTGTTTTTTTACGCATTCTTGTAAACTAGTGTAGCAAATGGCAAAAAAATCTAGACAAACGAATCAGAAAAAGAAGCCGTCCAATAGTAAGCGCTCTAACAAAAAGAGTGCTTCATCAAAAAGCCCCCAGTCAAAGTCTGTAAACTTCATCAAGACAAGCTATAGAAAACTACTCAATTGGATTAGCCAAACCTGGACACGAAAAATCACTGCGGTACTATTAGCGTTGCTATTTATCGCAACGTTGCTGATGTACGTTGTAGCTCAGTGGTACATTATCTCTAATCAGGATCGCCCGTACCAGCTTGGGGCAACGTTCATTCAATCATATGCTGAGTTTTACGACCTTGACCCCCAGGAAACGCTGACCGCCATAACTGATGACCTAGGCTTTGATCACTTGCGACTAGTTAGCTATTGGAATGTCCATGAAGAAGAGCAGGGAGAATATGATTTTAGCGATCTTGATTGGCAGTTTCAGCACGCCGAAGAGCGCGACGTTTCTGTGTCACTAGCAATCGGCCTACGTCAGCCACGCTGGCCAGAATGTCATATGCCAGCCTGGGCAGAACCGATGGAGATGAAAGAGTGGTATCCACATCTAAAAGATTATATGCAAGCCGTCATTGAACGATACAAAGATAGTCCGGTGTTGGTGAGCTATCAGCTCGAAAATGAATTCTTGCTTGATGTTTTCGGAGTCTGTCCTGATCATTCACGCGAACGATTGATTGATTCATTTGAGTTCGTCAAAGAACTAGACCCTACGCGTCCAGTTATTGTTAGCAGGAGCAATAATGCCACACCCAGCTGGCCGGTCGGCGAGCCTCGAGCAGACATCATCGGTGCATCAATCTACAAGCGCGTCTGGGACGGGACACTGACGAACCGATACTTTGAGTACCCATTACCGCCGTGGTTTTATGCGTTCCTAGCTGGTGGCGCTAAGCTTACGACCAATCGAGATACCGTCATCCACGAACTCCAAGCTGAATCTTGGCTACCAAGAGGCATGGATATGCGAACCGCCTCAACCGAGGAATTATACAAGTCGATGAACCCTGAAATGCTAGCTAATAGATTCGAGTATGGACGAGCGACCGGTATAAGAGAAATAGACTTATGGGGCGTTGAGTGGTGGTACTCACGCAAAGTCAATGATGGCGACGACAGTCTCTGGGAAGTTGCCCGTGAACAAATCAGGTACACCAATGAGTTAAATCGTCGTATAACCGTAGATGATTAAATAAGGGCATTTTTTTCTTATCATAATCTATAACACAATTTTGTGCTACTTGTCAAGTCTGACACTTTGAGGCATACTAGTGTCTATGGCAAAAAAGAAGCGCCCATCCGGTGCCATCACCAACCGTAGAGCCCGCTTCGACTACCAGGTAGAGGATAGTCTTGTAGTTGGTATTGCATTAACTGGCGCAGAGACCAAATCTCTCCGGAGGGGACATGGAAATCTACAGGGCGCCTACGTCACAATAAAAAACAATGAACTCTGGCTCATAAACGCAACTGTTACTGGCGACAAAAGCATCTTAATCCCTGAAGCAGAGCAAACTCGAGCTCGTAAACTGCTCGCTAAGCGTAAAGAAATTGATCAGCTAATTGCTCAAAAGCAACAAGGCCGAACCATCGTGCCACTTGAGATACTCAACCGGGGTCGCTACGTTAAACTACGAATCGCAGCAGCACGCGGCAAAAAGAAATACGACAAGCGTGAAACCATCAAGCGCCGTGACCAAGACCGCGAAGCTCAACGCTTAATGTCACGTTAACATGCTAATGATAGTACGTTATAATGCCCGATATGCCTTACCCCGCAACCGACAGCTTAGAAGTATTTCCCAGGCAGCACCCCTCAAGCATTCGTGATATTGAAGGCCTAATAACTCCCGAAGGGTCACTTTACGCAAGTAATGGTGAGAATTATCGAGGGATGTTATTTGGTCGAGATGCACTAGAGGCTGCAGACGACCTGCTTGAGGCAGAGCCAGAGGTTGCACTAAATGTTATTGATAGCTTAACTCGTCTCCAAGGCATCAAATATGATGAAGCGTCTGCCGAAGAGTTTGGCAAAATTCCGCATCAGCACATGAGGCTCTATGTCAATGGTAGTCGCATTGCCCCGCATGCCGAGGCTCAGATGCGTAAGCTTGGTGAAAAATGGGGGGGCGATGAAGAAGGATTTACCTATTACGGGTCACTTGATGCTACGCCACTGTATGCACGATTAGTAGCTCGATATGGCCTTATCCATGGCACTGAATTTCTCAAAGGCGAAGTCGAAACGAAAACTGGCGAAACCATCAACAGGCTAGAGGCTTTCCGTCGATCAGTTAATTGGATATGCGACCACCTGGAGAGCTCTGAGCTGTCTTTGCTCGAGTTCAAGAGATTAAGCAATCAACATATCGTCGTACAAAGCTGGCGGGATTCTGGAAGTTCATACGTTCACGAAGATGGCTCGCAGGTCAACTTAAACGGTTTTATCGCACCACTAGAAGTGCAGGGCTATGCTTTCGATGCGCTATTTCTAGGGCAAAACTTTGCAAGACTTAGTGGAGTCAATGAAGATGAAGTGTCACGGTGGGAAGGCCACGCCACAGCAACCAGAGAAAGGGTTTTTGACGCATTTTGGCTTGGTGAAGACAAGGGCTTCGCAATGGCAATTGATCGAGACGAGAACTGGCAGCCCCGCCAATTGAAAACACCGTCTTCTACCCAAGGCAATCTGCTTGATACCCGCTTATTCTTGGGCATCGAAGAATCTGAGCGACAAAAATATGTCGGAAGCATCGTCAGAAATATTCACAGCCAAGATTTTATGACCGAGATCGGCATACGTTGTCGAGCGATAAGCGCTGCTCATCTCGTGCCTTTTGCAGACTATCACGGCAGCTGGGCAGTCTGGACCAAAGAATCATACGATTATCTAAAAGGTTTGCGACGCCAAGGTTTTAATAAGCTCGCTGATGATATGCAGATAAGGATCCTTAACATGGTGAATGTTTCGGGTCACAACTATGAGTTCTTATACGTTAACCTTGACGGGGAAGTGGATTATACGCCCAAGAAATATGAAAAGGGCATGACGACAGATGAGCTAATTATTGCAACAAACATCCCAGAGGAAGGTCAGGCCTGGACTGCGTCAGCAATTCTAGCTGTAAAACGTGGCCTCAGACCCAAGAACCACCTCCCGTCATCAATGTGGAGTAGAGCGCTTGAACATAAACTATTGGCAAGTATTCCTCCTGCAGAGTTATTGCAGACCGCTGATGATATCAACAATAAGCGAAAAACAACGAAATCATTCGCAATAGACATTGATGCCGGCATAGCCGAAGACCGTAAATGGAACCCTGACTGGTGGCGATAAAAACAGATGTGCTATAGTGAAGCCAGCCAGCAAGGGCATAGGAGTTTAAGTTGAAAATTGCGATGATTGTTCCCTGGGAGGAAACAACTCCCCCAAGGAAATATGGTGGAATAGAGCTAGTTGCAAATAATATTGCCTACCGTCTGAAAGAGTCTGGCCACGACGTAACAATGCTTGCTACTGGTGATTCGGAACCAGACGCTAAACTATTACCAATATTTGAAGAGTCCACCAGAGAACTGCCTCAATCAAGCGACCGTGTCGTTAGAGAGGCATACACGTTTCTTGGTATAAGTAGAGTTATCAATGTTTTGAGAAAACAGCGGTTTGATATTGTGCACAATCATCTCGGCTGGAGATTTCTGATGTTTCGCGATCAAGTACGACAGCCGATGATAACGACCATCCACCTTAGCCTTGACAACAAGTATGAACAAGATATTTACCGTAGATTTGCTGGACATCCTTTTGTCAGCATATCTAAATCACAAAGGGAACCGATGCCAGAACTCAACTATGTAAAAAACATCTATAACGGCATTAGAGTAACTGACTTTACATATCAAAAAGAACATGACGGATATCTGGCTTTCCTAGGTAGCTTTACTGCACACAAAGGACCAGACAAGGCTATAGAGATTGCCAAAAAAACTGGCAAAAAACTTATCATGGCCGGAAAAGTCGACCCCTTAAAAGTAAGGTGGTTTGATAAGCATATAAAGCCCCATATCGATGACGATCAAATAAAGTTTATTGGCGAACTTGACCATGTCGAAAAAAATAAATTATTAGGAGGTGCCGAAGCCTTGCTGATGCCGATATCTTGGCGAGAACCGTTTGGCCTAGTGATGGCTGAAGCGTTTGCCTGTGGAACACCAGTAATCGCAACAAGGCTAGGGTCGGCACCAGAAGTGGTTAAGCACGGTAAAACTGGTTTTCTTTGCGACGACACCAACTGCATGATCAAATGCGTTAAGCAAATACCTATCATAGACCGAGCAAACTGTCGTAAAGAAGCTGTTAATCGCTTCTCAACTAAAAAAATGGCGAAAAGTTACGCCGATACATATCGTCAAGTAATTGCCGAAGAAAAGGACTATCGCTTTAGAAATCACGGTGGGTTCGTAAATAAAATTAAAAAATCGGGTGAAATAACCAAAACTAAGGTCATAAGCACAAAAGAAAGAGCAAAAAGTCGCCTTAAGCGATAGCTGCTAAGTAATGAGTTCCACCAAATAACTCTCACTAAGTCTTTGGTTTACATTAGAGCCGAGTCCAAATAACTCACCTAAAAATTTGCCTGTTTGACAAGTGTTCGATATACTTTTTCAGTCTGTTGTGCTTTGTGTAATCGCTCAAGGTAACAGAAAAAATAGATATAGTCCCGGGTAGCTCAATGGTAGAGCGGTGCGCTGTTAACGCATAGGTTGTCGGTTCGAGCCCGACCCCGGGAGCCAAACTCAGCAACAACAGGGGTAGACCAGGTTACTAGACCTGGTCTCTTCATTTCCGTCAAACGACCTCTCATCTTTTATTTCGTTCGTGACAGACTTTTTTAATTTCCGGATATGGGAGAAGTTGTGTTAGAACCAGAAATAATAATCATAATAGTGACTTTACATCTGTTATTTCGTTCTATAATTAAACAGTCAAGCACAGTAGGGCCAAGCATCTAAATTTATGACCTAGATCGATGACTATCGCCCTTCAATTAGGTGCTACTATATGCCTACAAGCAAAAAGTTGCGCAAAGATAATATATTACAGCTCGCGTCCATGCTAGACGAATAAGGTACAAGATATATGGGAAAACGTTCACGCAATCAGGGCAATACAAACCCCGTGTATAGCTACTTGGCGAAAGGGAGATTTGAGGCAAATATCACTATCGATTCGCCAAAGCCCTTTGAAATAGTAACGAGAGAGTATACATTTCGTATTACTGAAGATGAAAAGAGCCATTCGACTCATTACTTTGAACTTGATTTTGATGCTCCGAATATAAAAAGCAGTAAGCAGATAGCACATAATTATTTACAGCAGACTTCAAGCTCTTTATC
>SLHW01000027.1 GCA_007135955.1 Candidatus Saccharimonadota bacterium
AGCGGCACACGAGGTAGGGTCACCGACCAAGAGATTGATCTCAGAGAAAGCCTGCGCGTTAAAAGGCTACTTGAAGAAATTATGACCAAAAACACTGGCCAAACCAAGCAAAAAATTCACCGCGACATGGAGCGCGATTTTTGGATGACCGCAACAGAAGCTAAGGATTACGGTGTTGTAGATGAAGTAATAACTCGTAGCAAGCTCAAAGACAAATAATTGCGAGCGCATGCATGATTAATTACTTGACAGCCTAGTAAATCGCATTACAATGAGTGCTTAAGAAGTAGTGGACAGCTGCTGTTATTTTGGTGTACATATAAAAGCCATAGTAGAAAGTGCTGTCAGTGGTGACTTCCAGACACGAAAATCTCTAGCGAAAAAACAGGCGAATTATATAACCAGGTAAATCTCAAAAGGAGCGCAATACTTTATGGCGAAAGTCACCAAGCAAAAAACACAGAAAAGAACGTATTTTACTGAAAACCAAGATATATTAGATATACCAAACCTAGTTGACCACCAAAACCGATCATTCCAGTGGTTGGTTGAAGAAGGGCTGGGAGATTTATTTTCAGAAATCGGCTCCATTGAAGATTACACTGGTACCAAGCTATCAATCCGTTTTAAGGATTATCGATTTGAAAATGCCAAAACAACTGAAGCTGAAGCTCGTGAAAACAACATCAGCTATGAGGCTCCACTTAAGGCTACTGTAGAGCTAACCAATAAAGTAACCGGTGAAATCAAGGAACAGGAAATATATCTTGGTGATTATCCATGGATGACTGACCGCGGTACGTTTGTTATTAATGGTGCCGAACGTGTCGTTGTATCACAGTTAATTCGCTCAGCAGGTGTGTTCTTTACTGCTGATATGAGTAGTGGCCGAGGCCTGTACGGCGCAAAGGTGATACCGGGGCGTGGAGCTTGGCTAGAGTTTGAAACTGCTGCCAATGGTGCGATCTATGTCAAGATTGACCGCAAACGAAAAATCCCAGTAACCACACTACTCCGTGCCTTGGGAATGAACGATGCGTTAATGAAAAAAACCTTCAAGCATGTCGACGAAGGTGAAGCAAGCCACTTAGACGCTACGCTTGAGAAAGATCCTAGCAAGGCCACAAATGATGCGCTTATAGAAGTGTATCGGCGACTTCGACCTGGGGATTTGGCGACTGTTGATAACGCTCGCAACTTGATTGAGAACATGTTTTATAATTTCAAGCGCTTCGATTTTAGCCGAGTTGGCCGTTATAAAATTAATAAAAGACTTGACCTTGATATCCCTAATACTGCCGAAAACCGCATTATGCGACTCGATGATTTAACAGCGATTATTGCTGAAGTAATTCGGCTGAATAATACACAGGAGCCAGGTGACGACATCGACTCGCTTGCTAATCGGCGAATTAAGTTAGTTGGTGAGCTTGTACAGCGGCAATTCAGGATTGGTTTACTGCGCATGCAGCGTAACACCCAAGACCGCATGAGCATGTCTGATCTTGAGTCAGTCACTCCGGCGCAACTAATTAATGCTCGACCTATAGTTGCGGCAGTTCGTGAATTCTTTGCAAGCTCGCAACTTTCACAGTTTATGGATCAAGTAAATCCATTAGCTGAGCTTGCACATAAACGGCGACTGAGTTCGATGGGTCCTGGTGGACTGTCCCGAGAGCGAGCAGGCTTTGAAGTGCGTGATGCACATGCAACTCACTATGGTCGTATCTGTACTGTTGAGACACCAGAAGGCGCCAACATCGGCTTGGTATTAAATCTCGCAACATATGCTCGGATTAATGATTATGGTTTTATCGAAACACCGTACCGAAAAGTAATCAATAGCGTTACCGCAAAAGATGCCCCTGGGCACATTGCTGGTGTTGACCTAGAAGATGCCGACGGTAAGGTCATCGTAAAGGCTGGCCAAAAGATTACTACTGACCAGGCTAAAAAGCTTGCAAAAATCACCGAACAAGTCACCTGGCCAGTAAAAGCCAAAGTAACTGATAAAATTGTGTACCTCGATGCTGCTGATGAAGCTAACGCAGTAATTGCCAGCACTGGCTTAGAGATTGACAAAGACGGCTATTTTGCTAGTGACCGTGTTCCAGCTCGAAACCGCCTGATTTCAGGAGAAGTCGATGCTGACGAAATAACGCACCTTGATTCGTCTCCACGACAAATTATTGGCTCGAGCGCCGGACTTATTCCGTTTATCGAAAAGAACTATGTTTATCGTAGTTTGATGGGGAGTAACCAGCAGCGTCAAGCAGTTCCGCTTGTGCAACCACAGGCTCCGGTTGTTGGTACTGGAATGGAGTCGATCACTGCTGAGAATTCTGGTCAACTAGTTATGGCCGCAGCAGACGGTGAAGTAACTAAGGCTACAGCAGATGAAGTTAAGGTGACCTACAAAGATGGCAGCAAGGGCATCTATCACCCACGCCACTTTGACAGAAGCAATGACAGCACTGCTATTAATCAACGTGTCGTAGTAAGCACCGGCGATAAAATCAAAAAGGGTGATGCCCTAATTGAAGGAATGTCTGTCGATGGCGGTGAACTCGCACTCGGTCGTGACCTATTGACTGCATACATGTCATGGGACGGCTACAACTTTGAGGATTCGATCATTATTTCTCGTAAACTAGTTGAGAATGACGACCTCACTTCAGTTCACATCAGTGACTATATGGTTGAGGTGCGTGAAACCAAACTTGGTCCAGAAATTGTTACACGAGATATCCCAAACGTTTCAGAAGAGGCGTTGCGACATCTAGATGAGGATGGGATCGTCCGAATTGGTGCAGAAGTTCACCCCGGAGACATCTTGGTTGGTAAGATTACTCCTAAGGGCGAACAGGAGCTTTCTAGCGAGGAGCGACTACTAAGGGCAATCTTCGGCGAAAAAGCCAAGGAAGTGCGTGATACATCCCAGCGTATGGGTAATGGAAAACACGGTAAGGTGGTTGGCGTTAAGGTATTTGACCGAGATCAACATGACTTAAAGGCTGGCGTAATTATGCAGATTCAGGTATTTGTTGCGCAGAGCCGCAAGATTGCGGTCGGCGATAAGCTCGGTGGTCGCCACGGTAATAAGGGGGTAATTGCCCGAATTTTGCCAGAAGAAGATATGCCACACCTCGAAGATGGCACGCCGATTGACATGATTTTAAGCCCACTTGGCGTACCAAGTCGTATGAATATTGGTCAGCTGTACGAAGCTGCCCTTGGTATGGCTGCGCAAAAACTTGGTATCAAAGTAGCGACTCCATCTTTCAATGGGATTCCTATTCCGAAAATCCAAGAACTACTCAAAGAAGCAGGTTTACCCGAAGACGGCAAGCAACAGCTCTACGATGGGCGAACTGGTGAGCCCTATAAAGAAAAAACTGCGGTTGGCATTGCTTACACGATTAAGCTCAACCATATGATCGCTGATAAGATTCATGCTCGATCAACTGGTCCTTACACAATGGTGACCCAACAACCGCTCGGCGGCAAAGCTCAAAATGGTGGCCAGCGATTTGGCGAAATGGAAGTTTGGGCACTTGAAGCGTATGGCGCAGCAAATACACTACAAGAAATGCTGACAATAAAATCTGACGATGTGTATGGCCGATCCAAGGCGTACGAGTCAATCATTAAGGGTACCGACATTGTTGGTCCGAAGGTTCCAGAAAGCTTCAACGTACTTGTCAAAGAGCTGCAGGGCCTCAGCCTGAAGGTAGATCTAGTGACATCAGAGCAGATTATTGACGCTGAAGAAATTCTGTCGGAAAGCATTAAAGAGGAAGCTGAAAGCTTATCAGAAGTAGAAGTACCACAGCCGACTGCTTCTGATGTTGATGTAACGGAAGATGCTGCTACGGATGAATTTGAGGTAATCGGACTAGACGATAGCATATCAACAGCTACAGTAGCGGAAGATGTCGCTACAGAAAACAATGACTCGACACAAACGTCATCGGACGATCAAGAAAAGGAGGTTGCATAATATGCGACGATATAGCTCAGCAAACGATATAGCAGACTTTGATGCCGTCCGACTAGCAGTAGCTAGCCCGTCAGACATCCTCGAATGGAGTCACGGCGAAGTTACAAAACCAGAAACCATTAATTATCGAACCCAAAAACCGGAACGTGACGGGTTGTTTTGTGAGAGAATATTTGGTCCAGTAAAGGACATTAATCCCCACGATGCAAAGTACAAAGGGGTGCGTTCTCGTGAAGCAGCAGTAGATAAAAAAGGTGAGATAGTTACCAAGTCGATTGTGCGGCGTGAGCGCATGGGACACATTTCGTTAGCAGCACCAGTTTCACATATCTGGTTTTTGCGTGGAACACCAAGTGCTACTGGCTTGGTGCTAGGGATGACGGTGAAGAACTTAGAGCGGGTGGTCTACTTTGCTAGTTACGTTATGAAGTCAGTTGATCGTGAAAAACGCGATCAGCTACTTAGTGATAAAGAAGCTGAATTTGAAGCGGCTAAGCAAGCGATCAAGCAGCGCTATGAAAAACAGGCAGAGAATGATGAAGCTGATGTTAAGACGTTAGCAGCTATGCAAACCAAAGAACTCGATGAACTAGCTGAAGCGTTCGACTACACGAAGACTCAGCTGCTTTCGCTCGAGAAGGCCGGCCTTATTTCTGAAACTGATTACCGCGCTCTGCCAGAAGACATCAAAGAACTGGTAACCGTTGGCATGGGTGCTGCAGCAATTCGTGAACTGCTCGAAGAGGTCGACCTAGCCGCACTCATTAAGCAACTCAGCGAAGAATCAGAGGATGCCAAAGGTCAACGAAAAAAGAAGCTCATGAAGCGTTTGCGTATGCTTGAAAGCATGGAGAAAGCCGGTATTGAGCCAAGTAGTCTTGTGCTCACAGCTCTACCGGTAATTCCGCCAGATTTGCGCCCGATGGTGCAGTTGACTGGTGGTCGGTTTGCGACAAGTGACCTTAATGACCTTTACCGCAGAGTCATCAACCGCAACAATCGACTTAAAAAGCTGATTGATCTAAATGCTCCAGAAGTAATCTGCCGAAATGAGATGCGTATGCTCCAAGAGGCAGTTGATGCTCTTATTGACAACAATAGCGCTCGATCTGGTCGAGCAGTTGCAGCGAGCGGTCAGAGACGTCGACTAAAAAGCTTGTCAGATCAGCTTAAGGGTAAGCAAGGACGGTTTCGACAAAACTTGCTCGGTAAACGAGTCGATTATTCAGGGCGATCAGTGATCGTTTCTGGTCCAGAGCTAAAGATTGATGAGTGTGGTCTACCTAAGATGATGGCACTTGAATTGTTTAAGCCATTTGTTATTGGTCGACTAATACAGCAAGAATTTGCCCATAACATTCGTTCAGCTACACGTATGATCGAAGCTGGCGAGACAGAAGTGTGGGACGCTCTTGACGAAGTAATTAAGGACAAGTACGTTTTGTTGAACCGTGCTCCAACCCTTCACCGTCTGGGCATCCAGGCGTTTCGGCCGAAGTTAATCGAAGGTAAGGCAATTCAGCTCCACCCGTTAGTTTGTAAGGGCTTTAATGCTGACTTTGATGGCGACCAGATGGCAGTTCACTTGCCACTTTCGAAGGAAGCGCAAGTGGAAGCTCGTGACATCATGGCAAGCAATCGGAATCTACTAAAGCCAGCTGATGGTTCGCCGATTCTACATATCGAACAAGACATCGTGCTTGGTTGTTACTACCTTACTTACGATCGGCCAGGAACAACTGACGTTCAAAAGCAGAAACACTATGCTGATATCGGCGAGGCCCTCATGGCTTACGATGCAGGAGCCATTCAATTACAGAGCCCAATAAAGACTCGGTTCAGAGATAAGGTACGTGATACTACCCTCGGTCGAGTAATATTTAACGAGATATTTCCTGAAGACTTTCCTTTTCAAGACGAGGCAATGACCAAGAAAAAGCTACTAGCTGTTATGGCTACGGCCTATCAGATGTACGGACAGGCGAAGACTGCCGAGATCGCCGACGATCTAAAAGATGTTGGCTTTAAGTACGCAACAGAATCAGGCTTGTCTATCGGTATGAGTGACTTCAAAGACATTGAGGGCATTGATGCATTACTTGAAAAAGGCGAAGAAAAAACTGCAAAGATTAGTGAACAATTTGAAGAAGGTTTCATTACAAATGATGAGCGCTACAGACTTACCTTAGAAGCATGGAAGGGTGTCGACAAAGAAGTACAAAAGAAGCTCTCAAGCCAGTTCCTAAGCGAAGACAGTGCGATGGCGGTGTCTGTTGTTTCGGGAGCCCGAGGTAATATTGGTCAGGTAAACACTGCAGTTGGTATGTTTGGACTAGTGCCAGACGCTTCTGGTCGTACGATTGAGTTGCCGATTAAGTCAAACTATAAAAAAGGCTTTACGCCGCTTGAATCATTTACTGCTACCCGTGGTGCCAGAAAAGGTATGATTGATACAGCGCTTAAAACAGCCGACTCTGGTTATCTTACCAGGCGACTTGTTGATGTGAGTCAAGACGCATTCATCACTGAGGAAGACTCAGAAGACCCTGGATTCTCGATGCACCGCAAGGACGCCGATGAAATTGGCGTTACCTACGCTTCTCGATTAGAGGGTAGGTTTGCCGCAGAAGCCATTGCTAGTCACGTAAAACAAGGGGAGCTGATCAGCAAGGAGATCGCTGAGCAAATTGATGCTGACTCGTCAGTCCAAACCGCAAAAATAATGACGGCGCTAAGCTGTCCTTCAGTCAAAGGTATCTCACAAAAGTCTTACGGTATTGATCCGGCAACAGGACAGCTAGTTGATATCGCCCATCCAGTTGGTGTAATTGCTGCTCAGAGTATTGGTGAGCCCGGCACACAGTTAACGCTTAAGACTTTCCACTCTGGTGGTGTCGCCGGTGAAGACATTACAACTGGTTTGCCGCGTGTTGAGGAAATATTTGAAGTCCGCACGCCAAAGGGGCAAGCTTATTTGTCTGAAATTTCTGGCAAAGTAAAACTTTGGGAAGAAAAAGACAAGTATATCGTCCAGGTGACAGCCGACGACTCTAAAAAGATAGAAGAGAGTCTCGACGGAAGAACTCCAACAGTTGTTGACGAATCCCAAGTGATCAAAGGCGATTTTATCGCTGCCGATAAAAATGGTGATAATCCATTAACTGCCAAGATTTCTGGTACGGTAGTATTTACCGATAAGGAAGCCATTCTTACTCCAAGCCAAAAAGGAGTTGCCCGTTACGAAATTCCCGGCTTTAAACAAATGGTAGTCGAAGATGGTCAGATTGTCGCTGCTGGTGATCGATTAACCAGCGGCTCAGTTAACTTACAAGATCTGATGCGACTCCAGGGAGTTGAAGCGACCCAGCGCTATATCATGAAAGAAATTCTGCGAATATTTGCCGGTCAAGGGCAAAATATCGCAGACAAGCACCTTGAAGTGATTGTTCGTCAGATGTTCTCGCGAGTACAAGTTGAAGATCCTGGCGACAGCGAATACATCACTGGAGACATCGTCAGCAAGCAAGCTGCCGTAGAAACCAATGAACGTTTAGCAACTGAAGGCAAGCAGCTCATTAACTTTAACCAGTTGCTACTTGGCATTACCAAAGCTAGCCTGGCAACTGACTCATTCTTGAGTGCTGCTAGCTTCCAAGACACAACACGAGTCCTTATCGCAGCTGCAACTAGTGGTAAGGTCGACCATCTATACGGACTGAAGGAAAATGTAATCCTCGGACGAAAGATTCCCGTCGGTACTGGCGTGAGACGAACCGAAGACGATATAGATGATGAAGAGCTTGCAGAGCAATAGAGAACCTGTTACTATTACCCAGTTAGAAAATACTCAATTTGAGCTATTTGAGCGAGACGGTGCGCACTTGTCAGGGTTGGCATCTGCTACAAGTGCCCCTCTTTTCGCAGGAGATAGCTCGTCACTACTAAAAGGAGAAGCAGTTACATGCCAACTATCAATCAGCTGATTCGCAAACCGCGATCAAAGACAACTAAAAAGAGTAAATCACCGGCCCTACACCGGGTGGTAAATACACTTAATACAACCAATTATGAAAAACCTGCACCACTAAAGCGCGGTGTTTGTGTCAAGGTAACCACCAAGACACCAAAAAAACCTAACTCAGCGCTTCGAAAAGTAGCCCGCGTTCGCTTAAATAACGGCTACGAGGTGTGGGCCTATATTGGTGGTGAGGGGCACAACCTACAGGAGCACGCAGTAGTGTTAATCCGTGGCGGACGTGTCAAGGACCTCCCTGGTGTTCGTTACCACATTGTGCGTGGTGCACTTGACCTTCAAGGCGTACAAGATCGCAAACAAGGTCGCTCCAAGTACGGCACCAAGAAGGAGGGCAAGTAAGCATGCCACGAAAAGTAACCAAATCCCTCGTTCGTCAAGTTGAGCCGGATCGTATTTACAACGATGTGATGGTTCAAAAACTCATTAATCGCGTTATGAAAAGTGGTAAAAAGCAAATTGCTGAAAGACTAGTCTATGGCGGGATGCAAAAAGCAGCTGATAAACTAAAAGTTCAAAACCCATTAGAAGTTTTTGAACAGGCGCTGGCCAATATTCGACCTCAAGTCGAGACTCGATCTCGTCGTGTCGGCGGAGCAAATTATCAGATTCCTTTTGAAGTAAAAGGCCAGCGTCAAAATCACTTAACTATAATGTGGTTTGTTGCTGCCGCACGGTCTCGTAAAGGAATGAGCATGGAAGATCGCATAGCTCTTGAGCTTGTTGATGCATACAACAATACTGGTACTGCAGTTAAGAAAAAAGAAGACACGCATAAAATGGCTGAAGCCAACCGAGCCTTCGCTCACTTTGCACGTTACTAAAGGGCGCGTTTTAAAAAATGAAAATACAGCCTCCAATAGAAGCATTCAGCGAACGCGAAAGAGAATCCGACGATTTTGTATTAGAAGTTTTCGATAACGTCGTTGTGCCACGCGGCAAACTCCTGGGTGCAGCAGTTGAACCAGTTACTGGCAACGAACAACCGCCCGAACAGCTAAATGATACAGAAGCAATAGATTTAACTACATTAGAATAACGTTAATTTAAGAGGAAAGACCCATGGCAAAACAACCCTACGCACAAGGAAAAATAAGAAATATCGGCATCATTGCACATATTGACGCTGGTAAAACCACTACTACTGAAGGTATTTTATACCGAACTGGCATCAAGCATAAGATTGGTGCTGTTCATGAAGGTGGTACAACCACCGACTGGATGGATCAAGAACGCGAGCGTGGTATTACGATTGTTTCAGCTGCGGTGTCTTGCTACTGGAAAGACCACCAAATAAACATTATTGATACGCCTGGCCACATTGACTTTACAGTTGAGGTGGAACGATCGCTTCGAGTATTGGACGGTGCAGTTGTTGTATTTGATGGCAAGATGGGTGTTGAGTCGCAGTCAGAAACTGTTTGGCGTCAAGCCGACAAATATAATGTTCCTCGGATATGTCTTATTAATAAGATCAATCAAACTGGTGGCGATTTCTACAAATCACTTGATTCAATTCACAAGCGACTAAACAAACGAGCTTTCCCGATTCACTTACCGATTGGATTTGAGCAGAGTATTAATGGAGTCGTTGATTTAGTCACTATGAAGGCTTATACCTACAAAGACTTCACTGATAAAGAGCTGCAGGTCGGCGATGTTCCTGAAGATATGCAAGAAAAAGCCAAGAAATACCGCAGTCTACTTATCGAAAACGCAGTAGCAGAAGATGAAACCATGCTTGAGAAATATCTTGAGGTTGGTGAAGAAGGCTTGAGCGAAGACGATATTCGTCATGCCATCCGCACCGCAGTGCTATCAGCGAAGTTCTATATCGTGAGTGGTGGTGACGCACGTGGCGTAATTGTTGAAAAATTACTCGATATGGTTAATGATTTCTTGCCGAGCCCTGATGATCGTGGTTCAACCTGGGGAACGCACCCGAAGTCTGGTGACAAGATTGAACGCAAGCCGACATCTGATGAGCCATTTTCAGCACTTGCCTTTAAGATTGCAACTGATGCGTTTGTCGGAAAACTAGCATACTTTAGGGTGTACTCCGGTAAAATCGCTTCAGGTTCGTACGTTATGAACAGTACTACTGGCCAAAAAGAACGTGTCGGTCGCATCGTTCGTATGCAGGCTGACAAGCGAGAAGATGTTGACGAAGTACGCTCCGGTGATATTGCAGCCATTGTTGGCCTAAAGGGCACTACTACCGGCGATACCCTCTGTGACCAGGCTAATCCAATTGAGCTCGAAAACATTACTTTCCCTGAGCCACCAGTATCGATTGCGATTGAGCCAAAGACCAAGGCTGACCAAGAAAAAATGTCGATAGCTCTCCAGCGACTCGCTGAAGAAGATCCAACTTTCCGTATATCTGTCGATGACGAAACCGGTCAGACAATTATTCGTGGTATGGGTGAGCTACACCTCGAAATATTAGTTGATCGCATGAAACGAGAATTTGGCGTTGAGGCTAACATCGGCGCCCCACAAGTTGCGTACCGCGAAACGATTCGCAAAGATGGCGTCGAGGCTCAAGGTAAATTCATTCGCCAATCTGGTGGACGCGGTCAATATGGTGATGTTTGGGTACGATTATCGCAAAATGAAGAAGGCGAAGGCTTTGAATTCATAAACTCAATCAAAGGCGGTGTTGTTCCGCAGGAATACATCAAGCCAGTCGAAGAAGGTGTCAAAGAAGCAATGAGCAGCGGTGTCGTTGCCGGGTATCCGGTAGTAGATGTCAAAGTTGAGATATACGACGGCAGCTACCATGATGTTGACTCCTCAGAAATGGCCTTTAAGGCAGCCGGCTCAATTGGCTTCAAAGAAGGAATGAAAAACGCTAAGCCGACTCTACTGGAACCAGTTATGAAAGTTGTCGTCGTCGTACCAGAAGAATTTATGGGCGACGTAATCGGAGACCTCAATAGTAAGCGTGGTCGAGTTGAGTCGATGGAAGACTTGCAGCCAGGCATCAAAGAGATTACTGCGTTCGTCCCACTTGCCGAGATGTTTGGCTACACAACCAACCTTCGCAGCATGACTCAGGGTCGCGCTAGCTCAAGCATGGAGCTAGATCACTACGCTGATGTTCCTAGTAATGTTGCTCAAGCAGTCGTTGCTGATAGACAGTAATTCATAAACGAAAAATACTTTACAAACAGGTGTATCTTCGTTATGATATTTTGGTAACTCGTGTGAGTGATCGAATTACTCATGCAAAATAATAAGGTAATAAGGAGTCGTTACAATAATGGCAGATTTTGATCGAAGTAAGCCGCACATAAATGTCGGTACCATGGGTCACGTTGATCATGGTAAAACAACACTAACCGCAGCTATTACACATGTACTAGCAAAAAAGCTTCCAAGTGACGTAAATAAGCCAATCGAATACGATAAGATTGACAACGCACCAGAAGAAAAGGCTCGTGGTATCACGATTGCTACCTCGCACCAAGAATATGAATCAGAAAAGCGTCACTACGCACACGTTGATATGCCCGGGCACGCAGACTACGTTAAAAACATGATTACTGGAGCTGCGCAGATTGATGGTGCAGTTTTAGTGGTATCAGCAGCTGATGGCCCTATGCCTCAGACTCGTGAGCACGTGTTGCTTGCTCGTCAAGTTGGTGTTCCAAAGATTGTTGTATTCATGAACAAAATGGATCTCGCTGATCCAGAGCTTACAGAACTCGTAGAAATGGACATCCGAGAGCTACTTGCAAAATATGAATACGACGAAAATTGTCCAATTGTAAAAGGCTCCGCCACTAAGGCACTTGAGGGCGACAGTGAAAACGAAGATTCTGTCATGGAGCTCGTTAAAGCAATGGATGATTACATTCCTGAGCCTAAGCGAGACCTAGATAAAGATTTCTTGATGCCGATCGAAGATGTTTTCTCAATTAAGGGACGCGGAACTGTTGCTACTGGCCGTGTTGAACAAGGTATTGTGAAAGTTAACGAAGAAATCGAAATTGTTGGTATCCGTGACACTAAGAAAACTGTTGTTACTGGTGTTGAAATGTTTAAGAAAAATCTTGATCAAGGGCAAGCCGGCGATAACGTTGGTGTACTACTTCGTGGTATTGAGCGTGATGATATCGAGCGTGGACAGGTGCTTTGTAAGCCTGGTTCGATTACGCCGCACACTGAATTTGACTCCGAGGTGTACATCCTTAAGAAAGAAGAAGGTGGTCGTCATACTCCATTCTTCAAGGGTTATAAACCACAGTTTTACTTCCGAACCACTGATGTTACAGGTGAAGTAGAGCTGCCAGCTGATAAAGAAATGGTTATGCCAGGCGACACCGTAACGTTTAAGGTAAAGCTACTTGCTCCTATTGCCATGGATCAGGGTCTCCGCTTTGCAATTCGTGAAGGTGGCAAAACTGTTGGTGCTGGCGTTGTAACAAAAATTGTCAAATAGTTACTAGGCAAGAGCAAATCACAGGTCACTAAAAAGACTCCTCGCTTGAGAGGAGTCTTTTTGTGTTTTATCAAAGATGTTGTATACTTAAATCACTTAATATGTGATGACTAAAAGTCGTCTATGACATGCTCTAATCATTCATGGAAGATGTTACATCACCTGTAAGTATCAATCAAAAACACAGGCGTAATTGTAGCTGTGTTCCATAATAGTAATGTAGCGTAAAAGGAGTTAACTACATGGCAGAAACGAAAAAAACTACAAGCCAAACTACCGACACAAGCAAGCAACGAATTCGGATACGGCTGAAAGCCTATGACCACAAGGTCATTGATCAATCAGCAAAACAAATTGTAGATACCGCTATTCGTACTGGTGCAAAGATTGCCGGTCCAATACCATTGCCGACCCGGACAACAAAATACACAGTAGTTCGTAGCCCGTTTGTTTACAAGAAAAGCCGTGAGCAATTCGAGATGCGTACACACAAACGGCTGATAGACGTGTTTGACCCTTCAGCAAAGACAATCGATAGCCTTATGAACTTATCATTACCGGCTGGCTGCGACGCTGAAATAAAAATGTAGCCCAACTGAACGAGGGGTGTTCAAGGTATACAGTGTAGTTTTTGCAACATATTGACAGATACGACTATTATCTGCTAATCTACCTTGGTATATCAATATACCTCTAGGGTAGCTTGGTCCGCTCAAAGGGTCCGAAGAGCACGCTGTGTTATGGAAACTAGTGAGCCACCAAGTGTTTTAATGCCCAGAAAATTAGTAAATTTTAACAGAGATGAATAAGAGGAATGTAAACACGCTATGAAAGCTTTAATAACACGAAAGGTCGGCATGACAAGTATCATCAACGAAGATGGTACCGAGACTGCTATTACCTTGCTTTCCGCTAGTCCTAATGTCATATCTCAGGTAAAAACCCAAGATATTGACGGCTACACTGCAGTACAAGTAGCTAGTGAGCCTGCTAAAAATATTTCAAAACCTCAAGCTGGTCACCTAAAGTCAGTTAAGCAAGACCTCGCCATTATGCGTGAGTTTCGAGTTGATGAAGTTTCAGAAGACCTCAAGGTTGGTAGCACATTATCACCAGAGGTCTTTTCAGTTGGAGATAAGGTTACAGTTACCGGAACGAGCAAGGGTAAAGGATTTGCTAGCGCGATTAAGCGGCACAACTTTTCACGTCAACGTAAAAGTCATGGAGCAAAAGGTGCTACTCGCCGAGTTGGCTCTATTGGCTCGATGTATCCACAAAAGATTTTCAAGGGCAAGAAAATGCCTGGGCGTATGGGTGCAGAACGCGTTACTGTTAAGAATCTAAAAATAGCTTACGTTGATAGCGAGCTACAACTTCTCGGTGTGGCTGGTGCAGTTCCAGGACCAAAGAAAAGCATCGTCTTAGTAAAGGGAGAGGTATAGATTATGAAATCACCAAAGCTCTACACTAAATCAGGTGCAGCATCAACTAGCAAGGTCACTTTACCTAAAACAGTGTTTGACAAAGTACCGACTTCTCATGATTTATTACAGCAGGTATACGTTGCCTATCTCGCTAATGGGCGAGAAAACCTAGCAATTACCAAGCTTCGTGGTGAAGTGAGTGGCGGTGGTCGTAAGCCCTGGAAGCAAAAAGGCACCGGCCGAGCTCGAGCAGGATCAATACGTAGTCCACTTTGGCGTGGTGGTGGTATTACATTCGGCCCAACTGGAAACGAAAACTATACCAAAAAAGTCAACAAGTCAGCTAAGCGCTCCGCTCTGCGACAGGCTCTCAGTATTGCGCTTAGCGAGGGCGCTCTTGTCGTTATCGATAGCCTAGAAGTAAAAGATGGCAAAACCAAAGAATTTGTTAAGCTCCAGCAAAAAATGGGTTTTGAAGGTAAAGTACTGCTAGTCGTTGATGAAATATCTAGCACGCTCAAGCGGGCTACTAATAATCTGCCAAAGGTGAACCTCATTCGTACAAAGCATCTTAGTGTCTTTGATGTTCTCAACGCTGACACTATAGTTGTTGAAAAGTCTGCTATTGCGACACTGGAAACTTGGCTTGGGGGCAGCAATGACTAAGCTTGTATTACTACCAAGAGTCAGTGAAAAGGCTTACGGATTGAGTAAAGACGATGACACCTACGTGTTTGATGTCTCTGGCGAAAGCTCCAACAAGACCACGATAGCGAAACAAGTGGAAGATGAGTTTGGCGTCACAGTAACAAAAGTGAATGTCATGAATGTAAAAGGTAAAGCCAAGCGAATGATTAATCGTCGTGGTCGAGCCACGCCAGGCAAACGCAATGACGTGAAACGAGCCTACGTTACAGTGAAGTCGGGCGACTACATACCGGTATTTGCAGCAATAGATGAAGCTGAAGAAAAAGCTAAAAAAGCTCAGCAAGTCGCTACTAGAAAGGCGAAGAAGTAATGGCTATACGATATTACAAACCTACCACACCAGGACAGCGCGGCATGACCACCCAGGATATGAGCGCCATTACTGAAAAGGGAACCGTCAAAAAGTTACGCAGTGTCAAGAAAAAACACAGCGGTCGCAATAATCAGGGTCGAATTACCACTCGCCATCGTGGTGGCGGAGCAAAGGTGTTCTACCGCAACGTTAGCTTCAATCTGCCAAGTGGAACTAAGGCTAAGGTAGTCGCCATTGAATATGATCCAAACCGCAGTGCTCGCATCGCTCGCATCACTGATCAAGACAACCAGCAGCACTACATCCTTGCTTCAGCAAAAATGTCAGTTGGAGATGTTATCGAGAGCGGCAAAGAGATCGATATTGAGCACGGCAATCGACTTCCGCTTGAAAGTATTCCAGCCGGCAGCGTTATACATGCTATAGAACTAGAACCCGGTCGTGGTGCCCAGATTGTACGATCTGCTGGTGCGCGAGCGCAACTAGTTGCTAAAGAAGGTGATCGAGTACAGATTAAGCTACCAAGCGGCGAAGTACGCACCGTCCACAAGACCTGTACGGCAAGCCTTGGTGCAGTTGGCAATGAGCAACACAAGAACATTAAGGTTGGTAAAGCTGGACGTAATCGTCACAAAGGTCGGCGTCCAACAGTTCGCGGAGTTGTAATGAATGCAGTTGATCACCCGCACGGTGGTGGTGACGGTGGTTCGCATGGTCCAGGTGGTCACCCAATGACTCCGTGGGGACAGAAAACCCTTGGATACCGTACACGACGTCGTAAGCGTACGAATAAATTTATAGTTAGAAGTCGCCATCAGGCGAAACGTAAATAGGAGATAGTATATATGAGTCGATCACTTAAAAAAGGACCATTTATAGACCCCAAGCTTGCAAAGAAAATTGAAGCACTTGGCAGTGATAATCGCACCATCGTGAAAACGTGGGCGCGCGCTAGTACTATTCCTCCTGAATTCGTTGGACGAACGATTGCTGTGCACAATGGCAAGGTTCATGTACCGGTATTTATCACTGAAAATATGGTCGGTCACAAACTTGGTGAATTTGCACCAACTCGGAAGTTTCGTTCCCATGGCGGCAAATTAGCAAAGGGAGATAAGTAATGTCAGTTATTGCAACCGCTAAGGCTGTAAAGATTTCACCACGCAAGGTTGGCGTTGTTGTTGCGCTTGTCCGCAATCGAACCGTCACTGAAGCGATTACTATTTTAGAACATACACCTCGTCGATCAGCTACTGCAGTTCGTAAGGCAATTGAGAGCGCTGTCGCTAACGCAGATTATAACCATGGGTTCCAGCCAGATTCACTTTATATTAAGGAAATTACCGTAACGCCTGGCCCTCGCTATAAAAGGTACAAGCCTGCCGCATTTGGTCGTGCACTACCGTACGAAAATAAAACTTCGCACATACGAGTAGTTGTTGATGGTCAAAAACGTCAAGCTAAGAAGAAGCCAGCCAAAGCATCTGAGACTACTAAGAAAACCACTAAGTCAGCCACAAAAAAGGAGGCAAAATAATGGGACAAAAAGTTAATCCGATAAGCATGCGCCTCCAGACCAACAAGGATTGGCGAAGCAAATGGTTTGCCGATAAGAAAGATTATGCAAAGTACCTTACGCAAGATCTTGATGTCCGTAAACTCATTGATAAAAAGCTTGGTGCTCGTGCATCAATTAATAAAGTCGATATCGAGCGATCTCCTAATCAGGTGTCTGTTACTATCCAAACAGCAAAGGCTGGCGTAGTGATTGGACGTGGTGGAGCTGGTGTTCAAGAACTAAAGACAGCCATCGAAAAAATTTACGGCGTACCAACACGCGTCAACATCGAAGAGATTAAAAAGCCAGAACTATATGCAAAGCTGGTTGCCGAAAACGTTGCTTATCAGCTAGAAAAGCGTATTGCGTTTCGTCGTGCGACTAAGCAGGCAGCAGCGGCAACTATGCGTGCTGGTGCTAAAGGTATCCGTATTGAAGTAGCTGGTCGTTTGGGTGGCGCAGAAATGAGTCGTATGGAGCGGACTGTTGAAGGCAGTGTCCCACTTCACACACTGCGAGCTGATGTTGACTATCATGCAGCAAGAGCCCAATATCCTGGTTCTGGGATTATTGGAGTGAAGGTCTGGATTTACAAGGGAGAAGCACGATAATGTTAATGCCAAAACGTACGAAGCACCGCAAGGTATTCAAGGGTCGTATCAAGGGGCCTGCTACAGCTGGTAACTACATTTCATTCGGTGAATTCGCCTTGCAGGCACAGGGCCACGAGCGAGTTACAAGTCGACAAATTGAATCAGCTCGTCAGGCGATGACTCGCTACATCAAACGAGGTGGCAAAATCTGGATACGAATATTTCCACACACACCCGTGTCACGAAAAGGCGTAGGCTCAAAGATGGGTTCAGGCAAAGGCAATCCTGAGTTTTATGCTGCCAAGGTCCGACCAGGAACCATTCTGTTTGAGATGTCTGGCGTAAGCGAAGAAGTTGCACGTGAAGCTATGCGATTGGCGGCCCATAAGCTCCCTATCAAAACTAGGTTTTTGGTCAAGGAGGATAGATAGATGACCATTTCTGAGATTCGAAAAATGTCCACTGAGGAACTCACCAAGCAAAGCTCGCAGATTCGTGATGAACTTGCTGTTATGCGCCGTAAAGTTCGAACTGGTGAGCTACAAAATGTTCGTGCGATTCGACACAAACGCAAAGATCTTGCCCGTGTCATGTCAGTACTTAGCGAGCAATTAATTAAGGAGACGCGCAATGGCTAAATCATTTACTGGAATTGTTACATCAGACAAGGCTGACAAAACGATTGTCGTTGCTATCGAGAACCGTAAAAATCACCCTGTTTACAAAAAGCAGTACACTGTTACCAAAAAGTTTATTGCTCATGACGAGAAAAGCGACGCGGCTATTGGTGATACTGTTCGAATTGAAGAGACACGGCCCATCAGTCGCCGTAAGCGCTTCACTCTAGCAGAGGTGATTACTCGTGCACCGATTACTCACGAAGAACCAGCTCCTGGCCAATCACCGAAAGAGGAGGAGGCAGCATGATTCAGCAAGAATCCCGAGTGGTAGTCTGCGATAATTCTGGTGCAAAGGAATTACTTTGTATTCGTGTACTCGGTGGTACTCGGCGACGGTACGCTCGAGTTGGTGACGTAATAGTTGCATCAGTCAAGGCAGCTGCCCCTAATGGCACTGTTAAGAAAAAGTCAGTTGTACGTGCAGTAATTGTCCGCACTCGCAGTAAAATCAAGCGACCAGATGGTTCAACAATAGCATTTGATGATAATGCTGCAGTTGTTATTGGTGATGACAAGCTGCCAAAGGCCACCCGTATATTTGGCCCAGTACCGCGTGAATTGCGCGATCAAGGCTATAGCAAAATCATCAGTCTCGCACCGGAGGTACTCTAATGAGTAAACAAGCTACACCAACTATTTACAAAATTCGATTAAAAAAAGGCGATACCGTTATTGTTCGATCCGGTAAATATAAGGGTAAAACTGGCAAAGTTTTAGCCACTCACCCTAAACTCAATAAAGTTACCGTCGAGGGTATTAATACAGTGAAGCGACACCTCAAGCCGAATCGTGAACATCCTCAAGGCGGCATAATAGAAGAAACGAAACCGCTTCATGTCAGCAAGGTTGGCATTGTTGATCCAGCAACCAAGGGTACTTCTGAAAAGAAGCCAGCCCGCATTGGTTACAAGTTTAATGCTAAGGGCGAAAAGATACGAGTTGCTCGGCAGTCCGGAAAGGAATTAAGTTAACATGGCTACTAAACAATCACCTACAAAAACTCAGTCGACTTACATTCCACGACTGAAACAGGCATATGATGAATCTATTCGCAAAGAGCTGCAGCAAGAGCTAGGCCTTGAGAACATTTTCGAAGCACCAAAACTAGAGAAAATTGTTGTCAATGTTGGCGTTGGCCGAGCAAAAGACGACAAAAAATTACTAGAAGTAGCATCAAATACCATCCGAAAAATTACAGGCCAGCAACCAATTGAAATTCCCGCTAAGAAGGCAGTTGCCGGCTTCAAGTTACGCGAAGGCAATAAGATTGGACTCAAAGTAACCCTTCGCGGACATCGAATGTACGAATTCGCCGATAGACTGATAAGCATAATCTTACCTCGGCTTCGTGACTTCCGCGGAGTGAAGAAAAATGCCTTTGACCGTTCAGGTAACTACAGTATCGGCATCAATGATCAGTCGGTATTTCCAGAATTAAGCTATGAAGAAACCACGACTGTTCACGGCTTACAGGCTGTGTTTGTTATTAAATGTCAGCAATCAGAGCATGCTAGAGCATTACTAGAAAAATTCGGTATGCCGTTTGAGAAAGAGGATAAGGAGTAAGACTATGGCAAGAAAAGCAAAAGTTGTCCAAGATCAGAAACGTCAGGCTATGATTGATAAATATGCCGCGAAACGAGCAGAGCTAAAAGAGCTCGGTGATTATGAAGCGCTACACAAGTTGCCTCGTAACTCTTCGCCTACTCGCCAGACCAACCGATGTAGTCAGACCGGACGATCAAAGGGTTATATGCGCCAGTTTGGCTTATCGCGAATTGCTTTCCGTGAGCATGCCAGCAAAGGCGAAATACCAGGCGTAACGAAATCTAGTTGGTAACGAAAAGGAATATATATGAATAACGCAACAATTTTAAATGACCCAATTTCAGATATGCTTACACGTATTCGTAATGCAGTTGCCGTACAAAAGAACGAAGTATATGTGCCTCATTCAAACGTTAAGCAATCAGTAGCTGAAATCTTAGCAAAAAATAATTTCATCGAAGAAGTTTCAGTTGAGCCTGCAGCAGTTGGCAAACTGATGAAGATTGTAATATATCAACCAGCTGGCAGCCCAAAAATCACCGAGATAGCCCGCATGAGCAAGCCTGGTCGTCGTTACTATACTAATGCAGACAATATACCTACTGTTAAGCGTGGTCGCGGTATCGTTATAGTGTCAACTAGCAAGGGTATGATGACTGGTGAAGAAGCCAAGAAGCAACGTGTTGGTGGCGAAGTAATTTGTAGAGTGTATTAAAGGTAAGGTTAAAGGAAATAATATGAGTCGAATAGGAAAACTGCCGATCACTGTTCCCAGCGGCGTGACAATCACTGTCGACGATGACAAAGTTACTGTCACCGGACCAAAAGGAACACTGTCGCAAGCTAAGCAAAAAGGCATCACTGTTGAGCAAATAGATAATGAGATTATTGTCTCACGTGCCTCAGACGAGCCAAAGCATCGAGCTAAGCACGGCTTGATGCGAACTCTCATTGATAATATGGTTACTGGTGTCACCAAGGGTTTTGAAAAAAAGCTCCAACTTACTGGTGTTGGGTTTCGAGTAGCACTTGCGGGCTCTGACTTGAAGTTTAATTTGGGATATTCCCACGATGTTATTTATTCATTGCCCCAAGGGGTAGTCGCTAGCGTAGAGCAAAACGTTGTGACAGTGTCGGGAATCGACAAACAGCAGGTTGGACAAGTTGCTGCTGAGATCCGCGCTCTTCGCAAGCCAGAGCCATACAAGGGCAAAGGAATTACCTATGTTGGTGAACGTATTATTCGCAAAAGCGGTAAATCTGGGAAAGAAGCTTAATTAAGTTAGGTAATAATTATGAATAGATTAGAGAAAAAAAGAATAAATCAACGTCAGCGCAAGAATCGTATCCGCGCTAAGATTTCTGGCACCAAACAGCGCCCACGTATGTCGATAGTGATTAGCAGTTTACACATCAGCGTACAATTAATTGATGATGATGCCCACCACACCCTAGCAGCCGCAACTACTATCGGCCACGGTGCAAAATTGTCAGGAACAAGAACAGAGAAGGCTGCACATATCGGCAAAGAAATCGCTAAAAAGGCTAAAAAGCTAAAAATTGACACTGTAGTACTAGATCGAAACGGCAGAATGTATCACGGTAGAGTAAAAGCACTGGCTGAGGCAGCTCGTGAGGAAGGACTGAAGTTTTAATTATGGCTCAAGACAAGAACAATAAACCGACTTTCAGAGAAGAAAAACAATTTGACGAGCGTGTTGTAAACATTGACCGTGTAGCACGAGTTGTTAAAGGCGGCCGTCGCTTCCGGTTCCGTGCTTTGGTTGTCGTTGGCGACCACAAAGGCACCGTTGGTATTGGAGTTGCCAAAGGCGCTGATGTAACAACAGCTATCACTAAAGCCGTCGATACCGCGAAGAAAAATCTACAAAAGGTTAATCTCTATAAGCACACCATTCCGCACGAAGTAGAGGCGAAGGTATCGGGTGCAAAAGTCTTAATAAAACCAGCTTCACCCGGTACCGGTATTATCGCCGGTGGTGCAGTTCGAGTAGTATTAGAGGTCGCTGGTGTTAGTGATGTATTATCTAAATCCCTCGGCTCGTCCAATAAGGTTAATATTGCATACGCAGTACTAAAAGCCTTAGAGCAACTAGAGACTCGAGACAAATGGGTAACCACTAAGACCGAAACGAAGAAAAAGCCAGCAGCGACCAAGAAATCTGCAAGTAAGGCAACAGCAAAGGCAGGCAAGTAATGAAATATAATGAACTACAAGTTTCGGCTTCCAAAAAAGCTAAGCGAGCAGGACGAGGTATAAGTGCCGGACGTGGTAAAACTGCAGGTCGTGGCACCAAGGGTCAACGCTCACGAGCTGGGAGCGGCAAACGACCCGGCTTTGAAGGTGGCCAAAACCCATTACTGCAACGTATCCCGAAGCTTCCAGGCTTCCGATCAATTCGCCCCAAGGCTGACAATATTTACACTGGTCAGCTCGATGAAATTAGTGCAGCAACCATTGATAACTTTTCATTATACGATGCTGGGCTTATTCCAAGTCCATACACGAAGGTTAAGATTATCTCAAAAGGTACTGTAACCAAGAAAAAATCAGTAAAACTACAAGCTGCCAGTGAATCTGCAGTTGCCGCTATCCAAAAAGCCGGCGGTTCGTTTACTCAGGTGCCGCAAGTCAAACGCAGTAAAAAAGCTAGCGAGGATAAGTAAATTTCACGTCAGATTTATATAATCGATTGATGATAATGCGGTATACTACCTGCTAGACGTAATCCGATGTGAGGGGATAACATCAGACAAACATGAACTGGAAAATAATCTGGAAATCACTAAGCAATAAAGATATGACTGACCGTCTATTGGCGGTACTGGGTATACTTTTGGTGTTTCGTATTATGGCTGTTATTCCGATCCCAGTCAGTGATCCAGCGACGCTCCGCGAAGTTCTTGACACGGTATTAACTGCTGGCGGCGGTTCGCAATTCTTGAATTTCTTAAACTTGGCTTCCGGTGGAGCGCTTGCTAATTTCTCGATTATGATAGTTGGCTTGATTCCGTATATTAATGCCTCAATTATCATGCAGCTACTTACTCGTGCTATTCCGAAACTAGAGGCCTTGAACAAAGAAGGTGAGTTTGGCCGCAAGAAGATCAATCAAATTACCCGTATTCTTACGTTTCCTCTTGCGATAATCCAGTCCATTGGTGCAATTTTCTTACTTCGTCAAGCGGTTGCATCAATCGAAGGCGGTGCAGTAACTGACATATCAGCCGGTGTTGGCATTATGGAATGGGTACTTATGATAAGCACACTGACTGGCGGATCGATGATCCTGATGTGGATGGGTGAGCAAATAACCGAAAAAGGAGTTGGTAACGGTATATCACTATTAATTACTGCCAGCATCGTCAGTGAACTACCACCAACAATCCGAGCACTCGGTGGATCAATTATTGATGATAGCTCGCAAATGAATGTGTTTGGCCAAACACTGCCAATTAACCAGACACAATTAATAGTCGCCGCAATTATAACTGTGTTTGTCTTAGTGTTAACGGTTTTGGTCGTTAAGCTTAATGAGGCGGCAAAACGGTTGACTATCCAGTATGCTAAGCGCGTACAAGGCAATCGAACATACGGAGGAGTGACAACGACACTTCCGGTAAAGATGATTACAGCCGGCGTGATCCCGATTATTTTTGCCGTAGCTTTCTTGAGTATCCCAAGCTTTGCCGGTCAACTAATGCTCGGTTCAGCTAATCCGACACTTCAAGAGCTTGGTGCTAATTTAACTACTTGGTTTGTGCCACCGACTGCCCAAACGTTTATAGAAGGTGGCTTGACTTTCTATATTTACCCTACAGCCTACTTTTTGCTGGTGTTTCTATTCACATTCTTTTATACCAACATCACTTTTAACGCCAAAGAAATTGCAGAAAACCTACAAAAGCAAGGCGGCTTTATTGAGGGGGTGCGTCCAGGTAAGGCAACAGAAAAGCACCTCAGCAAAGTCGTTAACCGCCTGACATTGTTCGGCGCTACGTCACTTGGCTTTATCGCAACTCTACCGATTATCGCAGAAGTCTTTCTTGGCAATAACCTCGCAATAGCCGGTACGAGTATTCTGATTTTGGTTGCGGTTGCGCTTGAATCGCTTCGTAAAATTGAATCACGCGCCTTGATGATAACCTATGACCAGTACGAGCAGCCTGATTTCTTCGGTGAAATAGGTGACGAAGAAGTAACACCGGGCGATGTGCCAACTGACAAAAATTCTAAAAAGCGTCGTATTTTTCGCAAAAAATCCGATAAGAAGAAGAATGGGTAAAAAACACTTTACAGTAGCGTAGCGAAGCTGCTATAATAAAGTCTTGTTATATTTGTATGGCTAAAAATAAGGAAGTAATCGAGCTAGACGGTGTCATCACAGAGGCATTACCGGGAACACAATTTCGGGTCGAGCTTGAAAATGGCCATCAAATTATAGCTCACGTCGCTGGAAAGATGCGTAAGTATTATATACGACTTGTTCCAGGCGACAGCGTGAAGGTAGAGTTGACACCTTACGATCTTACGAAGGGTCGGATTACCCTCCGCAAATAATTATCAATATATTAAGCAGTGAGTCATCACAAACAACAAAGGAGATGATCCGCATGAAGGTGCGTGCCAGCGTAAAGAAGATTAGTCCGGATGATAAAATAGTCCGCCGAAAAGGCAGGATCTATGTTATCAATAAATTTAAACCTAAGCATAAGCAGAGGCAAGGCTAACTATGGCTCGAATTTCCGGTGTTGTTATTCCAGATAACAAACAGGTACACATAGCCTTGACGTATGTCTATGGTATTGGGCCAAAAATCAGTGAACAAATTTTAACTAAAGTTAAAATCGATCCAACAGTCCGAGTGAAAGACTTAACCGACCAAGAGATTTCGAAAATTCAAGACTGTATTAATGATGAATACACTGTTGAAGGTGAGCTCCAGCGATCAGTCGGTGCTAACATTAAGCGACTAAAAGATATCGGCACTTACCGTGGACATCGACATAAG
>SLHW01000038.1 GCA_007135955.1 Candidatus Saccharimonadota bacterium
CGCTCTATCGAAGAGACGCTTCCCGAGTGGCTAATTGATAATCAGCAGCTCATTTCGCGCAGTGAAGCGCTTTCTCAGCTACATTTTCCTGACTCTAGCGAAAAGCTCACAGCAGCGAAGACTCGCTATGGCTTTGAAGAGGTCTTTGAGTTAACACTTGCTGCGCTGATAAATAAAGCTGAATTTCGACGGGATACAGCGTTAATAGTGCCTTTTCAAAAAGAGCTCGCTATCAAGTTTGTTGCTGAGCTACCGTTTGATTTAACTGACAGTCAACGTCGGGCTGTCTGGCAAATATACCAAGATATGGAGCGGAGTGAGCCGATGAACCGATTACTAGAAGGTGACGTTGGGTCCGGCAAGACGGTTGTCGCTTGTATGGCAGCAGTTATGGCGATGCAGGCAGGCTATCAAGTTGCTTTTATGGCGCCGACTGAACTGCTTGCTACGCAACATTTTGCCACTATCAAGAAGTTACTTCACCCGCTTGGCTTTTCGGATAATGTTGCATTATTAACAGGTGGACTAAGCACTAAGCAAAAGACCCAGTCTCATAAAAAGATTGCTGATGGATCAGTAAAGTTTATTGTTGGAACCCACGCTTTAATAACCGAGAAGGTTACCATGCAGCAACTTGGCTTAGTGATTGTTGACGAGCAGCATCGTTTTGGCGTCGACCAACGAAAAAAACTCCAAGAAAAAGCCGGCCATATGCCACATGTGCTTCACATGACAGCGACCCCGATACCGCGTAGTCTCGCCCTAACGCTCTACGGCGAACTGGATATATCACTACTCAAAGAAAAACCAGCCGAGCGTAAAACTGTTATTACTACTTTAGCTACTGCAAAAGGTCGAGAACAGATGTATCGTGACGCACGCCAGCAGCTAGAGGCAGGCAGACAAGTCTTTGTTGTCTGTCCGCTGATAGAACCATCGGAAGCATTAAAAGTGCCTTCAGCTACAACTATGTATGAATCATTAATAAGTGGAGCGTTTCGTAAGTATCGAGTTGGCTTACTTCATGGTAAACAAAAACCAATTGAAAAAGAAAAGGTGATGCAAGCATTTCTCAGGCATGAACTTGACATTATTGTTGCCACAACCGTCATTGAAGTGGGCGTAGATGTGCCAAATGCTACTATGATGATTATTGAAGGTGCCGAGCGATTCGGTCTGGCGCAGCTACACCAATTACGAGGTCGGGTGGGTCGCTCTCATCACCAAGCCCATTGTTATCTTGTCACTTCAGAGAATGTTCAGCCAAGTCGTCGCTTGCGAGCACTTGAGTCATCGTATGATGGCTTCCGGCTGGCTGAGCTTGACCTCGAACTACGGGGTCCGGGGTCATTGTTTAGCACCATGCAGCATGGAGCACTTGACCTACGGGTTGCATCACTAACCGATACTGAACTAATCGAGTCCGCTAGAGCTTCGGCACGAGAGTTCCTTGATAAAAAAGAGGATTTGTTACAATACCCAGAGCTACATAAACGAGTCAGTCGGCTACGCACAGTGACAAATCTTCATTAATCATCAAGTCCGCACACGATTTCTTAACGTAATTCGAAGGAAAGATATAACAAAATGTATTCTGGTTCAACCATGACAAAATTTTCTGGTCGGATTATTGGTGCGCACCAGAAAATTGACAAGGTCGCTCGTAAACACCTGGGTAAAATCACTGATACAGAGCTTCGCTTTCCAGCTAAGCGCGATATTCTGCGGTTTGAGGGTAAAAATGGGCCCGATGGCATAAAACGCAAAAGTCCTGCCAAGGATGAACCCTGGCATTACTATAGTCCGTTTGATAAATCAGACTCTGGGCTACTTGAATTAATCCGTGAGCACTATGAAAATCTCGTCAAGCAACTCAAAAAAGGCAGCAATGAAAGTGCAGCCTTCGAGGCAGCATGGCTGTCACACGCCCTGGTTGATGGGCTCACACCAGCTCACCATTATCCATACGAGAAAGAGTTAGTTTCACTGCGTGGTGGTGAACCAATCGAGGGCCGCACGACCATCTTTAAAAAAATCGTGATGCCTGGCCAATCCGCTAAAGATCGCCTGAAGAATAACTGGAAGATGTGGGGACCGAAAGGACTGATTACAACCCATGGATTGTTTGAGTGGGGCATTGCGATGCTCATTGCACCTCTCGGTTTTGGTGAAGCTGTACCAACGGATGAAGACATTGAGACGCTTGAAGAAGTCGGCTATCTTGAGCTGTTTCAGCGAGCTGCGAGAGAAATTGCTGCCCTTGAGATGTATGACCGTTACTACCAAACTGGCTGGACACCGAAGCTCGCCCATCAAGTCCGCCACAAACTTGGCCCGACTATTGTTAAATGCGTCACACTTACTTGGCATAGCGCCTGTATCGACGCCGGAGTAATCGAGCCGACGGCTCGTAAAGAATTGTGATGCGTGTAGTCGCAGGCAGGCTAAGAGGTAGAATATTCGGCTCACCTCGTACCAAGCGAACTCATCCTATGAGCGATCGTATGCGAGGCGCATTATTCAATACACTTGGAGATATTGAAGGCTTAAGCGTTCTTGACGCGTTTGCTGGCACCGGTGCGATAGCCATCGAATCGATTAGTCGAGGCGCCAGACAAGCTACTGCCATTGAACGAGATAAGTCAGCGTATCAGCTTCTCGTAGAAAATATCGAATCGCTTGAATGCGAACAGCAGATTAAGGCGACGTGCGCAAATGTTGCCAGTTGGTCCAGTCAGAATAGGGAAGTAGAGTTCGATATCATTGTGTGTGATCCACCGTATCAAAAGCCACAGCATAAAACACTGAAGAAATTAGCTCAGCATCTCTCGTCAAATGGGACCTATGTCTTGTCGCTTCCTGCTGCCGAAGAGTTGTTAGTAATACCAGGCTTAAAACTGATTAAGTCACAAAAGCACGCTGGCGGAAGCTTGCATTATTACAAACACGCCTAACTTTAGTTTGCGTTCGAGGGCAGGCTATCGGTACAATAATGTCGTTCACCTCGTTGGCGCGGTGGTGGAATTGGTAGACACGCTAGTCTTAGGAACTAGTGCCGCAAGGTGTGAGAGTTCGAGTCTCTCCCGCGCCACCACGTCGAAATGTACAAGTGAGGTTTCTCGGATATTTGCTACAAGATCGCAAAACTCTCAGCAACCTCAATTTGCCTTCTCCTTAACTCCACAAAAAAGATTTTTTTTGCGGGGACCCCTTTATTCTTCTGGCGGCTGCAATGCTTTACTCACCCTGTTCTGATACAATGGAGCATAATTATGACAAAGTTATCAACACAGTCGTACAAGGGTGCACGTGATTTTTATCCGGAAGACAAGCGATTACAAAGCTACCTTTTTGCTGTAATGCGTTCAGTTTGCAGCCGCTATGGCTATGAAGAGTATGATGCACCAATTCTTGAACCGACTGATCTATATTTACAAAAAGGCAATCAAGAAATAATAAAAGAGCAGACCTATACTTTTGAAGATCGTGGTGGCAGAAGCGTGACAATGCGCACAGAGATGACCCCAACTGTGGCACGGATGGTTGCTGGCAAGCGACAAGAACTCGGCTACCCGCTGCGCTGGTATTCGATTCCGCAGTGCTGGCGTTATGAGCGGATGCAGCGTGGCCGAGGCCGTGAATTTTATCAGCTTAACATAGATATTTTTGGGGATGACTCGATTACTGCCGAGCATGAGCTTCTACTGCTTATTAGTGATTTAATGAAGTCATATGGCGCATCTGATGAGATGTATACCATCAGGGTTGGTAGTCGTCTGCTGCTTGATTATATCGCCAAAGAAATCCTCCAGCTTACTGATGATAAAAAACGACAGTTCATGAGCCTGCTGGATAAGCTGCAAAAAATCGAAGAAAAAAGCTTTTATCAACAACTCAGCGAGTTAGTTGATGGATCAAGTGAAAAAATCGATTTTGTCCGAAGGCTAACAGAGGCCAATCAACTCGCTGAGCTTGATGAAAAACTACAGCATCACGATAGTATCAGTAGACTTGAGGAGTTACTGAAGTTGTGTCGTAGCTCGGGACTTACGAATGTGTTGTTCGACCCAGCAATCACTCGTGGATTCGAGTATTACACTGACATCGTTTTTGAAGTATTTGATAGGCATCCTGAAAATAATAGGTCAATGTTTGGTGGTGGTCGCTACGATAGTCTGGTCGCTGATTTCGGTGTCGAGCCAGTCCCAACCGTCGGTTTTGGAATGGGCGATCATACTCTTCAGAACTTTTTAGAACTTCATGATTTATTGCCAGAGCTATCAACTGAAACAGATGTTTACGTTGTTTGTGTTGGCGATACCTATCAGGCTGCAATTGGTATAGTGACCACCCTACGTGAGCAAAAGCTTAATGTTGCGCTTGACGTGAGTAATCGTAAAATTGAGAAGTCAATCAAGGCAGCCGAGAAAAAAGCCATCGAGTATGTGCTATTTATCGGCCAATCAGAGCTAGAAAGCGGACAGTTAAGTCTACGCAATATCCAAACCGGCGAAGAATTCAAGGCCGGCATTGACGAGATTAGCCAGAAGCTACTAGGCTAAAACAGAGGAAACTTTTTACAAGCTGGCAACGGTTTGCTAGAGTGGAAACTTATGCACATAGAGATTACACGACCAACCAAAACATCAGCAGTATTGACAGTAAAGGCTGACAAGGCTGAACTCGAAGAAGTACGTCGCGACGTCCTAAAAAAATTAGGCAAAGACGTAAAAGTTTCTGGCTTTCGGACCGGTAGGGTGCCGCCAGAAGTTGTCGAGAAGAACATCAACCAGCAGCTATATCAACAAGAATTTATTGAAGAGGTCGTTCAACGGCTTTATCCCAAGGCGGCAAAAGAGCATAATCTCCGACCAGTTGATCGACCAGAGCTTGCAATTAAGTCATTTGTACCATTTACCGAGCTTACTTTTGAGGCGAAGGTTGCTGTGCTCGGTGAGGTGAAGCTTCCTGATTACAAAAAAATCAAACTGGAGCGAAAGACTGCTGAAGTTACTAAAAAAGAGGTTGACGAAGTAATTGAAAATCTCCTTACTCAGTCCGCTGAGAAAAAATCAGTAAAGCGAACCGCAAAAAACGGCGATCAAGTGCTAATCGACTTTGCCGGAAAAGATACAGACGGCAAAGCCATCAAGGGTGCTGATGGTAAAGATTATCCATTAGTACTTGGCAGCAAAACCTTTATTCCTGGTTTTGAGGATAACCTCGAGGGCAAGAAGGCTGGTGATGAAACCACCTTCGATGTGATTTTTCCTAAAGATTACGGTGTTTCAACGCTTGCTGGTGAAAAAGTGACATTCACTGTATCTATCAAAGACGTTAAAGAGGTTGTAAAACCGAAGCTCGATGATGCTTTTGCTAAGACCGTAGGTCCTGTCGAGTCAGTCGATCAGCTTCGTAAGGATATCGAAAAAGAATTACAGATTGAGAAGCAACGTCAATCTGATACTCAGTATGAGTCAGAGCTAGTTCGTAAAATCACTAAATATACTAAGCTGGATATTCCGCAGGCACTCATCGACGATCAGATTGGTCGTATGATGGATGAACTCAAACAAAATTTGACGTACCGTGGCCAAACAATCAAAGAATTTTTAGAATTAAAGGGTACGACTGAAGAAGATTACAAAAAGAAAGAGCTCGCTGAGCAGGCCGAAGAACGTGTTAAAGCAAGTATTGTGCTCAGTGAAATTTCTGAAAAAGAAAACATTCAGGTAACTCCCGAAGAGCTCGAGATGCGGATGCAGGTACTCAAAGGCCAATATCAAGACCCGCAGATGCAGCAAGAACTTGATAAGCCAGAATCTCGTCACAATATCGCTTCTCGGATGTTGAGCGAAAAAACAGTCGCCCAACTAGCAGCCTATGCTACAAAAGATTGACATATACTCATAAAAGTATTAAAATAGTCTTATGGATTACATTAGTCAAAAACGAGATATCCTCCCAGAGAGCACAGAAGCTACTAGTTCTCAATCTGAATTAGCTGAGATGGATTCCCGTAAGTTAGTCCGAGGGCTACGCGGTCTTTTCAGAGTTGCTGGAGAGCAGATCGAATTAATTACCCGCCAACCTGCAAAAGAGGCAGCTGCAAGGCAGCTAAAATATTATTACCCAGATACAGATTTTGGCCCGCTGAACAACGAATCAATATTCATGGGTGAAGAAGATACCAAAAATAGTTAGTGTTTGACTTTCGCATTCTCGCAATACACTAAAATTTATGTTAATATCTGCTTAACATAAGCGTTTAAGATAAAAGCAGTGTGTAATAAAAAA
This sequence comes from Candidatus Saccharimonadota bacterium, assembly GCA_007135955.1. Lineage (GTDB taxonomy): Bacteria > Patescibacteriota > Saccharimonadia > Saccharimonadales > SLHW01 > SLHW01. The sequence continues at coordinate 6,298 of SLHW01000038.1, forward strand.
TGACAGAAGCACAGATACATTCACCCGAAAAACCTAAATTTCCTGTTCGTAATGAGCAGGTTCGCTTGCCGCTATCTCTGGTTGACGATGTTTATCAAGTAGTAAAAGCGATGATAAAAGATGCAGAGGCAGGTGTAGTTTCGTTAGATTCAAATCACCTCCAGACAGCCAATCGCACAGAATCTAGCTTGAAGCTCGCCAGATTGCAAGAATTACCCTCAGTTAGTTTACCGGTCAATGAACTTGAGGTTGCTGTCGGTGGCGCAAAGGCAGTACTCGACGGTTATAGCGTTAGGCACGAACAGCACTTAGAAAATAAATCCATACCTGAAGATCCAGATTCATTTACCGATCGTATTAAAAAAGTTGGGGCTTCGATTGTCGCTAAGGGTATGGTTAGCGTTGGGAATATGTCTCCTAGTGGACGGAGTGCTCGGCGCCTGTTGCGTGAAGTTGATGAACCAACACTTGAAGCCTTAAAAACAAAATCCGAAGCTCAAAGTCGTCGCAAACAGAAAAAAGAAAGATTTTTCGGTCCTAATGAGTGGTCGGAAGCACAAAAAGCCATTAAAGAACGACGAGCAGCAAATCAGCCACCTGTACACTACTAGTGATAACAGGTAATTTAGCACTCTTGACTAGCGAGTGCTAAATAGCGTATCGTGAAGGCAGTCAAAGCAAGGAGTTTTTCATGTCTAATATAGCATCAGTGTTGGTGCCAACAGTTATTGAGCAAGAAGGCCGTATGGAGCGCGCCTATGATATTTATTCACGTCTACTTAAGGATCGCATCGTTTTCTTAGGTAGTGATGTAAATGAGCACACCGCCAACTTGATTGTTGCTCAGCTGCTTTTTCTCGATAATGACAGCAAGAAAGATATCTACTTTTATATCAACAGCCCAGGCGGTCATGTCTATGATGCCCTAGCCATTTATGACACTATGCAATATCTTCGCTCGGACATACAGACGATAGGGATAGGAGTCCAGGCAAGCGCCGCAGCCTTTTTGTTAAGTAGCGGCACCAAGGGTAAACGAGCAATCTTGCCACACTCGACAGTAATGATTCACCAGCCATCCAGCGGCACACGAGGTAGGGTCACCGACCAAGAGATTGATCTCAGAGAAAGCCTGCGCGTTAAAAGGCTACTTGAAGAAATTATGACCAAAAACACTGGCCAAACCAAGCAAAAAATTCACC
>SLHW01000034.1 GCA_007135955.1 Candidatus Saccharimonadota bacterium
CGCAAACGCAACTAATTAACGAGCAGGAGTCAAGAAGTAGGAGTAGGAAATAGTGGCGCTATGCGCTTTATTAGTTATTGACACGTTAGTGCCAGCCAGCTCTTGGTCACTATTTCCTGGCATTTGCTAGGCGCTAACCAATTATTGCCATCGCGAAGAGGAAGTAAATCACCAGACTCAATATATCCTGCAGGACTGTTGCTAGTGGCCCACTACCAAGTGCTGGATCTTTGCCGAGCCGCTTGAGTGTAAATGGGACAGCTGAGGCGAGGATAGTCGCTAGCGTGCAGGCAGTAAGTAGTGTTAGCCCTACTACCAATGCTACATTTACTGTCTGGCTGATTAGCAACGCTCCAAGTGCGCCGAACACTCCCATGATCAAGCCTAGCAAGACACCAACCGCTAACTCTTTTTGCAGGTAACGCAAAAAGTTTAACTTGGTAATTGCCAAAGCTCGTACTGCAATCGTGCTGGCCTGGGTGCCAACTGAATCAGCGACGTACACAATTACCGGTATAAAAAAGGCCAAGGCAATCGATTTTTCTAAGGTTTCCTCAAAGAAGCTGGCTATCAAACCGAGCCCCATACTTAGCGTGAGGCCAACAATCAGCCAAGGCGTTCGTGAGCGCACTAGCAGAGAAGTGCGTGCTCGAATCAGCTTTATGACACTAGAGTTGGTGCTGTCGCGAACACCAGCACCCAACAGCGCGTCTTCGACATGTTCTTCATGCATGATGTCAATAATGGAATGAGCGGTAATCGCTCCTAAGAAGACGCCGTGTTTATCAGTGACAGGTATGGCGACCTCGTCGTTCTTAATTGCTAAATAGGCAGCCTTTTCCTGGTCAGATTCAGGATGCAGTATCTCAGTTGGCTCTTGCATGATGTCACCAAGCATTAGCGAGTCATCGGTAACTGCAATGTCAGCTAGATCGACGAGCCCGACGAGTTTGCCATGGGCATCGACAATATACACCGTGCGTACACTCGACCATTTTTTGCTAAACACCGCTTCTTTAATGTCGCGGAACTGTGTGTCTACTTGGTATACTGGCACATCAGTTGACATGCGACTTCCGATAGACTCTGCTGGATAGCTAGGCTTGTTCATGGGGATTCTCGCTCTCGTTAGTATTTTCGTTTTTTGCAGATGGGTCTCCATTTGGTTCGCCGCCACTTACTTGATTTTGACGACGAACAAATGCGCGGTGGTGCTGGTGGTGTCGATGTAGTAATTGCCCAGAAGCTGCCAATAGGCCAAGCCCACCGGTTAGCCCCATCACTTGAGCGAGTGGTGACGAGCGCTCCAGTCCTTGCTCGATATAGTCTTCGCTCGTAGTAATATACCTGTCTACCAGGCGATGCGGCGGGTACTGTTCCTTGACGACGGCAAACTGTTCAAGCGCCTGGCTGAACCGCTGATTGGCAAATAACTCCAGGCCATTGCTCCAAGCTTGTTGGGTAGTGCTATTGACGTTTAGACTAAGCAGTTCAGACTCAATGAGTGAGCGCAGATCAGCGATATCACGCAAGTAGCTTTTCGCAGCGTTTTGGGATGTCTCGTCTTTAAACCGATAGGTGAGCAGTCCCACGGCTCGGCCATTTGGCAGAACTGCTGGTCCGCCACTATTGCCCTGTGAAGCATCGGCATCGGTTTGCAGTAGATTGCCTTGTCCGCCAGCAGCAGTTCGGATTGAGCTGATTGTGCCATTGGTTGTCGAGACCACTAGCTCGTTAGGGTCGACGAGTTCGTTTTCGGCATCTGACGGAAAGCCAAGGATGGTAATTGGTTGCCCGGGCTGGATGTCTGCCGGTGGAGCCAAGCGAATCAGCGGAGTGTTATCTTGTCGAATTTTTAGTAGCGCGATGTCACTTTGTGAGAAGCCACGTTCATCACCACTGGTAACGACCAGCTGATCTTTGCCAGAGTAGCTAAAACCAAGTAACTCAGCTTGTTTAATATTAGCGGTGTCACGAAAGTTGAATAGTTCAAATATCTCCTCTTCAGTTTGAGGTAGCAGTGGTGTATCGCCAATTGCCGCTAGGATGACTTTGTCTTTGGCGCTAAACTCGGCAGCTCCTTCAGGAAGTTCATAAATCTGCGACACGACTGCGGCAAGCCGCTCTGGCTGAAACGCAAGACTGGCTATTTCTTGATCGTTTAGCCCAACGACATCACCAAGAAAGCTCGACAACTGCATTGGATTATTTAACAAGGCATCAACTATGGCATCTTCTGGCTCAAACACGACCACGTGGCCATTGGTGGCAATATGTCCTTCACTCGAGACGAAGAAGCCAGAGCCAGTCGTTGCTCGGCACTGGGCGTCAGGAATATCCTGGAAGCTAAAGTTCACCTCAGCGCACACCACATGATAGAGCTTCACTACTGCTGGCGAGACTAAATCAGACAAGTACCGACGGGTTGAATCACTGCGTCCTACCCAGTCACTAGATGACGATCGTCCAAGCAATTGCAGCCCCAACGTTTCACCGAGGCGAATTTGTTCAATCACATCAGCATAGAGCTTGGGCACTTTACTATCGCCAATCAGTCCGCGCAGTACAATGGTTAGCTCGTGTTGCTCATCCACTGGCTGCCAGACCACACTATAGATATCTTTGTCTTGGTATTGATACACCGTGCGCCTGAGCACTAGCTCACCAATTTTTTCTTCACTTAACGCAGCAACCTGGTACTCAGCTTGCTCAAACTCCGCCAACAGTTCATCGAGCTGTTGAGCAGATGAATGATAAACCCCCAGTGTGCTGGCAGCAGCACTCGGCTGAATCGCGCCTAGCTGTGGCCGTAGTTCAATACTTGTAATGTTTCGAGGTGTCGCCGATGTATCATTGAGAATAATTGTCTCCTGATTGGCGGATTGTAGCGTGATGTCAAGCGCGAAATCATCAATTACTGTCGAAAATCCGAGCGTGGATCGGATTACCGTACCGGCTTGAGAAGTCTGTTGTCCGCGCACTTGCGTTGTCGCGTATGGCGGTAGCTGCAGTGGCGTAAATAGATAAAACAGCAGTAATGACAGGCTAGATACAATAAACAACACAGTAGCAGCTCCTGCGAGCGTTAAGTGACGAGTGCGAAATGGCTTATGGTGGCCCTTAGGGTGTATTTGTGTTGATTGGTTGTTCATGACAATCCAGTTATACTTAATGATATGCTACCTATGGTACTTCGTGCAAACTTACTTTAGGTAATCACAACACATAAAACACTATGATAAAACGACCAAAAAGCTTACTCACCGCACTACATAAATCACACATCAAGCTACATCCAACCGATGTCACCAAAGCTCGGGTGTACATTGCCGAACACTGGCAAAAGCTGCAGCGCGAAACCCCCAAAGACGTCGATACGCTTATCGGTATGCCGCACCCGTATCTAGTGCCAGCCTACACCGAGGGCAACGAATTCGACTTCAACGAGCTCTATTACTGGGACAGCTACTTTATGGCGCAGGGGTTGCTGCATGATGTCCACAAGGATCTACTAGTCGGCATTGTCCAGAACTTCGCTTCGCTGATTGATCGCTTCGGCATTATCCCCAACGCTTCACGGACGTACCTGATGGGTCGTAGTCAGGCACCGTTTTTTACTTCCTTAATTTACGACGTGTACGAAGCGTTTGGCCTAGAACAAAAATGGCTTGATAAGATGATTGCCGCCGCCGAGCGGGAATACCATGAAGTCTGGCTCGGGCAAGCCAAGCCCAATCACCGGCAAGTCTACGAGGGGTTATCCCGTTACTATGACATTAACATGCTGCATGACCTCGCCGAGGCCGAGAGCGGCTGGGACATGACGCCGCGGTTCAAGCGCCGAGCACTCGACTACCTGCCGGTTGACTTAAACGCTCTCCTGTACAAATACGAGACGGACTTTGCTCGTTATTACCGCGACAAAGGCGACAAACGCACTGCCGGCAAGTGGGAAAACGCCGCTAACCACCGCAAAGAAACCATGGACAAGCTGATGTGGAGCAGTACCAAGCGACTCTACTACGACTATGATTACAAAAAGCATCGTCAAAGCACCGTCTCCTCACTCGCCAGCTTTTATCCACTATGGGCCGGTATGGTTGATGACAAGCGCGCTAAACAGCTCGAGAAGTCACTGCGTAAATTCCAGCAAAAAGGTGGCCTCTCCGCAACTGACACCTATACACTTAATCAGCGTGTCCCTAATGGCAGCATTCCCGCGCAATGGGCGTACCCTAATGGCTGGGCGCCACTGCACTTTATTGTCGTGCAGGGACTAGAACGTTACGGCTTTCACCGTGAGGCTCGCGACATTGCCTTCCGCTGGATTAGGACAAATCTTGACTGGTTCCGTGAGCACGGTGTGTTCCTTGAGAAGTACAATGTGGTGCAACCACTGAAGCCGCCGGTGAAGGGGCTGTATCCGACGCAGGTGGGATTCGGGTGGACGAATTCTATCTTTGAGCGCTTTTGTCAAGATTACCTTGATAGCTGATGAACCGGTTGGCCTACTTTTTATATATAGCTAAAGATAGCGCGCCATCTTCTTGGCGTATGGCGTATTTTGATATTTTTCTTTACAGAATGCAGTCAACGCTCAATTCTTACGAAAGCTGTCGCTTTAATTACTGAGCAACAAGCTACCTATCAAATTGTTTGATGCGCCGAGTAATTTTTGATGCGTGTTGGGTTATTTGATAGAATACTTTTGAATATAATGAAAGGATAAAAAATGCTAAAAAATGAAAAAGGCTTTGCTCACGTTTTAGTTATCGTACTAGCAGTAGTAATTATTGGTAGTACTGGTGTCGCGGTAGCTGCCAATAACTCTTTGCCAGGTGATGCGCTCTATGGGATTGGCCGAGCAATCGAAAATGCTCAGATGAGAATTGCTTTTGGTGATGACGCCAAAGCTGCTCGACAAGTTGATTATGCTGAAAAAAGATTTGAAGAACTAACGACAATTGCAAATGATAACGCCAAGATCGAAAATATTGATATCGCACTAGAGCAATACGAGAGAGGACTAGAAGATGCATTGGCTCGAACAGAAACAGCACGAAGCAATGGTGTAAACGTTGATGACGTACTAGAACGTTTAACTGAGGCTCAGCTAAGGCAGGCCGCGACTCTACAGGAAGTACACGAGCGTGTACCAGATGAAGCAAAAGAAGCTATCGCTAGAGCACAAGAAGCATCTGTTCGAGGATTTGAACGATCAGCAGAGGCAGTAGGTGCAGAGCGAGCAACAGAAATCCAAAACCGTGTACGTGGCGAAAAGCCTAACATCGACGATCTCTTACGAGGAGTACCCGAGGGTTTTCCAGTTAACCAAAGCCGACCAGAATAACCATCAGCAAAACAGGCTTTGTTATAGTAGTTCGTGATGAGCGAAACATACTATGTATTGCCGTGTCAGGATAAGATGGCGTTTGACAGCAAAGGCGATGCCGAGGCTAGTGCCTTGGCGGTCAGTTGGCAACATGGCGGTAGTTTGAGTGTGTATCAGTGTCAACACTGTCAGCTTTGGCACCTAAGTTCGAGTGGATAAATCAGCAAGCTTCGGTATACTGAAATAGAAGATATAACACACGGGATTGTGTTGCAGCTACTAAAGAACAAGGCGAAGGATTTTAGTAGCGTATCGAGGAGATTGACAATGAGTTATTACATCACCACATCTATTCCCTATGCTAATGCTGATCCGCATATTGGCTTTGCTTTGGAGTTGATTCAGGCTGATACTCTGGCTCGTTATGCTCGGCAACAGGGCGAAGAAGTTGTTTTTTCAACTGGTACTGATGAACACGGCACGAAAGTGTATGAAAAAGCACAAGAAAAAGGCATCGAGCCACTCAAGCTGACTGATGAGCTGAGCCAGAATTTTCGCAATCTCGCTGAAGTTGTCAACTCTAGTCATAATCGCTTTATTCGCACTACCGACAAAGATCACGAAAAGCGCGCTCAGAAGATTTGGCAAGCACTCGAAAAAGACATTTACAAGGCACAATACAAGGGGCTTTACTGCGTTGGCTGCGAAGCATATGTGACCGAAGCGAACTCCAAGGAGCATGGTGGTGAGTGTCCGGTTCACCAAAAACCATACAAAGTGCTCGAGGAAGAGAATTATTTCTTTAAGCTCAGCCAGTACAGCGATGAAATCAAGGCTGCGATTGAATCGGGTGACCTACAGGTATTACCAGCGCATCGTAAAAACGAAATACTAGGTGTTATCAAGGAAGGACTTGAGGACATTAGCATTTCTCGCCCATCAGATAAGTTGCCGTGGGGCGTACCAGTGCCAGGTGATAAGAAGCAGGTAATGTACGTGTGGTTCGAGGCACTAATGAACTACATCACCGTGCTTGGCTATCCAGATAAAGACGACTTCAAGGCCTATTGGCCGGCAAATGTACAGGTAGTTGGCAAAGATATCCTACGGTTTCATGCTGCAATTTGGCCGGGCATGTTACTGGGTCTTGGTATTGAATTACCAAAGAAGCTGTATGTCCACGGATTTATAAACATCGATGGGCAAAAAATCAGTAAAAGTCTGGGCAATGTCGTGCATCCGCAAGAGATTGTCGAACAATATGGCACCGACGCACTTCGTTACTATCTGCTTGGCCATATTCCATCGAGTGGTGACGGTGACTTTACTTGGGAGAAATTTCACGATGCCTATACCAATGAGCTAGGCAACGAACTAGGAAATGCTATGCAGCGAACAGTGGCGATGATTGTGAAGTATAAGCATGGCCAACTTGAGAAACTGGCGCGCTCACAACACGACGAGGCTAAATATCACGAAGCCATCGAGCAATGTCAGTTTGATAAGGCGCTCGAAGTTGTCTGGAAGATGATTCGCGGACTCAACCAGTACATCGAAGAAGAGAAGCCGTGGGTAGTTGCAAAGAGTGGCGACACGCTGCACCTAGAAGCGATCTTGTCTCATCAGGCTGCAAGCCTTATGCAAATTGCTGACTTACTTGAACCATTTCTCCCGAGCACTGCTGTCGCTATTAAACAGGCGTTCTCAGCTGATCCAATTGTATTGCCTGACAAGACGTTATTCCCTCGGGTTGAACGAGAGGATGAGGAGCAAAAAGACTAATTATGGAATTTGTTGATACGCATTGTCATATTCACTTTGAGGATTATGACCTCAAAGTCGACAAGGTGCTTGAAAATGCCAAAAAAGCCGGGGTCACCAAACTAGTTGCTGTTGGTTGCACCGTCAAAGACAGTACTGCCGGCGTGCAACTAGCAGAAGCTCAAGAAGGTGTTTACGCAGCAGTTGGTATTCATCCACATCATGCTAAGGAATACGATGGCGATAAGGTCGCCCTCAAAGAGCTCGGCATGTTAGCGGCTAGCGAACACACTGTCGCTATTGGCGAGTGCGGGCTAGATTATTACTATGAAAAATCACCAAAGGAAACACAGAAAGTTGTCTTTGAAGAACAGCTACAAATCGC
>SLHW01000007.1 GCA_007135955.1 Candidatus Saccharimonadota bacterium
AGTTATCTAAAATACGCTACACTATGTGATGCATATAAGTGGGGGATTGTGTGAAAAAAGCTTCAATAAAAAACAATACTGACAGCCCAAAGCTAGTGACTCGCGAGCCAGGATATGGCACCTCTGTATCGTTAAAAATAGCTCTTCTGGCAGTACTATTGGCTGGGTTGGCTGGTTTTTATGGCGGCTGGCTCGGTGCAGATTACCATGCAAGAGAGCAAACGAGCCAATTGCTAATAGACGACACTGTAGTTACCGAGGAAGGCAGACTTATTAGCGAGCTAGCTAAAGAGGTTGGCCCTAGCGTGGTTTCAATTAATGTTGTTACTTCCGAGGTAGTCAGGGATGATTTTTTCTTTGGCTTTGGTCCGACTGAACGAGAACGGCGGGGGGCTGGCACCGGGGTTATTCTAAATGAAGCAGGAGTTATTATCACCAATCGACACGTGGTGCCCGAGGGCACAACTGATATTGTTATTACGCTATCGGACGGTACCGAGCTTGATGATATCGATGTGATCGGGCGCACCAATCAGGGTGATGCTTTAGATATAGCTTTTTTGCAGGTTAATGATGTACGGGGTAGAGAGCTGGTGCCTGCACGACTTGGCAGCTCGATTGACTCTGAGGTTGGCGAGCGGGTAATCGCGATAGGTAATGCACTGGGACGGTTTCAAAACACTGTGACGAGCGGTATTATATCTGGCTTTGGTAGAAGTATTATGGCAGGTGGTGGCGCTAGTGTTGATACGCTACAAAACTTAATTCAGACTGATGCGGCAATCAATCAAGGTAATTCTGGCGGTCCATTGGTTAATAGTCGGGGTGAAGTAATCGGCATCAACACTGCAGTAGCTGGCGGAAGCGCAGAAGGAATTGGCTTTGCATTGCCGATAGATGACTTAAAGGGCATGATATCTGGGGTCTTAGAGACTGGTGAGCTGAAGCGACCGTATTTGGGTGTGCGCTTTGTCATGCTTAACGAAAACTTGGCTTTTGAAGCTGGACTTGATCAATCAACGGGAGCCTATTTGGATCCAGGCTCGTCTAGTCAACCAACAATACTACCCGATAGCCCAGCAGAAGTCGCTGAACTGCAGGAGCGTGATGTTATTACGCATGTCGACGGTATTGAAATAGACGATAGCAATAGCCTCAGCTCTTTGATTGCTAGAAATCAAGTTGGTAAGACGGTGACTTTGACGATTGTTCGTGACAACGAAACATTTGACGTAGACGTGCGCCTTGAGGCGATGCCACAAAACTAGCTCAATAATCACCTCAGCCATCGATTGTAAACGATTAATTATCAGGCACAGCTTGTTAGCTGATTTAGTGCGTGCGTGATTAATACTTGATATATCAAGTATTAATTTACAAAACTTTTATATCTGTAATGTGAAGACTTGAATGAAATCTTGCTGCTGAGATAGCTGATAGCCTGACTGCTTGGCAATCGTTTCTAGTTTAGTGTGTTGCGGTGGCAACGCTTCCGTCAAAATAGCTAAGGGGCGAGGCTTGATGTTTTTTGTTTGCTCGAATAATTCACGGTAGTATTTTAGTCCATCTGTTCCACCGAAGATTGCATGTTCGGGTTCGTAGGTTGCTGCTTTGTTAATGGTATGGTTTTCGGGAACGTAGGGAAGGTTGGCCATTATGATGATATTTGATAGCCGATGTTTGATACTTGATAGGGGCTCGAGCAGGTTGCCGTACTGAAAGTCGATGCTTGCATTGTGAAGCTTAGCATTTTGCTTGGCGGTGGTGAGGCATTTTTTATCGATATCAATAGCAACCACTTTTGCATCGGGAAAAAGAATTTTCGCACTAATTGCGATACACCCTGAGCCGGTGCCAATATCTACGATTATGTCGGTGCTTTTATTATTTACTTGTTTTTTTTCGCTGGAGACTGGAGACTGGGGACTGGCGACTAACTGCTTGAGCAGGTCGATCATGGTTTCAGTTTCGGGGCGCGGCTGAAGTGTATGTGTATTCACTTTAAACTCGCGTCCATAAAACTCGCTTTTACCACGGATGTAAGCCAGCGGTTCATGCTTCCCTCGGCGAGCTACCTGCTTGTCTAGTTTTTTGACTATTGCTTCATCTAGCTTGTGTTCTTGATGAGCCAGTAGCCAGGATCGGCCTTTACCGGTTAGATCTTCAAGTAACACTAAACTATCCAGGTGTGCAGTAGCTATACCAGCTTGCTTGAGTGATTTCGTAGCTCGAGAAAGTAATTCTTTAGTTTTCACTCGTTATAAGTTCGCGTTCGTGGGCCTGGAGGGCTTCAATGAGGTCGTCGATGTTACCGTCGAGCGCACCGGGGATGTTGCTTCTAGAGTAGCCGATGCGGTGGTCGGTGATGCGGTCTTGTGGAAAGTTGTAGGTGCGGATTTTCTCGGAGCGGTCGCCGGAACCAATGAGCTTTTTTCGTGCGTCGGAGAGCTGTTTTTGCTCCTCTTCGATTTTGTACTGGAGGAGGCGAGCTCGCAACACACCCATGGCTTTTTCTTTGTTTTTTAGCTGACTTTTTTCGTCTTGGCAGGTTACCACAACGCCACTTGGTTCGTGCGTAATGCGGACCGCCGAATCAGTTGTATTTACTGACTGTCCACCGTGACCACTGCTACGGTAGGTGTCAATGCGTAGGTCGTTTTGGTGAATCTCGATGTCAGCTTCTTCGGCTTCTGGCATAACGGCCACGGTGGCAGTGCTGGTATGGATACGGCCTTGACTCTCAGTAGTCGGGATGCGTTGTACTCGATGGACACCGGCTTCAAACTTGAGCATATAGTAAGGGCTGTCGCCACGAACCGAAAAAGAAATTTCTTTATAACCACCCGATTCACTGGGGCTTTCGCTAATTAGGTTGGTTTTGTAGTTTTGCTTTTCGCACCAGCGTATGTACATGCGGTATAAATCAGCTGCGAAAAGACTTGCTTCATCACCACCAGCGGCAGCTCGTATCTCAATTATGATATCTTTTTCGTCATTCGGATCGCGCGGCGTGAGGACTTCTTCGAGCTCTTGTTCGGTCGTTTCGATGTCTTTTTGGAGGGATTCTAATTCAATCTCCGCCATGGCAGCCAAATCGCCAGACTCTTCTTTGACGAGATCCTCTGATTGCGCAAAGTCATCCTTAAGCTTGGCTAGCGTATCAAATAGTGCAAGGGTTTTCTCGAGATACTTTTGTCGTTTAGCAATTTTTGGATAATGGTCAGTTGCGAAAATAGCCGGATCTTCTAGCTGTTTCTGTAAATCAGCTAGCTCACTGCGTAATGCCTGTTGCTTTTCTTCCATAAGGTATCCTTCACTATAAAACAAAAACGCAACAACTACTAACTGCGTGCCACGTTGTTTGTTCTACGGTTGTTATTTTTTTGTTTGCCTGAGGGTGCCAATTTTTTGCTTTGAGTCTTCTTTGGCTTCTGTCTTTTTCTCTGCTGGCTTCTTCTTGCTAGCTTGCTTTTTCTCGGCATGAGCTTTGGCAGCGTCACGGCGAGCTTTGAACTTGTCGACACGTCCCTCGACATCCATAAGCTTTTCTTGGCCAGTGTAAAACGGGTGAGAGCTACTAGATATGTGCACTTGTACCAATGGATATTCGGCACCATCTAGAGTGATAGTTTCCTCGGTCTTCACAGTGGAACGAGTTAAAAATGTCGACTTGTCATTAAGGTCCTGAAAGACGACCAATCGATAATTGTCGGGGTGGATAGCTTTTTTCATGATATTTAAGGCACCTTTCGATGATAGTGGCGATATCGATTAGCAGCGTGCGTACTCTGCAGTCGATTGGCTTTTAGCTAATAGAACTCAGCCGTTCACCTTAGATTAATACAACAGCTCGTAATTGTAGCGACTTAACTATCACTTGTCAATCAGATGATTGTTTGCTAAGCTAGCATAGTTAATTAATAAAACAGTTGGGGTACAGCGGTACACTAAGATCGCTTCCATCCTCCACACTCCACATCGCTCGACGTGCAGTGAAGGCAACTCCAACGAAGAATATAAGGATGTAAAGGAGTATTTACGTATGTCCAAAATCGATATCACAGAATTATTTGCGGCTGGGGCGCACTTTGGTCACAAGACGAGTCGCTGGCACCCAAAGATGGCGCAGTATATTCATAGCAAAAAAGACGGTATTCACGTTATTGATCTGGGAAAAACGGTAGAGCAGCTCGAGTTAGCAACTGATTTTATCGAAAACATTGTGGCAAGCGGAAAGCAGGTCCTGTTAGTCGGCACCAAACGACAAGCCCAGGAGCCGATTAAGAAAGCTGCCGAAGCTACTAAAATGCCGTTTGTTACTGAGCGATGGCTGGGTGGTATGCTTACTAATCGTTCAACTATCGGTGGACGAGTGAAATACCTCAAAAAGCTTGAAGAGGACATGGCAAGCGGTAAGCTCGAGAGCAAATATAACAAACTTGAAGTTCAGCGATTTCAGGAAGAGATTGATCAGATGAATGTGTTGTTTGGTGGAATTAAGCACATGCTGCAACTGCCGGCCGCAGTTTTTGTTACCGATGTACTACATGATGCCAATGCTGTTCGTGAAGCCCGCAAGCTGCACATCCCAGTGGTAGCTATCATTGATACTAATGCTGATCCGAGCAATATCGAGTATCCAATACCTGCTAATGATGATGCAATCAAATCTATTCAAAAAATAACTGACTACATCACTGAAGCAATTCAGCTTGGAGCCGGCAAGGCTGCCAAAAAACAAGCTAAAGCAGACGAAGAACAGAAAACCCAAGAAGCTAAAAAGGAGGAAAAATAGCCATGGCAGATATTGATGTAAAAGAAGTTAAACGACTCCGAGAGCTGACAGGTGTTGGAATTACTGATGCCAAAAAGGCGCTCGTCGAAGCAAAGGGTGATTTTGATAAAGCACTAGAAGCTATGCGTAAAAAAGGTATGACCAAAGCTGAAAAACGTGGCGAACGAGAAGCGCTTTCTGGTGTAATCGGTACCTATAATCACGATGGCCGTATCGGTGTTTTGGTAGAGGTAAGTTGTGAAACTGATTTTGTTGCACGAAACGAAATATTTACTGAATTCGTCAAAGATATCGCCATGCATGTGGCTGCCAGCAACCCAGAGTATCTGTCGCAAGAGGCTGTACCAGAAGAAATGCTTGCAGAAAAGCGAACAGAGTTTACTACCAAGGCAAAAGCTGATGGTAAGCCTGAAAAAATGATTGAAAACATTGTCGAGGGTATGCTCAAAAAGCATTTTGCTGAGCGATGCCTACTTGATCAACCGTTTATCAAAGATCAAGACAAGTCGGTCGAGCAGTACACTAAAGAAAAAATCGCGAAACTGGGTGAGAATATCCTAATACGTCGATTTTCACGGTTTGAGCTTGGCGAAGTTTCCTAAAAGTACTCTTGAAAAGACAATTGAACACTACAAACAGTGGCTGATACTAAAGTTGCGTTAAAACCAGTACAGCCGATATACTGATGAGACTAGCAAGTAGTAAAAAAGGAGTGCAGCAGTGAGTCCTGACGCAATCGTCAAAGAAGCCAAAGATAAGTTCCAGTTGGCCGTTGAACATCTAGCAGAAGAGCTAAAGAAAGTTCGAACTGGCAGGGCACATCCTGCTATGCTTGACGGAGTGATGGTCGAGGCATATGAGACAAAAATGCCATTGATTCAGGTCGGATCGATATCAGTTCCCGAACCTCAACAACTTCAGATAACGCCATTTGATACCAATAACCTCGGTCCTATTAGTAAAGCTATTCGTGAACACCATGCATTAGACCTTAATCCAATGGATGATGGTAAGGTTGTTCGGGTGTCGATTCCGCCACTCACCGAGGAGCGACGCCAAGAATACGTCAAGCTTGTTCATGCCAAACTCGAAGACACGATGGTGAGCTTTCGAAATGCCCGCCACGAAGCCAACAAACTAATCGATGACGCCAAGAAAGACAAGGATATTGGCGAAGACGATGCTAAGCAGCTCAAAACTAAGGTTGACGAGGCGATGTCTCAAGCAAAAGAGCAGGCCGAAGAACTAACCAAGAACAAAGAAAACGACATAACAACCATTTAGAGATAAGAATTAGAATAAATACGGATGACCAGGCATAGGATTATATGAACAGCGCAAACGAAAACATACCCAAGCACGTCGGGATTATATTAGACGGTAATCGTCGTTGGGCGCGTGAGCATGGGTTATCACCAATGGAGGGGCATCGCAAGGGTTCAGAAAACTTTGGTGATGCGGTTAAGTATTTATTTAATAATGGTGTTTCATATGTTTCGGCGTTTGTGTTTTCGACCGAGAATTGGAAGCGAGCCGAAGAAGAGGTGAGCTTTCTGATGAACTTGGTTATTAAGTTGACGGGCGATCGATTAAAGGAATTTGATGATGCTGGTATACGACTGCTTATTCTTGGATCACGCGAGCGACTCAGTAAAAATGTGCTCAAAGCGATCGAAAAAACTGAGAAAACTACTGCAGGCAACAAGAAAGGCACGCTCGCCTTGTGCTTTAACTATGGTGGTCAACAAGAGCTAGTAGATGCGTGCAGTAGTCTAGTTCGTGATGGTGTATCGGCAGATGCTATTACTCCTGAAGTAATCCAATCGTATCTGTATTGGCCAGAAGTACCTGATGTTGATTTGATTGTTAGGACGTCGGGCGAACAGCGTCTGAGTGGGTTTATGTTGTGGCGCTCGACGTATGCAGAGTTGCTCTTTTTAGACAAGCATTGGCCGGCAGTTACTGAAGAAGATATGGCTTCGGCGTTGGCGGAGTTTGCACATCGTCAGAGAAGGTACGGGGCATAACGTATGGCCACAGTATTGTTGATTATCGGTATTCTGCTGTTTATCGGCTTGGTGGTAATTCATGAGTTTGGTCACTTTATTGCAGCACGGCGCGGCGGCGTTGATGTCGAGGAGTTTGGTATTGGTTTTCCGCCTCGAGCTTGGAAGAAGCGAATTAAGAGCGAGAA
>SLHW01000043.1 GCA_007135955.1 Candidatus Saccharimonadota bacterium
CATCGCGGTAAACTACATCACCCAAAAGAAGCATACATAACAGAGGAGGCTGGCTTAACAAGTTTAGCTCAGGATGTGATGTACTGGCTCGGTCATCGGTCGCTGCGATTAAAGGTGATTGACAGCAAAGCTGTTGTGAGCGGCTGGCATGTCGAATTAACAGAAAAAGAAGCCCTTATTTCTATTGATGTAAAACTCAGAGAAGAGCAACCGTTTGTAGCCGCTTACTATACTATCCTGGGCGTCTTACAGGTTATCGTATGGCGATATAGCAATATCAAGCTTAATACTGCTACAAACAACCAGCTGCTAGAGCACATGAGCATTGAGGCTGGGCTTGGTATTTATGGAATAAATGCTGCTCATCAGCCACAAGTACATCATATAGGTCACCTACACCACAGTCCGTCATTAGATAAGCTCTTATCAGTAACGACGGCCACCTATCTCCACTGGTTTATTAATTATGTACGCCAACACAACCGTCCTATTGATGACTATGAAGACGATTTACTTCCAGCAGCTCGCAAATCACTCAAGCTCCCCAGTCTCAATCATCAATCATCAAATCCGCTCATTGCACACACGACCAAGCAACTGCAGCAACGGCGCCAGTTACGAATTTTAGCGTTTACTGTTGCTTGTTTTGTTTTGCTACTTGGATGGATTGCCTGGGAGCAGCTACCAAAGCAACTGACTGCCGAACAGCAGCAGCAACTAACAACAATTGCTGAACTTGAGTCGGCGTATCAAATCTGTGCAGGAGATCTAAAAAACATGGTTGGATCAGTCTCATCGCCAGACATCTTAAGTAGTCGCTCTATCCAAAATAAAGTTACCTCCTGCGAAAAGCTCAGACAGGAACACAACCGACTAGTGCGAGAGTTGCGTCAAGCTCGTCGTTAATTTTTGAATCGAGGCCAGATGATGATTGCCTTTATCGAAGTTTTATCTATCCAGCCAAAATCATGACTGTCACTACTATAGTGACTAGTGCCCTCAACAAACGCTTTTTTGGATGAAACATCAGTAATTAGCTTTAATTTTTCATGACCTTCATGCTCGAACAAGATTATTTTCCCTACACGAAGTCGCCTTGTACGCAAGCCTAACACTAATTGCCCGTGCCGATAAATCGGCTCTAAGCTCTTGCCACCAACTCGTCTAAGCAACAGCATTTATTTTTTTGTTTCAGTAAACCAATCAGTAATATCAGCTATCAGGTCAAGTAGTTTTTTACTCTCACTAGTTGAAGTTGATTTCTTTACCGTGCCAGCTTGCTTGGTCGCTTTCCAGAATAAGTCATGTAGACCCGGATTTGCTTCTAAGTGTTCAGGTTTAGCATAGTCAGTCCAAATAACCCACAGGTGGTGCTTGACTAGCTCGGCTCGCTGCTCTTTAATCATGACTGCTCGCCATTTGTCCTCTTGATTAAGTCCATCATATTTTTCATTAATTTTATGCACCGACTCAGCTTCGATTCGTGCCTGCGCAGGATCATACACGCCACATGGTAAATCACAGTGTGCATAAGCGGTGTTTATAAATCGAGACATTTTCGCTCCTTTTGATTACTTCTATCTCTAGTATAACAGTTGCTACAATGAATGCCTGCAGAGCATGAAATACGCAAAAGACTTACACTTCTCAAGCTCTAATAAATACTCGGCGCGTAAAACAGTTTTGACATAAATAATTAGTCTACTGATGTTTTTTTGGCGAATGTTGTATGCGCCACTTTTCTATTTCGGCATGGTTACCGCTGAGTAACACCTCGGGAACCCGCATGCCACGAAACTCCTCCGGTCTTGTGTAATGTGGATGTTCCAAAGTATCTTTTTGCTGGAAGCTCTCATTAACTGCACTAGTATCATCACCGAGCACCCCTGGCAATAGACGAACAACAGCATCAACCACCGCCATAGCTGGTATTTCACCACCAGTTAACACAAAATCACCAATGGATATTTGTCGGTCTACGATACTAGTAATCCGCTCATCATAGCCCTCGTATCGCCCACACACTAAAATCATCCCCTTTGCGTTGTCGGCAAGGTTTTGAGCAAGCGCCTGAGAAAACGTTTCTCCACGCGGAGTCAGCAATATAACCTCAGCACCCGAATTAGTGCTTTGGCAATGCTCAATTGCCTTAAATAGTGGTTCAGGGCGCAACAACATTCCAGCGCCACCACCATAAGGCGTATCATCAACTGCTTGTCTTGGCCCAAGCCCAAAATCACGTAGACTTATATATTCGTACTCGACAATTCCATTATCTTGAGCCTTTTTGAGCATACTGGTCTCTAAGACATTCAGAAACATATCAGGAAATAGGCTAATGAGTTGGATTTTCATGAATGCAACACTCCTTTGTATCTAGCAAAAGTATTCTAGCACAAATAAAAAGAGACCACAGATAGGTCTCGTTTTATCACATAAAGCTCTCATCCGTAGCATTGGCGGTGGATGACTCGCAATGAGCTTTTTTCTCTAACTATTTTTTGTACGTTGTTCACCAACAATCGTAACTAGCGATACTATACGCCGTCAGAATACAAAAAGCAAGCGAATTTTTATGCTATATATCGAGGTCGTCGAGCTCTTCAAGCTCTTTGCGAGTTCGTGATGATTTTGACTCCTGCTCGTCATCGTCACTAGTGCTATCGTCGTCATCGTCGTCATTAGATGACTTTTTTGACGAAGAACTAGCATCTCCATCGGCGGCGGTATCGACAATCTTAAGATTGTATCGAGCATCGTTCTTGGTGCCCAGTGCTCGAAGCAACGTACGGATACTCTGAGCGGTAGCTCCACGCTTACCGATTACTCTCCCTAGGTCTTCAGGGTCGACTGATAGTTCAAGCAATACACCCTTTTCGTCAATTTTACGCTCTACTTGCACTTTATCTGGGTTGCCGACTAATGACTGTACGATAAATTCAACAAATTGTTGGTCAATGCTGCTCATCTGCTACTCCTCTATTATGGTCCTGCACTGCACAGGTTCTGAAATTGGTAACTTTAGTATAACAAACCGATAGTAGGTTTGCTCGAGAAAACTATTTCTCTTTGACCTCTGCTGTTTTGTCAGAATCCTTGGCGTCCTGGTTTTTGCTTTCATCATCTGGTGTGATGTCTTCTGTAGTAGCTGCTTCTCCTTCATCAGCTGTTGCTTCAGCTTCTGCTGGTTGCTCAGGAGCCTCTTCACTCTCGTCTGGTTGGTTCTTGCGTAACTTTTCAGCATTCTTAGTGCTGCGTTTTTTGGTACCCTTTTCAGCAACTACCCATTTTGGTAACTTTACCTTCTCGTCTTTTAGTAAACGAGCAACTCGCGCTGACGGCTGAGCGCCATTATCAAGATATTTCTCAGCAGCTTCTTTATCTACTGTTACTTCTTTAGTGTGTGGATTAAAATTTCCGAGGTTAGCAACAACTCGACCACTAGATGGTGAGCGCTGTGCCTCTTGAACAATAATTCGATATTGAGCATAGCCTTTTCGGCCGATACGTTGCAAACGAATTGCGAGCATAACTACTAATTCTCTCTTTCTCTTACTCCGCTGTATAAAATGCCGCCTAGACTACTACAGCTTCTAATTACCTACTATTTGCAATCTGCTTCATTTTACAGATAGCAACGACAACTGTCAACTCTGGTAGCGCTGGAGTGCAACTTCAGCTGCTTCTACTTGCCCCGCTTGCTTGCTCGGACCACTACCCTTGCCGATAAGCTCACCATCAATAAATACCCCAACGGTAAAGATCTTGTCGTGATCAGGCCCCTCTTCTGAGAGTACTTTGTATGATGGGGTGTGTCCATCGTGGCTTTGTGCTAGTTCTTGCAAGTGTGACTTTGGATCCATCCAGGATCCAGAGTCTAGAATGTCCTGAAAAGTTACTAGCAGAGTATCCCTTATGAATTTTTTTGCACTCTCGTACCCTTGATCTAAATAGATTGCGCCAACCACCGCTTCATACGTATTAGCTAAAATTTGAGCACGCGCTCGATTGCTGCCTCTTTTTTCACCGCGACTCAACCGCAGCAATGGCTCAAATCCAAGTCGATTAGCAGCTGCACCAATGCTTTCTGTCTTTACTAAACTGCTGCGCCAATTAGTTAGCGTTCCCTCTGGGTCATCATGAGCTAGATACAAGTATTCGGTCACTACCAGCTCGAGGACTGCGTCACCCAAAAACTCAAGGCGCTCATTATGCTCTTTGGCAGTTTTTTTATGCTCGTTTATATAAGAACGGTGCGTAAAAGCAGTAATGAGCAAACCAATGTCATTAAAGTCTATATTGAGTATGTCTGCAGCAAAAGCCTTGTATTTTGATGTGTCCATAGATGAAGTATTATAATTTGTTTTCTCTTATTTTTTTTAATCCTAATAAAATCAACTTGCTGATATCCTCGTAGGCAATCTCATCAACAGCCTCAGCCGCCGGCAACCACTTGATGCCATTCATCCAATCTTCTGGGTTAAGATCATCGGTATCTCCAAGTGCCTTTACGAGAAATATTTCTGTTGTCATTAGCACCAAACTTGCTTGTCGACGATAACGAAAGCTAATTTTGCCAAGATGACTCATGACATTGACCTGCTTTAAGCCAGTTTCTTCTTTGATCTCTCGCTCAGCAGTTTGGCGAGCAGATTCACCTTCTTCAATATGTCCTTTCGGGATTGTCCAGCGATTTTTGGCGTCTTGGATTAATAAGATTTCAATCTTGTTATTTTGGTTGCGTCGGAAAATAACACCCCCAGCAGTCGGTTCGCGCACTACTTCGTTAATACTAGGTTTGCGATTGTTGACAAATTTTTTTATACCTTGGATTGGCTTAGGGCGTTTCATAACTATCAGTTACTCACTTTCTACTTAGAAGATTTTGGAGGTGCTTTCTTTTTAGTTGAGCTGCTTTTGCGTTTGGCTGATTGCTCAGCTGTCTTTTTTGTGGCCTTCTTGCTGGACTGCTTGGGCTTTGTGGGCTTTTCAGCAGGTACATGTTCTTTGAGTAGTGTGCCAAGTACACCATTGATGAACTTACTGGAGTTTTCGCCACCGAATGATTTAGCTAGCTCTATCGCCTCATTGATGACTACTTTATGTGGTACATCCTTGTCGTTAAGTAGTTCGTAGGCGCCGATCCGTAGAATCAATCGGTCCATACGGGCAATTTGATCAATTGGCCATTCTGGTGCAATTGGCTGCAACTTTGCATCAAGCTCAGCCTGCTGCTCAGAAACACTATTAGTCAATCGAGTGATGAAATCTACATCCTCTACAACATCTTTATAGCGACGTATGTTCCGACCAAGTACTTCATTAAGGTGAAACGTTGTGTCTTCACACGCTTGGCGTAACTCCTGCTCGTACAAAGTCTGGAGTACTATAATTCGGCCGAGGTGTCGATTTGATGCCATATTACTTTCACTCTTTTAGTTCTATTTAAGGTGCTGAATGTTGTCACAAAATAAATTATGCGACCGAAAAGCTCTATTTGCTTTCTTTTTTGATTGCCTTACCGCTCTCTCGTTGAGTCGTATAGGCCTTTACCGGCGAAGACGCGTTGACGCGTCGCGCTAGCTTAACTACTTCGTGGCTCCTGCGGCTTCTGGTACGTCTAGCAGTTGTTCGCTTCTTGGGCTTTCCCATAGTACTACATTGTCTCCTTCCTGTATTATCTGCAATATCTTGGGCGTAAGTATAGCGAAGAAATGATTATTTCTCAACCTTAACCCAGTCTCCTCAAGCTAGTACTCGACTGTTTAGAAAAAGATTAGACGACAAAATTAACGAGCCTTCCAGGAACAAAAATTATCTTTTTCGGGTCACTTCCCCCAAGATATGATTGAACGTTTTCATGCTCTTGAGCAGCGGCGACTATTGTTGGCTCATCTGCTGTTGTCGCTACAGCTATATTGGCTCGAACCTTGCCGTTAACCTGAACTACGATAGTAATGGTATCTGTTTGTAGTTTTTGTTCGTCGTAGTCTGGCCAATTATTAGCATGTATAGAGTGCCTATTACCAAGTTGCTCCCATAGCTCTTCAGCGATATGTGGCGCAAACGGAGCAAGTAGCTGGAGCAAACTCTCGAGCGCAAATCGCCATTGACTGGCTGTGGTGATTGGCTCTAACTCTTTCTGCTTATAAAAAGTGTTTACGGCTTCCATCATAGCAGCAATCGCAGTATTGAACTTATCTTGAGCAATGTCTTGAGTTACTTTTTTAATCATTTGGTGAGTTGCAGTTTCAATGTTTTTTTCTGCCTCCTCGGAAATAGTGGCTGATTGTGCTTCAATAAGCTCTTGTGCTAGAGTCCAAGTACGATTCAAAAAGCGATAGGTTCCTGGTATTCCCTGCGGATCCCACAGAACATCGAGCTCAACCGGTGCGGCAAACATTTCATACAACCGAAGTGCATCAGCTCCATACCCACTCTCAATGACTTCGATTGGGTCAATACCGTTACCTTTGCTCTTGCTGAACATCGAGCCATCTGATGCTTTTACTTTGCCGTTGTAGACCATCTTGCTAAATGGTTCTGGAGTACTAACCAGGCCAAGTCCGTAGAAAAATCGAGTAAAGAAACGTGCATACAGCAAGTGTGCTGTTGCGTGGTCACCGCCATTATAAAAATCTATTGGTAGCCATTTTTCGAGTGTCTTAACATCCCAGGCTTGCTCATTGTCATGCGGGCTTAAGTAGCGCAAAAAATACCAACTCGAACACACATACCCATCCATGGTATCTGTTTCTCTTTTGGCTGGTTCATTACACTTTGGACATTCAACATTTACCCAATCTTCCACTTCGGCAAGTACCGAGGCGTTACCACCAGTCGGCTGATAGTTGTCAATTTCAGGCAATTTAACTGGTAATTGA
>SLHW01000036.1 GCA_007135955.1 Candidatus Saccharimonadota bacterium
CACTCGTACAAGATGCTTTTCGCGGATTGTTTATAATTTTTGAAAATCAATACCGGGTTGATGATGTTGTACAGATCAACAGTGACTTATCTGGTGTCGTAGAAAAAATTACACTACGTGCGACGGTGCTGCGCGATCTTGACGGTAATGTCCACCATATATCAAACGGCAATATCAACACCGCTACCAACATGACTATGGATTTTGCCAAGGTCAACATTGACATCGGCGTCAGCTACAACAGCGATCTCACGAAAGTTGAGAAAGTAATCAATGAAACTGGCGAAGCAATGGCGAAAGATGCTAATTGGAGAGAGGCTATTATCGAACCACCGACTTTTCTACGATTAGATTCATTTGATGATTCAGCTATCACCATCAAAATACTAGGTAAAACTACGGCTGATATGCGCTGGGGTGTTGCTGGAGAGTACCGCCGCAGACTCAAAGAAGCCTTCGACAAGCACGACATTGAAATACCTTTCCCACAAGTAGTTGTGCACGATAAGCGTCAACCAAAAAAATAAATCGGCTATTGAGTTGCCGGCTGCTCTGGTTCAGCACCTTCATCAGTTGACTCTGGCTCTGATCCAACTTCGCTATCGTCAGCTACATCGTTATTAGGCGCATCTGTTTCATCATTCAGCAATCCATCTACTACTGGCTCAGGATCAGCCATCTCCTCTTCGATAGGTGCCGTCACCTCAGGTAGCGTAGCCGGACTATCAACTGGTTCTTGCTCTTGGTTGATGTACATCATTACGACAAGCGCCATTAAAGACACTGCTACGATAACTACTCCTGCGATAAAGCCGAGTGGCTTAGTGGATGCTGACTTCGGTTGCTTGGGCTGCTTTGGCTCCTTAGGTTTTTTTGATTCTTCGTCGGATTGGCTGGTCGTAACTGACTGACTTTGAGTCATTGTCTCGTCAGCGAATGATTCATTTACGTCATTCTCTGATGATTCTACTGGTGGCGTCTTTGGTTCACCCAATGAACTAGGCTCAGGGGCTGACTGTTGGACAGCTGGCTCTGTTGGAACAACAACATCCTGCATTACTGCTGGTGTGCCACTTTCAGACTGCTGCTGAGGTGTTTTTTCTGGCACCATTTTAGGACTTTGGTCTTCTGGGTTTTGGTCTGATTCTTTTGGTTGCATTGATGTACTCCTTATTACTTATCATATCATAAGCAATTTAAGCTATTCGAATGATGCCGCCCGTAGCCTTAATAAGCTTTTCTTTCTCTAGTTCGCTCAAAATCTTATCAATCCGACTATCATTAATTTGTTTTTTTAGTACATCTGGTCGCAATGAGCCCTGTTTCGTTAGCAAGCGCAAGACTGCACCCCTAATTTGCCGAGGAGAGCCTTCAAAGCGTGATTGCTTTTTATAATGCTTGCTTCGAGAGGTATTACGAATACCTTGGCTTTTCAGATTGCTACCGTAATCCATAAGTGCCCAATAGAACTCTCGCGGGTTCTGTTCGTCGATTGTTTGCTGTAGCATGTCCACAATTTGTTTGTCTTCAACGTTGCTTTGACCGTGAAAAAAATGATGCAGGTAGACTGTCCTGATATTTGTCTCGATAAAAACTTCGGGTGAATTATAGCTGTACACACAAATTGCTGCTGCAGTATTTGTGCCAATGCCCTTAACGGCAGTGAGCTGTTCGATTGACCAAGGTTGCTTCAGGCTAACCAATACCTTAGCAGCTTCATGTAAATACTTGGCTCGACGGTTGTAGCCTAAGCCACTCCAAAGCAACAAGACTTCTGATAGGTCGCCCTCTGCAAGGCTTTCCAGACTTGGGAAGCGCTTAATAAACTCTTGGTACTTTGGGATGACGCGCTTTACTTGGGTTTGCTGGAGCATCATTTCTGAAACCAAAATCTTATACTCGTCATAATTACCATTTAGCTCAGGTTCACGCCATGGTAGCAACCGCGCATGCTGATTATAGAAATCCCATACAACGACAATAAAGCTATTCTTTTGATCCATTACTTTAGTATATATTGGCACTGATCAATCTGCTTAGTAAGAAAACCAACGCTCAATACTTGATGACTTAGAGACACTCTTAATTTTTATTGGCTGTCCACCCCTTGTGCTCACTGCATAGTCAGCAGTCTCGGATTCGGTTGTCAGTCGGTAAGCTAAGGTAGTTTCATTGAGCCACCTGAGCGGATAGCCTAATCCGGCTTCTTTCCATGTTTTCTCATACGCTTGATTATCAGAATTATAGACCATTAACTGGCTTTCCATCTCGCCAATAAAAATTACTGCCTGTTCGCTGTCACGCCACGGGTTAGCAATGAATAATTTACTTGAAAAATCTTCTGGTCCATCATCAAGCTCACTTCGTTCGCCGCTAAATATGTCGTACTCAAACCATTTATCGCTCGTTGCTACGGTTAGTGTTTCAAACGATTTACGATAGATACTCCACGATTCTCTTTCCATAACTACCTCTTCGCTGGTGCCATCCGCTCGAATCCTTTTTAGGCTCGTCGACTCCATGCGAAAGATGCTCGATGGAGCAAAATATATAAAGTCATTCACTCGAGCAATAGCATTAAAATAATTCCCTGACGCTAACTGCAGCTCATTGCCAAGCAGGTAATTATAGCTCATCAGTCGGTGTCGGCTAGGATCCATGCCACTGGCTCCTGCGGCAATCCTAATAAATACCAGCCGATCATCAAACCAGCCAACCAGCTGCAATCTTTCTGATTGCGCAACATCAATACGTTCATTGTCGTCTAGGTCAATAATGGTAAGCGTGCTAAGCAGGAAACCGTCATCGTTTCTCTGTCCATCACGGGTAGATACTACTGCTATCCGGTCTTTTGTCGGATGTGGCAAGAGCACCATGTCTTCTCGTTCATTGCCAGTTGCTGGAAGTACAATTGTCTGATTTTGCCCATCTATATGACTCGCGACAACTTGATACCCTTCCTCTGTCTCATCAACAAAAAAATGCCTTAGCTCAGGCACTAAACGTACCCCTTGTTGACCTGACTCGCCTACATCAATAGTGACTGTCTCGTCACGATAGCCACTCACTTGGATCACTACGTCTAGCTCAGTTGTGTCAGCATCAACATCAGTGGTTAGCAAAGCAATTCCATCTTCATTAGAAAAGGCGCTGGCCTCACTGCTAATTACTTCGGCCTTTTCGATCGGTTCACCAGAAACATAATCATCAACAACAAACGCATACTGTGCGCCAGTCGGATACAGCCACTGCTGACCAAGCGGATTGCTGCCCCAGCCGAGTGTCACTCCAAGATTACGCGGTGCAAAAGCACTGCGCTGAATAATGAGTTCATGCCGCCCGAGCCTTACGCCATCTAGTTGAGCAAAACCTTCCTCGTTAGTTCGAGTGGTGATATCGTCAATACTTACTTCAACGTTACGTAAAGGCTGCGTAGTGCTATTGTCAATTACAACCAGTGATGTGCTTACTCGAACACCCAAGCTGTTCAGTAGCCAATATCTTGTCGCTGGTATGATTGCTACAGTTAGTAAAAAAGCTGCAATAACTATCAAGGTGCCATTGCGCTTCTTTTTGTCTTGCCACCATGCTTTGCATGTCTTAAGTGTTCCTTGAAACAGCTGTTGTAATCGCGAGGGTGCATTTCGCTCGGTTGGCTCATCAAGTGCTTTGCTGGTTTCGCTTAGGGTAAGGTCATCAACCGCTTCGTCAGTTTCACTCGAAAGAATAGCTTCAGCTTCTTTTTCAGGATCTTTTTCTGAACTAGTATTGGCTGGGTAGCTCTTATCGTTTACACTCTGCTGATCTGTTGATGCTTCTTGTGACGGCCTTGATTCAGATAAAAAAACGTCTGTATCGTCTTCGCCGCCCCCCTCTCGAATAATTTTTACATCAAATTCACCGTCCTTCATTGGCAAATTTGGTTTTTTGACTAGCACATCATCGAATGATTTTCCTCTATTCGACGGGTGACGATCGTCTCGCTCGACTGCCATCATTTCATCAACTCGGTACTCTAAGTCAGCATCGGGGGAATTAATATCATCGTTTTTCGTATTTTTTAGGCTCATTTACTTAGCTATTGTAGCAAACCGTAAGAGGTATTTTGTATGTTATTTTTGTCTGCGGCGTTGACGACGGGTTTGTTTTCTTTCTGATTTATTTTTTTTCGGAACTTTGGGAGTCAAACCTGCTTCAGGCGATGGAGGTGAGTCAACTTCCTCAACCGCTGCAGTAGTAGTTTTTTGGTGACGATATGCCAGACGAGCCAACAACAACACTAGAGTTATTGCTAATAAAAAACTCCCGATTAGTAGGCTCGTTCCAACATGTAGATCTGGCAAAAAACTACTACCTTCAACGGTCGGCTGAGTAGTAGTTGCTGTCTGCTCAGGCCGTGATACTCCAGTGCCTCGTGGCACTTGAATGACACTGTTGGTGGCTTCAAGAGCTTGCTGATCAATACTATTTTGTAAATCTGTTTCTTGTGGGTTTTGTGGTACTTGAGTTTGTGGGTTGGGTTGAGAAGTTTGACCTTGTACTGACTGCTGAGGCTGTTCTAACATATTGCCCTAAAGTATGCAGCAAAGTTAGTAAAAAACGCAAATATCCTGTAGTTATTCATCGCTATCAAGAGTAAACGCTAATCCTCCACTCAAAAGAGCTGATAAGCTATACGATACACACGCTCTCCGACTCGGCTCACAGGTGAAGCCATCTTCGCCGACGACATCGTAGGCATAGGTTGCCGGTTGTGCAGTTCGTGTAATGACAATTCGAGAACCTTCATCAGCAGGATCTTGAAATATTTCTTCTGGTACATCTGGGAAATTAGCCTCTCGAAATTGGTCGCTGTTTAATTGTGTTAGTTTTGGGTAGTCGCCGTGCTGCTGATAATACGCTTGAAGTGCGCTGTGTATTGCTGCTATATCGCTACGGCGCTGCTGGTCATTACGCTCTTTTTCGTCTATCGATAATTCGCGTGCAGGCTCAAATATATCGGTTGTATCCTGAAGCTCCACCATGCTGTCATCTTCAGTATCCACAGTAGTATCGTCCGCTGGATCCAAGACCGTTAAACTTCGCTCTTGTCTCAGGGTGAAATAAAAACTACTCACCACTAGGCCAACGATAATTAGGCCACCAAATAATAGGCTGGCGATAGTTCTTTTTCGTCTTGCGTGACGTAGCCGAATGATTTTATTTGGCATAGCTACCCATAATTATACCGTAAGCAGTTCGCTCATGTAACCTACGGCGTCAAACGATTAATATCTCTAGGGAAAAGTGTTGCTTCCTTGACACTAGCTAGGCCAATTGTTTTTTGAACAAAGCGATCAATCCCAAAGCCGCAGCCACCATGAGGCGGTAACCCATTCTTAAAGGCTTCAAGGAAATATTTAAAGATAGAGTGGTCAGGGTCAACGCCGGCATCCTTCATTTGCTGCACCAACACATCAGGTCGGTGCTCTCGTTGTGGGCAGGTCGCAATTTCAAGACCACGGAACAATAGATCACCCCATAGTACTGTATTCTTTGTTTCAGGATTTACCTTGTGGTAAAACTTCATCGCTTCAATTGGAAACTCCGTCACAAATACTGCTTCACTGCCAAGCTCATCTCGACTATAGTCACAGATCCATCGTTCTTCTGCTGGTATTAAGTCTTTTTCTTTGGTTGTATCCTCACCCGTAGCCTTGGTGTACATCTCATGGACTTCCATAACGGTAAACCGGGGGAAATCTGGCTTCAGTATTAGCTCTGGCGCTTCAAGCTGCTGAAGTGCATCACTGTGCTCGTCATAGACACGATTAAGCACGCTATAGACCATCTTTTCAACCACTTGCAAAACCTCATCATGCGATTCAATAAACCCAATTTCAACATCAAGCATGCTTGCCTCACTCAAATGACGGGTCGTCATGCTCGGCTCTGCTCGAAAGGCTGGACCGACCTCAAATACCCGCTCAAATGCGCCAACCATCATCTGCTTATACAGTTGCGGGCTTTGGGCAAGAGTGGCCTCTTTGCCAAAATAATCTAACGTAAATATCTCGGCGCCCCCCTCGGTCGCTCCACCGATAAGCTTAGGAGTTTGTATCTCAACAAATTCTTCACCGTGAAGATACTCACGTAAATAACGATTTAATTCTGATCGAATACGAAAAATTAGCTGTTCATCAAGATTACGAACATTTAATGGGCGGTTTTCGAACAGAGTATCTTGATTCTCTGGTTTATGATCAATCGGCTTATCTATCTCGATAGCCGGCTGTTCAGTTACTGGTACTTCAACGGTAATCACCGGATCAAACAACTCAGCTCCACCTGGTGCTCGCTTTTCTTCTTTGACATTGGCATCAATTGTCAGGACAGTGCCAATTTGCATACCGCGTAATTTTTCTACTTCTGCTTCATCCTTAACAACACACTGGATAAGCCCACTACGATCTCGAATATTAATAAACGTAATACCTCCGAGCAGTCTTTTCTTATGAAGCCAGCCCTTCACGACAATCTGCTCGTCAATATAATCTTTGATGTCCCTGCTTAAGACACGCATGTATTCACTCCTTTAATTATCTTTCTAGTTAGTATCACTATATCAGTTATTATTATCACTCGGCTCCCCAGCCGGGTGATTACGATTACGTCGATCCTTATTGGCCTGTGAGTGAGCGACTGCTCGCATATCGTCATAAGCGTCAAACTCATCAACGATTTGCTCACCCAAGATTTGTTCTAGAATATCCTCAATTGAAAC
>SLHW01000026.1 GCA_007135955.1 Candidatus Saccharimonadota bacterium
AGTTGCTGCTGGAGCGTGGTGTAGACGTGACTAATATTTCTGTATTACCAGAGCTCAACTTTGTCCTGACTGAAGACGAGGCAGTGTTTGTCACTGATCCTGACAAAGAAATTGTCATGGAAGAAGAAGACATTCCGCAGCAGCAAGAGTTTGTCGATGATTTTGATCTTTTGATTGGTCAAACAGCAGTTCAAGATGAGGGTCGTCCAGGTCGCAGGGTGGTTGTTTACGAGATTGCCGAAGATGGCAGCAGGAGTGTCTTGCAAGAAGTTACCGTACGACAACCAACCACACAGGTTGTGGCTCGTGGTCGCCAAGCGCCTCGAGTTGTTGAGAATCGTGCAGCAATCTTAAGAGAAGCTGGCGTTCCTGAGAGTGATTTATATTATGCTGATTTTATAATTAATCGAGAATCGACCTGGCGCGTAGATGTAGTAAACAGCAGGGGCTGCATTGGCTTGGGACAGGCATGCCCTGATGGACTAGGGCCAGCTATGATAGCAGCATGCCCTAACTGGCAAAATGATCCAGTCTGTCAAATACAAAGGATGAATACTTACGTCAATGGTCCTCGATTTGACCCTTACGGCGGTGGTTGGGCAGGAGCATTTAATCATTGGCAACAGCGTGGCTGGTACTAGAACAATTACTTAACTGTATTATCCTGTTAAAATATCTGCATGACGTATCAATTCGATGGTTATAATTATTTTGTCAAACTCGAGAAGGGCGAACAGCTGGTTAGCTCGCTAACACAGCTAGTAAAAGACGAGCAACTCTCGGGTGCATGGCTGAGCGGACTGGGTGCTGCACTATCAGTCGAGCTTGGTTATTACGACCTCGACACCAAAGAATATCTCTGGAAGCATATTGACGAAACCCTCGAGATAACTGGGCTCACCGGTAATGTCGCATGGCATGAAGGTGAGCCGGCTCTGCACATTCACGGTTCATTCTCAGACCGAGATATGCGTGGGTTTGGTGGCCACGTCAAAGAACTGGTAGTTGGTGGCACATGTGAGGTATTTCTGCACCTAAAGCAGGGCAGTGACAAGTTAAAGCGCAAAAAAGACCCCGATACCGGGCTTAATTTATTAGATATTGCTTGATTTTACGTATAGGCATAAGCGATACTAAGGTTACACATGGAGCAATATCAATCAACCCATCCTGTAGAGAAATCAGGTATACCTACCTGGGTAACTGTACTTTTAGTAGTGATAGCGATTGTTGGCATCGTTGCTGGGGTGTATTTTTGGCAAGCTAGCAAGGTATCCGAAGTAGAGCGTCAGGCACAACAACTACAAGAGCAGCTTAGCGCAGTTAGCGCTCAAGATGCCGTGTTGGGTACAGGCAGCACCTTATCGAGCGGTTCATCTAATAGTGAGTCATCAGCTAGACCTGCTCGACAACTTATCACCGGCCAGATTCGACAAGAACAAGCCGGCAGTGATGTGGTGGTTGCTTGTCATGTCCTAACTAGTAGTATTGATACCCTGTGGGTGCGTTATGGCAACACTCTATCGCCACAAAAACTTACCGATAAACAACAAGAAGACTTTACCGAAGGCGAACCAAATATATATAACAGCTACTCAGTTATTATTCCCGCTGAAGCAATCGAGCCAGGCAAGCTATTTAGCTATCAGTGCCTCGGCTCCAAGGGTAGTGAAACCTACCGGGCCGGTATCGCTTCATTTACGTCTTTGCAATAAGTCTTTATCCTTTTGCATCTCGACCCGGTAACAGATTAAAGGGCGCGCGATTCATGCTACCATGATAGCTATGACAACAGATGCAAAAAAATCACTCGGACAGCATTGGCTCAGTGATGAGTTGAGCCTTGAGGCAATGTGCGTTGCTGCTGATCTGCTGCAGGGTGACACGGTGCTTGAGATCGGTCCTGGTACTGGTGAGTTAACAACAAAACTACTTGAGAAGGGTGCGAATGTTATCGCACTAGAAATTGATCAGCGACTACACCCCGAACTAATTAGGCGGTTCAGCGCATATGATGCGAACTTTAGTTTAGTAGCTGGCGATATCCGCACATATGATCTTACACAACTACCGTCACCCTACAAGATTGTTGCTAATATTCCATACTACTTGACCAGTCATCTACTCAGAATTATCTCTGAGTCAGCTAATCCACCAACGAGAGCAACTCTATTAGTGCAAAAAGAGGTAGCCGAGCGGGTGACCGCTGAGCCTGGTGATATGTCAGTCTTGGGTGTCAGCACTCAGTTTTATTGGCAGACAGCATTGGGTGCTGTGGTGCCAAAACTGCTTTTCGCACCACCACCAAAAGTCGATTCGCAAATCCTGATATTGCAGTACCGCCCAAAGCCATTGTTTGATGTAGATGAAAAAGCCTTTTTCCGTGTGGTTAAGGCTGGATTTTCCGAAAGGCGCAAAAAGCTCCGTAGTAGCTTAGCAGGTGGTTTGCAACTGCCAAAAACAGAAGTAGAGCAATTGCTCGAGAAGGCTAGCATCAACCCAAACGCTCGAGCACAAGAGCTATCACTTGAAGATTGGAACAGACTCTATCAAGCTATTTCGTAAAAATTGGCAAGCAGTTGTCTTAAGCGCACTCCCCCACCCCTGCCCTTTTAAAAATGCTTGACGCGTCAAGCATTTTTTTACTACAATATGTAATTAGTTATGGCTCTACACAACAAGCAATCAACCGCACTTGACGAAATACCATATTTATTGCACCATTTATCATTTTTACGTGACAAAGAAGTTGATAAAGCTTTGGCAGAAGAGCTAGATCTCGGCCTGTCCCAACTCAAAGTCCTGTACGTGCTTGATAAATGGCCCTTTTCTCAGCAACGCTCAGTTGCCCGGATTTTAGGTCAAGATGACTCCGGTGTTAGTCGGATTATTAATCAATTAGCTCAGCGTAATCTGGTAGAGCGTAAGTCTAACCCCAAGGATCGTCGCCAGCAGATAATCACTATGACTGCCGCTGGTAGTGAGCTAATGCAACAAGCTCGAACAATTACGCAATCATGTCATGAAGCAGCACTTGCCGGCCTATCAACTGAGCAACGCCAGCAGCTTCGCACTATCCTTGAGCAGTTGCATCGCCGTAGTTGCACCCCTGAAGCCGGCTGCGAACGCTACATTCGGTAGCAAAATATAAGCATTATGGTATAATACTTAGTGATGGGGCTGAATTTTAAGCTCGACGTTAGCACGTTAACAGTTAGATCAGCAGGTCGCTTGTCAGCGTTATAGACAAAACTACATTTAGATGCAAATTCTTTTGTACAGCGTGTAGCTAGCATGTTCCGCATGCCAGTTCTCGCACCAGCTTACGCATAAATACGTAAGCCGTTACTGTATCAACGCCAGATAGATACACGTGACGCCATATTTTCTGGCTGCTTATTCACAAGAGATCCATAGTGAATAATAAGCTTTTTGGATCACCTCTACCCGAGTTTTTTGTTTGTTTCAATCCCGGGAGAGAATACTAAACAAACTACACCTGTAGGACAGACTAACTGAACGACTAGCGGACCCGGAGGGCAGATCTCCGGCAGCTCCACCATTCTTCACCAAGGCTTCGAATGGCAGACCATATCATCGGATGTAACTCGCCAATCGGAGCGTTTTTATTTCTGTCAACAATAAAGAGCGTTCCTCTAAGTTTTATCCGAAACAAGGAAATATATATACCTAAAAATCTACCAAATAAAAAACAGCGCTCAATTAAGAGCGCTGTTTAGTTTTTCCAAAAAGATTATTGATCTTCTGGAAGCAGGACGCCATCGATAACATGGATGACACCGTTGGTTGCCTGGATGTCAGTTGTGGTAACGAGGATACCATTGACACGGACACCTTCGTCAGTAACTGAAATAGTGACCGTTTGACCATTGACGGTGGTAACTTCTTGACCGTCAAGCTCTACGACGTCAGCTGCGAGGAATTCGCCTGCTATCACGTGGTAGGTGAGGATGTCGGCTAGGTTGTCACTTGCAAGTAGCTCCTCAGCAGTAATGCCAAGGTCTGCCAATGCTGCATCAAATGCTGCATCAGTTGGTGCAAAGACCGTAAACGGACCTTCACCTGCCAGTGTATCAACCAGGTCTGCAGCCTGTAGTGCTGCAACTAGTGTTGTGAAATCTGGGCTACCAGCGGCTATCTCAACAATGTTTTCTGTTGGACCGACTGGAGCTTCGTCGACTACCTGTTCGGTGTCTTGTTGCTCTACTGCTTCTTCTTCGTCATCGTCTACGTTTGCGAAAAACAAAAACGCACCTACTGCTACCACCAACACAGCAACGACAACCCAGATCAAAGCCTTGTTACTTTTGTCTGATTGTTCCATTTGTTAGAACCCTCCTTAGATTTGTTATTACTCTACCATGATAACGTTAATCGTTTACCTTTTGCAATACGTCTCCTCGAACCGCACGCAAAACAAAACCATGGATAGACGAAATTAGTGCTTCCCGCTCATCGGGAGTTGGCGAGGCTGGAAAATACTCTAGTAGAAATCCGTTAATTGCATGAGCAATCACTTTTGCCTCTGTATCGACAGTCTGCTCTAGTCGGAATTCACCAGACACTACACCGCGATTTAGCACCTCTGTGATGTGGATATAAGCAGTCTTGGGCAGATAGCCTTCAGGATTTTTCTGATAGTTATCACGGAAGTGCATGTAATATTTCAAGACAAAAACAATATCTAGAGCATTATCAAGCTGAAAACCAATTCGATCTCGCAGCATTTCGCTTGCCGAGTTACGCTCTGGTAGTGCTGCTCGTTTTTGACCAAGCTGCTTAACTGTCGAGTCAAACAATTTTTTAAGTAAAGTCTCCTTATCCTTAAAATAGTGATATGTCACCGACAGCGATATGCCAGTTGCTTCTGACAAACGGCGCATACTTAGTCCTTGGTAACCGCGAAGAGCAAACAGCTCTTTGGCCGCTTCTTCGATCGTCATTTTGGTATTTATTGCCATATGACTTGTATTGTAGATAGAACGTTCGTTATAGTCAATAGTATTTTCGTTCGGGAACTGTTATAATCTTGAGCAAGTAGAAGAGAAAGGAGCGCTTACGCCCACTCGAGCGATAAGCGCATTTTTTATGAGCGAACAACAAGATCCATCCAAGATTCGAAATATTGCTATTATTGCCCACGTTGACCACGGCAAGACGACGCTAATTGACGGACTGCTCAAGCAGTCCAATACTTTTCGTGATAATCAGGCTGAAATGAGCCAAGACCTAATCATGGATAGCAATGACCAAGAAAAAGAGCGTGGCATCACCATCACTGCCAAAGTAACAGCTGTCGAGCACGATGATTTCCGTATCAACATTGTTGATACCCCCGGACACGCGGATTTTTCGGGTGAAGTTGAGCGCACACTCAATATGGCTGACGGCTGTATCCTTGTAGTGGATGCCCAAGAAGGACCAATGCCACAGACTAAATTCGTGTTAGCGAAAGCTCTGGCGCACGGACTTAAGCCGATTATTGTGATTAACAAGATTGATAAATCAGCACGTCGAATCGCTGAGGTTGAAGACGAGCTTGCAAACTTGTTCTTGGAGCTAGCCGTGGATGAAGATCAGCTACATTATCCAATCTATTATGCCATTGCCCGCGATGGCAAAGCTTGGTCAGATATGCCCGAAGACGCAGAGGCTGACAGTGACTTATCGGTTATCTTCCAGGCGATCGTTAAGTATATTCCGGCACCAGCCGTTACACTCGATGCGCCTTTCCAGATGCGAGTTACTGCATTAGCTTGGGATAGCTACAAAGGCAAGTATGCAATCGGCAGAATCACTCGTGGCGTCATCAATGCTGGAGATTCAGTTGCTGTTTGCAAGGCAGACGGTTCCATAAAACCAGCCAAGATTGAAGCGATTTTTGTCAGTCAAGGCACTGCAAAAGCCGAGGTAAAGCAGGCAATCGCTGGTGATATCGTCCAGTTAACTGGTGCTGCTGATGTACGAATCGGTGAAACGATAGCTGATAGCGCCAATCCTGAAGCATTACCAACGATTGATGTTGAGGAGCCAACTCTGAAGATATACCTTGGCCCTAACACCAGTCCGTTCAAGGGGACTGAGGGTAAGTTTTCAACCAGTCGCCAAATCCAAGGTCGTTTGCAAAAAGAGCTCGAAACCAATGTTGGTCTGCGCGTCGAAGACGACGGCATCGGCTTTGTTGTATCGGGTCGTGGCGAACTTCATTTAAGTGTACTTATCGAAACCATGCGCCGTGAAGGCTATGAGTTCGAGGTTGGTCGTCCGCAGGTAATTACCAAGCAGCAAGACGGCGAAACCCTTGAGCCAGTTGAAGAGCTTATTATCGAAGTACCTGAAGAGCACGCTGGCGTTGTACAAATGGAACTTGGCAAGCGTCGTGCAACCCTGCAAGAACAAACCACTGTTAGTGATGGCGTA
The DNA here is from genome assembly GCA_007135955.1 of Candidatus Saccharimonadota bacterium. Taxonomy (GTDB): domain Bacteria; phylum Patescibacteriota; class Saccharimonadia; order Saccharimonadales; family SLHW01; genus SLHW01. The sequence continues at coordinate 6,442 of SLHW01000026.1, forward strand.
CGTCTTACGTACCAGATAACTGCTCGAGCCTTAATCGGACTTCGTAACATTCTTATGACGCAGACTAAAGGTACTGTTACGATGAATACGCTGTCTGCCGGTTATCAGTCAATGGGAGCTCCGCTGCAACAGCTTCGAAATGGTGTGCTAATCGCTTTTGAAACGGGCACCAC
>SLHW01000061.1 GCA_007135955.1 Candidatus Saccharimonadota bacterium
TGCTTGGCGAAGTTGATGAATATTTCTCCTGGTTTGCCATCCTCATACTCGCCAACTGTTATGTATCCATGACTATCAGCAACAGTGAATGAGAATGTTTTTGATTGTCGTACCTTTGGTAGCTTTTTGCGAACTGCACCCTTTAGAATGTACTTATCCTTCACATCCTCAACGGCTTCAACCGGATCTTGTTCTTTGACTTCTTTTTTGGCCATCGATAACGGTTGACCGACTTTACAGTTGTCTCGGTAGATAGCTACTGCCTTGAGTCCTAGTTTCCAAGACTCAATGTGAAGTTGTTCGACGTCTTCGACGGTAGCTGTTTCAGGCATGTTAACTGTTTTACTAATAGCACCCGAAAGGAATGGTTGTACTGCTGACATCATCTTAACGTGACCCATATAGTGGATAGAGTTGTCTCCCATCGAGCAAGCAAAGACTGGTTCATGGTCTTTCTTGAGATGAGGTGCGCCGAGTATTGTTTTTTCCTCATCAATGTAAGCGACAATATCATCAACTTGCTTCTGTTTGTAGCCGAGTACTTTTAGTGCTCGTGCTACTGTCTGGTTGACGATATTCATCGTACCGCCACCAACCAATTTCTTAAGCTTGACGAGGCCAAGATCTGGCTCAATACCAGTCGTGTCACAATCCATCATCAATCCGATTGTACCAGTAGGTGCAAGTACACTTGCCTGTGAGTTTCGAACTCCGTACAGGCTCCCGAGTTCAACGGCCTCATCCCAAGCGCTCGCTGCTGCCTGCAACAACTGTTCTGCCACATAGCTAGGGTTGATGCCGGAAACTGCTTCACGGTGCATCTTGAGTACTCTGAGCATGCCCTCACGATCCTTATGGAAGCCAGCAAACGGACCTACTCGCTTGGCTATCTTAGCGCTTGTAGCATACGCATAGCCAGTCATTAGCGCAGTAATCGCAGCAGCTTGGGCTCGACCCTCTTCACTGTCATACGGGTAGCCCTGTGCCATCAATAATGCCCCAAGATTAGCGTACCCAAGTCCAAGTTCACGGTAAGCCTTTGCGGTTTTACCAATGCTTTCAGTAGGATACTCGCTATAGCCAACTAGAATCTCTTGGGCGGTAAACACTAATTCAACTGTGTGTTTAAACGAATCAATATCAAATGAACCATCATCGTTTAGGTATTTCAGCAGATTGATTGAGGCAAGATTACAAGCAGAATTATCTAGGTGCATATACTCACTACAAGGATTACTACCGTTTATCCGGCCGGCGTTTGGTGTCGTATGCCAGTTGTTGATAGTGGTATCAAACTGCATACCAGGATCGGCACATTCCCAAGCAGCTTCAGATATTTGCCGAAAAATATCTCGAGCTTTTACTGTCTTAACAGGCTTACCGGTCTTGACAGCGGTTAGCTCATACTCTTCATCGTTCTCAACTGCCTGCATAAACTCGTCAGTGACCCGAACGGAGTTGTTGGCATTTTGGTACTGTACCGAGAAAGAGTCTTTACCATCTAGCGACATATCGAAGCCTGCTTCTTGCAAAGATCGAGCTTTTCGTTCTTCAATAGCCTTGCACCAGATAAACTCTTCAACGTCTGGATGATCGGCGTTCAAAATAACCATCTTGGCTGCCCGACGCGTCTTGCCACCACTCTTTATAGCACCAGCAGAAGCGTCAGCCCCTCGCATAAACGATAGTGGCCCGGATGCTGTTCCGGCGCTCTTGCCAAGTGTTTCATGCGAAGAACGTATAGTGCTCACATTTAGGCCAGACCCTGAGCCACCCTTAAAAATCATTCCTTCTTCTTTATACCAGTTCAGTATTGATGGCATATTGTCTTCTACGGCCAAGATAAAGCATGCGCTTGCTTGCTGAGACCGGTCGGCTGCACCAATGTTGAACCATACTGGTGAATTAAAGGCAGCTCGCTGAGTAGCTAAAATATATTTTAGCTCTTCACGAAAATCTTCAGCCTCTTCATCTGACGTAAAATAGTTTTCTTGAGACCCATGACGAACAATTGTATCAACAACACGATTAATAAGAGTTCTTAGTGAGGCTTCACGTTCTTTAGACCCTGGTGTGCCAGTGAAATATTTCTGTGACACGATGTTAATTGCATTAAGCGACCAAGACTTAGGAAACTCGACGCCTTTTTGCTCATAGACAGCTTTTCCTGTCATTGGATTCATAATTACCGCGTCTCTCTTCACCCAGTCAACCTGGTCGTACGCTTTGCTATCTGGTGCCGTAAAAAGACGACCAGTCATTGGTTTAGTTGTTTGTCCCATTTGTACCCTCACTTTATATCTTCTATTTTAGAAGATGATGATTATTTTTTTATTGTATTTATTTAGAGTTGCGTCAAGCTGGCGTCTCTCTTGCCTGCCTCACAAACAGCCCTTCGCTGATCTCTTGTTTTTCGTTTTTGAAAAGACCAGCGAAGGAGCTGTTTGCAAATAGCTAATCTGTTGAGATGTTGTTAGCTTGTCGCTGCTTCGTGTTTTGTTGACCGCGGATTTGCAGTAACTCACGTTCAAATCCAGATATGTCGGTAAACTTGCGATAAACACTTGCGAAACGAACGTATGCAACTTCGTTTAACTTAGACAACTCCTCGATAACCATATCGCCAATCTTTGCTGAAGCGATTTCTTGCTCGCCACAAGATTGGATTTGTTTTTCGATATCAGAAACAAGTCGTTCAAGTTGCAAGCTAGTAACTGGTGTCTTTTCACAGGCCCGACGCAATCCAGCCAGTAACTTGTGTCGATCAAAAAGTTCTCGATTGCCATCACTCTTAATGACAGTGATTTGTGGCTGCTCTACTCGCTCGTAAGTCGTAAAACGATAAGTGCAGTCAAGGCACTCGCGTCGACGACGAACAGACTGTCCATCATGAACATCTCGAGACTCAATGACTTTTGTATCAGCTACCGTACATTGGTTGCATTTCATTGCAATCTCCTTGTAAATTATGCTTCGTTTTGAAACATTTTTTTATTCATTTAAATGTACAAACTTTGCTATATATAGCGTTTCTACAATCAATAATAACGCTATAGGTAGGGTAATTCAAGTGAATTTTGGTGTATTATTTACTGTCTTTTGGTTCAGTTTTATCTGTTTTAGTTGATTCATTAGATTTCGCGGTTCGTTTTTTTGTAAGTCGGCGCAAAAACGAAGGCTTATCAAGCTCATCTTCGTCTACCTTTTCATTGATGCCGTCTTTAGTAGAAGTGCTATCCTGCTGGAGATTCTTAGTGGTTTTTTTGCTGTCTTCGTCTTTATTGTTATCACCATTATGATCTAGCGACCAAATACTCGGCATTGGTGTTTCGCTCTGAAAAGAATCAAGCTTAGTGCTCTCTTTGTCGAGATCCATATCAATATCTTTTATGTCGGTATCAGTATCATCATTTGATGAAGCTGGTGCTTTTGCTGTGCTTAGAGCAGGAGCTTTAGAGCTGGCTGATTCGGCTGCTTCACTTCTTTCAGTGTAGTATGATGCGTCAAAGCCAGTCGCTACTACTGTAATAATAATGTCTTCTTCAAGCTCTGGATTGATGGTAGCGCCAAATATGATATTTGCATCGGAGTCGGCTGCGGCAGTTATTGTCTCAGCAGCTTGGTTGATTTCGTGCATCGACATATTGTGTCCACCTATAACGTTAAAGAGTATGCCTCTTGCTCCGTCGATTGATACTTCGAGTAACGGTGATTCAATCGCCTGCTGTGCTGCCTCAACAGCTCGATCATCACCACTTGAACGTCCGATGCCCATAAGTGCTGAGCCAGCGCTGCTCATAACAGCCTTTACGTCAGCAAAATCAAGATTAATAAGACCGTGTACGGTAATCAGATCAGAAATACCCTGAACACCTTGTCGTAAAACGTCATCAGCAACCTTAAAGGCCTCTAGCAGAGGAGTGTCTCGGTCGATTGTCTGAAGCAATCTATCATTCGGTATGATAATCAATGTATCAACTGCACCACGGAGATTATCGATAGCTATATCAGCATTACGTCGACGTTTTTCGCCCTCGAAAGCAAATGGTTTAGTAGCAAAACCAACGACAAGCGCACCAGACTGCTTGGCGACCTCGGCAATAACATGACCTGCGCCACTACCGGTACCTCCGCCAGCGCCAATGGTGATAAACACCATATCTGCACCATCAAGCATCTCTTTTATTTCATCAGTTGATTCAGTCGCTGCTTTCTCTCCAACTTCGGGGTCTGCGCCAGCACCTAAGCCACGCGTGGCTTCTTTGCCAATGTGTATCTTCTGGTCAGCCTTGGAGTGATGAAGTGCTTGAGCGTCAGTATTTACGGCAATAAACTCAACGTTTTCGACGCCTGCTTCAATCATACGATTAACTGCAGCTCCACCAGCGCCGCCAACACCGACGACTTTTATTCTGGCAAATGTTTCAATGGCTGGATCAACTTGTTTCATTCTGTAATCACCTCTTGTTGAAGTCGTTATATCTCTTTTACCTTCTTATAGTTGACAGTATAACGCACACATCACCTAGACAGCAACTTAAACCAAAAGATTTATACCGAAGCCGTCTGCAAATACATGGTCCGTGTTATCTAGACGATTTTCTGAGTGGCCATAAGCCGTCAAGGAACCCAAAAAACCCAGGATTTGGCTCGCCTATAGCGATGTTATTGTCTGGACCCAAATACATATCGAGCATCATCAGGCCAATTGGCGTGGCATATGCTGGATTGTCTATCGTATCAATAAGGCCACTTACTTGTTCGATGGTGCCAACCCTTGTAGCAAGTTGTAGTTTTTCTCTAGCATACTCACTCAGTCCAGATAAGTTTGCGGTGCCTCCCACTAAGACAACTCCGCCAGGTAGTTTTTGTGATTTACCGGCTTTTTTTAGTTCTTTTTCGACGTATTCTAGTATTTCATCAACCCTTGATTCGATAATCATAGCAATATCACTGCTGTCAAAAGTGTAGCTACTGTCTTTATGAGTGAGGGTCGTCTCTGGCGATACGCTATCTACTGATAGACTTCCGTGCTCTATCTTTACTGCTTCAGCAATATCCAGGTCGGTCTTAAGGCCGATAGCCAGATCATTGGTTATATGGGTGCCACCCATTGGGATAACAGCCACATGCTGGACTTCACCATCTTCAATTATCACTAAGCTAGTAGTGCCTGCGCCAATGTCGACAACAACCGTACCAGCTTCTCGCTGCTGACGATTGAGTGTTATTTCAGCTGCCGCCAAAGGTGATATGGTATAACGATTCGGGTAAATGCGAGCTCCTTGTAGTGTGTCGAATAGAGCGCGTACATTCGGGGTTGTGGCAGTAACTATATGCATATCAACCTCAAGCCTCACTCCCTGCATACCTACTGGGTCTTTTATGTTGTCCTGTCCATCTACACGATAATTACGCGAGAACTGTTGAATAATTTCTCGATTTGGTGGCATTTGAATAGTTGCCGCAGCATCTTCCACCCGCAGACGATCCTCTGGGCTAATTTCTTTATTGGCAGTACTAATAGCTATTACGCCTCGTGAATCGAAGCCTTGAATGTGTGAACCGTTAATATTTACTGTGGCGGTTGCGATATTGGCACCTGATACCCTCTCCGCTTCAGTGACTGCCTTGATAATGGCCTCTGTGACATCTTCGATGTGAGAAACAACGCCTTTTCGCATACCAATATTTTGAGCTGAGCCATGACCAACAACAGAAAGCTTGCTGGAATCATTCTGGTCTTGTATGCCGATAATGCAGCGCACTGATTGAGTACCTATGTCTATACCACAGTAGTAGGTCGGTGATTGGTCGCGCATACTCGTCAGTATAGCGCTAACCCTTTCAGGTAGCAATATCTGAGAGAGGTTTGTTTGTTAATTCGCGAGTTGAGTTAGTATCTCAGCGCCATCATCGGTAATCAATACGGTATGTTCAAAATGCGCTGAACGAGACCTGTCTTTGGTACGCACTGTCCAGCCATCACTGTCAATCTCTACTCGATAATCGCCTCGAGTTGCCATGGGCTCTATTGCAATAGTCATACCTGCTTTTAGTATTGGTCCTGTCCCAGCCTTGCCGTAATTAGGAATGTTTGGCTCTTCGTGTACATGATGCCCTACTCCGTGACCAACCAGTTCTCGCACTATTCCGTAGCCAGCTTTGGTTAATTCTTTTTCGATAGCGTGGGCTATGTCGCCAACTCGAACACCATCTTTTAGTTGAGCGATTCCTCGGTGTAGTGACTTTTTTGTAGCTTGCAGTAGCGCCTCGTCTTTCGCGTCAGCCTTACCGGCAATAACACTCACCGCTGAATCAGTAATCATGCCTTCAAAACGAACGCCAAAATCCATACTGACAATGTCGCCATCTTCAAGAATTGTGCTGTTTCGAGGTATACCATGAACAACTTCATCATTAACTGAGACACACAATGCCTCAGGAAAACCTTGATAATTGAGAAACGCTGGTTCGCCACCTAGGGCACGTAGCTCTTTTTCAGCACTATCTGACAAAAACTGGGTAGAAACCCCAGGCTTCACTAACTGGCTAACCACACTTAGCACCTGCGCCAACATGTCACCGCTTGTACGCATAGCTACTATCTCGGCGGTAGTTTTTATCTTGGTGTACATACGACAGCGCTTATCCTTCCCTCGAACGATACGCCTGATCTAATGCAGTAACTATTTCCGATTGAATACTAACAGGATCAGCTTCTGCATTAATATCTGCCACCACTATGCCTTCATCCGTATAGTAATCCAAAATAGGCTTAATCGACTTTTGGTATTCTTCAAATCGTTCTTTTATAGCTGATTCATAATCGTCTTGACGACCACGCTTAAGCAATCGTTCGATTACCGTAGATTCTTTGGCGACCATATGAACAATCAATGAAAAGTTTATGTTATATTCTCTGGCATACGTCAATAACCACTCTGCTTGAACATATGTTCTAGGAAAGCCATCGAGCACAAACTCTTCCGTCTCGTCAATCAAGCTAAAGACACGTTCAACTACAGCGATAACGTCCTCGTCAGACAATAACTTGCCCTCAAGCATTTGTTTGCGCTTCTCCCCGGCAACTACCATTCGCAAAAATTCACCAGTCGACAGCCAGGGATACCCTTTATCGTCAGCTAGCTTCCGACCCTGTAAGCTTTTACCAGAACCAGCAACACCTGTAAATAAAATCATCAGCTTACGATATCCGTTCCTTCACTAGTTGCGCAATAACTGCTCCATCTGCTGTTGCGCCGGTTTGTTGCTTAACTTGAGTTATAATTTTTCCCATATCTTTAATTGATATAGGCGCGTCAATCTTAGCAATTGTTGCATCCACTAAGGCGGTTAACTCTTCTGTATCGAGCTGCTTCGGAAGATATGATTCTATAATTTCTTTTTCACGCTGCTCAGCAGCTGCCTGATTATCGTTGCCACCTTGCCGATAAAGATCAATGCTTTCTTGACGCTTCTTTAACTCTTTTGTTAGTACCGCCTGAACAGCATCTTCAGATAAGCCTTCCTCTCGTTGCCCAGACTCAACCTCAGCATAAAGAATTGCGCTCTTAAGCCCCTGTAGCGCTTGTGTAGTTTGTTTATCGCCTGACAGCATTGCTGCCTTTATGTCACCTTGAATTCGTTCTTTGATTGTCATACGCCTAGTGTAGCAAAAAGCCTTCCCTCTATATACAAGTATCAAAAAATGGCTTTTAATTCTTTAAGCAGAAATCTAACGATAGGTTATCGTTGGCCGAATTTCGATCGCTGAATCTTCTGTGCTTTGCGCTCTCGACGCTGGATAGCACGAACTCGACGCTCTCGTTTACTGAGTGGCTTTTCGAAGTACTGGTTCTGCTTCGCCTTAGCGATAACGCCAGCTTGTTGCACTCGACGTGTAAATCGACGAATCATGTTTTCTGTGGACTCTTTTGAGTCTTTTCTCTTCACCTGTATCATAACTTGATGTATTTTAGCGGAGTAGCTGTCCTTTTACAAGAGTGTTTAGTTTTCGCCTTGCTGACGGCGCTGTTGCTGTTTTTTCTGATTGATACGTTGTGCTTTTAAAACAATACTTTGTAGTTCTTTGAATATCGCAAAATGCTTGTTGGTTTGGTACACCTTGGTGTTGCCTTGCTTCTCAGAAGTTAGAAAGCCGACTTTTTCCAGGCGCTTAAGCTCACGCTGGATATTGCCTGCATCTTCTTTAATAAGTTTCGCTAAGCCGCGGACATGAGTCTTGAAGTCTGGGTACTTAGCGTACACAACTATAATCTTTCGCCTAACTCGTGAAGTAATAAATACGTCTAACATAAGCTCCCATTGTTATTAGAACAACGTAAAGTATACGGCAGCTGATAATAGATTTCAAGCAATTCGTAACACTTGTTTGTCGTATACTGGATTATAGCATGTATTTCTACAACATATTACTCGCAGATCATCGCTTTCGAGGTAGCGGACTGCTGACATACCACTCCACTGAAGAGATTCCTATTGGTACAGTAGTTACTGTACCGTTACGCAATAGACAGACAGTTGGAATCACTGCTGAAAAAGCGTCTCGCCCACAATCGTCAATTACCACCAAGAGCATCTCAAACATTGTCACTAAAAAACAGCTGCCGTCACACCTACTGGAACTTATCGCTTGGCTATCCGAATACTACCCGTCATCACCTGGGCAAGCTGCTCAATTATGTATGCCGCAGTTTTTAGCGCTAAAACAAAAACTACCTTTGGCACCGCCAGAAGACCAAAACTTTTCGCCGCTTCCTACATCAATAAAGCCCGAGCTAACCAGTGAGCAGCGAGTTAGCCTTAATGCAATTCGCTCATCGACAGATTCAGTTTTATTGCATGGGATTACTGGATCTGGAAAAACACGAGTGTATATTGAATTGCTACATCAGGCACTAAAAAATAACCAATCAGCAATTGTATTAACACCTGAAATTGGCCTCACGCCACAGCTTGCAACCGCTTTGCGTGAACAGTTCAGCGACCGTGTTGTTGTCACTCACTCTCGCATGACGCAAGTAGAGCGCCGAAAAATTTGGCTACAAGCTCTTTACAGTTCTGAGTCAATCATTATAGTTGGACCACGCTCATCTCTGTTTTATCCGCTATGCTCTATTGGTCTTATTATTGTAGATGAGGCGCATGATACTTCTTACAAGCAAGAACAAATGCCTCACTACCATGCAACTCACGTCGCTGGAAGATTAGCTCAATTACAAAAAGCGCAGCTTGTATTAGGAACAGCAACCCCAACAGTCGTAGACTACTCTACCTTCCAGCAAAAACAATTGCCAATCATCGAAATGAATCAACTCGCCAAAACTGGCAAGGCTGGTGTAGCTATTACTACATATACCATTAACGCCTCTGAGCGCGAACATTTTACGCAATCCTCTTGGTTGGCTGATGAGCTCATAGAGCAAATGAGAAACGCTATAGTCCAACAACAACAATCACTGCTCTATTTAAACCGGCGTGGTACTGCTCGCCTGGTTGCATGCAGTAAGTGTGCCTGGCAGCATGTCTGCCCACACTGTGACAGCAACCTTATTTATCATGGCGATGCACATTTATTGAGATGTCATACGTGTGGCAGCTCTAACAAACCAGTCACGGCCTGCCCAGACTGTGGCAACAACGACATCACTTATAAAAGCGCTGGTACAAAGTTTATCGTCGATGAAACACAGCGTTTATTGCCTAATGCTCGCATAGCTCGCTTTGATAGCGATAACTCAAGCAATGAATCTTTACAACAACGCTACCAAGAACTACGAGATGGTGTATATGACATAGCCGTTGGCACTCGATTAATTGGCAAAGGTCTGGACCTACCAAAACTGTCAGTCCTTGGTATTCTCCAAGCTGATAATGCGCTTCTGCTGCCTGATTACGCAGCCGAGGAAGAGCTATTCCAGGAAATCTACCAGCTGCTCGGACGAATCGGCAGAGGTCACTCGACCGCGCAAGCCCACGCCTTCATTCAGACAAGCCAGCCAGGCCATCCGGTAATCAAGGCTGCTGTAGAGCGGGACTATCAGTTGTTTTATCGCAATGAACTAAAGCAACGCCAGAAATACAACCTGCCACCTTATGCGTACCTATTAGTAATTCATGCTAAACGAGCATCACGCACAACAGCTAAAAATGCTTTACTCAAGCACAAAGAGATTCTTGAGGCTAATTTTTCAGACATAACCATTCAAGGGCCTGCCCCTGCTTTTGTAGAGTTTGCGTTCAAGAAATACCACTGGAGGCTTCTGATCAAAACAAAAAAACGCAGTCAGCTCATTGCAATCGCCAAAAACTTACCGCCTAACCTACAGTTTGATATTGACCCAATACGGATCCTGTAAGCATCTGATATACTTGTGGCTTATATATGGCAGATAGAAATAGTATCGTGACACTACCTCACGACAACTTGCGCAAGCGCTCGCAACGAGTTGGTATGGTTAGCGATGAAATCGAACAAATTATTACTGACATGGAGCAAGCAACGCTTGACTGGGAAAAGCATCGCCAACATGAACTTGGCGTAGCTTTAGCTGCCGTTCAGATTGATAAACTGCTTCGGATAGTGATTATCCGGAGTAACCTCGAAGACAAAACCGACACACGCTTTGATTGTTATATCAACCCCGAGATAACCAAGAAGGAAGGCGCCATCATCGACGACTTCGAGGGCTGCCTAAGTGTTAAAGATATCTACGGCAAAGTTCCTCGTTACGAACGCGTCAAGATAAAGGCGCTTGATATCAACGGTCAGCCAATCCGTCTAACTGCCGAGGGGTTCGTTGCCAGAGTATTTCAACATGAAATCGACCACACTCATGGAAAGTTGTTCATCGATCATATAAAAGATAAGCCAGAGGCTTTCTTCCGACTCAATGAAGAAGGTAAACTAATGGAGCTCGATTATGACAAAGACATCAAACTCAGTCGTATTCTTTGGTAGCGGTCCCGTTGCTACGAAAAGCTTGGAGCTCCTTCTGGAGCACAGAAAAATAGAAGCAGTAATTACCAAGCCTACACCTGTTCATCACCGCGAAAAATCACCAGTTATAGAAATCGCGAAGCAACAAAAAATCCCAACCCATACCCCAAAAAACAAACAGGAGTTAACCAAACTGTTCCAATCTGTTAACTTTTCATCAAAAGCCGGACTTGTTATTGACTACGGTATCATCATCGAAAAAGCAGTCATTGATTACTTCCCTTTCGGTATAATCAACAGCCATTTTTCACTTCTACCACAATGGCGTGGCCCTGATCCGATAACCTTTGCAATTCTGTCTGGCCAGGCTGAAACTGGTGTTAGTATGATGCGCATCAACGAAGCACTAGATGAAGGCCCCTTAATCGGCCAAGCACCTTATTCGATGCCTGAAGCTATCACTGAGCCTGAGCTCACCGAAAATCTTATCCAGTTAAGTGATGGTTTACTGCAAGCATTGCTCGACGACTACCTGGATGGTCGCATCGAATCCATTCCGCAAGAAATTGCAGCTATAGCACCTACCACCATACCGAGCTATTCACGAATGCTTAAAAAATCAGACGGAGTCATTGACTGGCAAAAACCTGCAGAGCAGATCGAACGTGAAGTAAGAGCATTCATATCATGGCCAAAAAGTCGTACGCAAATTGCTCACAAGGATGTTGTTATTACTAAAACGGAAGTCGTTAATCAATCTGGTAATCCAGGAGAGGTTATCGTAGAAAACAAGCGTGAACTAATAATTTATTGTAGTAAAAATGCTATCAAAATCTTAAAACTCAAACCTGCTGGTAAAAAAGAAATGTCCGCCGAGGCCTTCCTCGCCGGACACAAAATTAAATAAATCCTTTTTGTGGCTAAGCCTGTGAGGCTTACCCTTGCTGTTCTTTTGAGGCAGCAATTATCTCATCAGCGTTTGACTTGATCTCAGTTTTTAAAGCTTCTAGCTCATCAGCTACAACTTGTTTGTAATTAGGAAAGTTAGTTTCGAGCCACTTAAGTGCGCCTTTTTGGTCGTCTTTGTTGACATAGCCCTCAAACTCATCAAGTTGCTCGTCGCTCATCTGCTCTGCCAGCTTCATGCCGACGCGCATTTCCAGCGTCTCATATACGTGGGCAAGCATCTTGTTTTTCTCTTCGGCTGGCAACTCGTCGAGTCCAAGCTCTTTTAGAAAGTTATTGTCAAGTTTAAACATTGTTCCCTCATTTTATTTAGTCTGTATAGTAGCTATATTGTAACGCATATCACTATACTTTTTGAAGCTTAGCTATTTACAATAGGCCTTTTTGCTTGGCTTTTTCGATAATCTTTTCGATTACTTCATCTGGCAAATCTTCTGCGCCACTAATACCCCACTCGCCATTTGGCATCACATATGCACGACCAGTTAATTCTAGGTCTGGACCAAGCTCGTTGAGTAATTCTTGCCAGGCAAAGCTATTGTTGTGCATTTGTGGTATTTCTAAGCTCTGGAAAACATCATACCAGCCTTGCCCAGGAGATACAGTCCGAGCACTATCCAGTACTTCGGGCGACACAGATACTTCTTCTGCGTTACCACTGTTGCTGGATGGACTAGCGGTATCTTGGATATCTTGGTTATTTCCGGTCGCATCATATACTGCGCTATCGCTATTACCTGTTTCAGTATCATTGTTATTTGTGTCGTTAGTATCAGCTGCAGACTCAGGTGCTGGTTCTATGTCAGTTGTTTCTCCGCCGCCGAGTTCTTCCGGTAGACTACTTACTGAGTCAATGCCTGATTCGGTCGTCTTAGCCGCTTCTCCGCCGCCGAGTTCTTCTGGCAAGTTACTTCCTGAATTTATCGTCTCCTGCGAATCAATAAGTTCAGCACCGTTAGCTGCTTCGCCTAAAGCTGAACTATCCCCATAATTGCGAAGTAACTGATAAGCAATTACACCTGTTGTAGCAGCTATCGCCACACCGGCTACTGCTTTAGCGGCTTGCTTCTTTCTATCTGACCAATCTTCTGGTAGTTTTTCATTTGTCCAGTTGTTAAGTAGTCGCGGTGAAGACAGGACAAGACCCATAGCTTTGGCGGGCAACAACCCTGCTGATTGAACCTTCTGTTTTATGTTTGCAAGGAATCTCTGTGTAGCGCCCTCTCCAGCCTCTATCTCTTCTTCTGAACTAACTCCATTTTCTACTGTATCCTCTTCGATTTCCGCAGCGAGACCTGCTGCCTCTCTGAGGCCTTGATAATTTTCTTCCTGAATGTTGGCCTGCTCCAGTAGTGTACCGAGTAGGCTCTCGTCAAGCTGAATACCATTTTCAGTAGCATATGCCTGTAGCCTTTGGTACGTACTGTCGAATTCAGCAAAAGTATCGAGAAATGCTTCATCTATTCCTCCCGGCATTTCACCTAAGCGGTCGGCAAGCTCTGATAGTTCATCCTGTAGGCTGCTGAGTATCACCTCGTTACTAATTTCTGGAGTACGGCTAAAGCTATCTGTATTATCTGTGGATCCTTCGAGTTCTGCAACTGTATCGTGATCATGGTCATGGTTGTGGTTATGCCTTGCATCACTAACGGATTCATCAGCTGTTGCTGAATCATGTTGGTCAACCGCATCGCTGACTGGCTCAATATTTGGAGACTCCTCTTCAGCGTCCTGTGACTCGTGAGTATCGACAGCTGGAGTAGAGTCGTCAGTCGAAGCGCTCAGCCTAGATTGCTCTTTCTGTCGAAATTGCTCAATTCTCTTTTCATTCTCAAGTTTTTTCTTTTTCTCACCTTCTAGCTTTCTCTCCTTGAGCTCTAAAACTCTATCGAGTAAATTAAGGTCGGCCTTTTCATCATTATCAGAGAGTCGTTGCTTTTCATATAAATTGTCAATTCGTTCCAGCAAAACGTTCAATATATCGCTCTCGGTGGTCTTGTCATTGTTTACTTCTGATTCGGCTAGCTTTTCGGCCAGTTGGGAATATGTCATATCCCCATAAGCTAATGACATAGACTCATTATAGTCATTAAGTCGCTGCACGCCCATATCGATTTTTATCTGATTACCTTTAGCCTGCTCAGGCTCTGCCTCGCTGTGATACTTTCCATTGGCTTGATGAACTCGACCGTTGGCATCTTTAAATGGCCTAGCTGCAAAATAGGCGTCCAAATCAGTTTGTGCTTGGCGAAACTCTTCACTCTGACGCAGCTCTGGATTAAATGCTAAATCGACGTTTGGTACTTCTTGTGACATCTCTAAATCCTCTAATTATTTATGCTTATGCCTCAGCGTTATCTTCGCCAAAGTTTATTACATGCAACATTTAATCATAAATATATTATTTAGTCAAGTACTATATTGTCTATTTGCTTTATTAGCTATTTTGTAGCATCAAAAATAGCTAACACGTCGAATATTTTTAAATCTACTAGAATTAACTATAGCTTACGGATAATTGTTTCTCGGGTAAAGAGCTCTATGCGGTCATCCACTTCAACGGGAATTTTTGTGTTCGTCTTTAGGTGTAGACCACACATTTCACCTTCTACCACCTCTTTTGCTTCGTTTGGACCACGCTGCAAGCCAATCACCTCGGCTTCCGCTATTTCTTCTTTGTCTCGTACCACACGAGCTAACGCTGGCAATGTTAGCTTACCTTTAGTTACCTCGCCGCCACAGATAATATCGTTTTTAGTGGTCTTAAATACACCTTTAATTAGTACCCTGCCGAGTTCTGTCTCTTTGATTTCTGGAGCAAGCAAAGTGCTTAGTTGTTGCTTAATGTTATCTATTAACTCATAGATTACATCGTAAGTTTCAATCATGACATTATCTCGAGCGGCAATTTGTTTAGCGCTCTTGGTTGGCTGCACATGAAAACCATATATAATCGCACTGCTTGACTGAGCAAGCTGCACATCACTATCTGTAATAGCTCCAATACCCGAACCGATCACCCGCACTGCTACTTCGTCAGTTGCAAGAGAGCGCAAGCTATCCATCAATGAAGTGAGCGAACCTTTGACGTCAGCCTTGATGTAGATATTTAGCTCATTCAATTCTTTAGACCGGTTCATTATCTTCAAGAGCTCAAGACTATTAACATTCACCTTACCACTTATCTGACGATGTGATATCGCATGGTTTTTGGCTTTTGTTCGAGCTATTTTCTCATCTTGCACAACGAAGAATGTATCACCAAACTCAGGCAACTCCTTAAATCCAGTGACAACAATTGGAGTCGCGGGTCCAGCCGCTTGAATCGGTTGATTATTCGTATCGGTAAGAGTGCGTATACGAGCGTAGGTAGCACCAGCAACTATATAATCGCCTGGCTTAACAGTTCCTGCCTCTATCAGTGCTACGGCCACTGCTCCTTTGCCTTGTTCCATACGTGACTCGATAATCAGCCCTTGTCCTGGAACGTCAACATCTGCTCGCAAGTCTTCTACGTCAGCGACCAGCAGAATCATATCAAGTAGCTCAGGTATTCCTTCTTTAGTAATAGCCGATACTGGCTGCAAAACGATGTCACCGCCCCATTCTTCTATCAATAATTCTTGATCTGCTAGCTGTTGCTTGATTCGATTGATGTCAGCGTCTGGTTTATCTATCTTGTTAACGGCAACGACTATCTTAACCCCGGCATTCTTGGCAAAGCGAATCGCCTCTTGAGTTTGTGGCTTAATCCCATCATCGGCTGCTACTACAATTATGGCTAGATCGGTGAGCCGAGCACCGTGTTCACGAATTGCTGCAAACGCTTCATGACCAGGCGTATCTAGCAAGGTAATCTTGCGGTCATTATGCGCTACCTGATAAGCCGATATGTGTTGAGTGATACCGCCTGACTCATCATCAGTCGTCTTGGTCCCTCGAATCGCATCGAGTAGCGAAGTCTTGCCGTGATCAACATGCCCCATAACTGCAACAACTGGGGGACGCGTCTCGGCGCTGTCGCTAACCGTCTTGTTAAGCTTTTTATTCATTTCATCAGTCTGGTGAGTTACTGATTTAAGCTTCAGCTCATAATCAAGCGCTAGCTCACCGACGATAATTTCAGCAGTATCAAAATCAATTCGCTCATTTACGGTGACCATTACACCGTTCTTCATCAATTCAGTAATCAGCTTCGTAACTGGTATTGATATTTTTTCAGCAAGATCACCAACAGTTATTGTGTCTTGAATTTCTACGATTGTACTCATCTTATTGGTGACCTCCTTTCTTTAGTTTATTTTTACGGCATTTTTTGTCTACCTGCCGTAAAACCTCCGACGATGGTTTAGTTTTATCGGTTATGATTTCTTCTTGTCAGTCGATGAAGCTTCGTCAGCACCTTTTAGACTGAGGGCTATCTTTCTGCCATCGGTATCAATATCGAGAACCTTGAATGTTTTCTTTTCGTTAAGCTGAAAGATCTTTTCTGGATCGACTCCCTCTTCATTGCTCATCTCAGAAACATGCACCAAGGCCTCGACAGCCGGTGACAACTGAACGAATGCACCAAATGGCGTAATTCGAGTAATCTTACCCTCGACGCTGTCGCCTTTTTTAAATTTCTTTACTTCTGTGAGCCATGGGTCTTCTTGCATTTGCTTCAAGCTAAGCGATAGGCGGTCTTTATCGATAGAAATAATCTTTGCTTCTATTTCTTGACCAACCTTGACGTAATCTTTCGGGTCTTCAACGCGCTCCCAGGATATCTCTGAGATGTGAATCAAGCCCTCGATACCATCGACGTTAACAAAAGCGCCAAAATCGATTACTCCAGTAACGACTCCCTTGGCTATGTCGCCTTCTTTCATAGTGGCAAAACGATCTTGTAGCTCATCTTTTACTGCCTCTTTTTCAGAAAATATTAGCTTGTTTTCTTTACGGCCAACATCGATCACGCGCACCCTGATAGGCTTGCCAGCCAGCTGATTAAGCTTTTGCAGGATTTCATCCTTGTCATTGCCTGACACTCGCGGGTAATTTCCGGCAGAAAGCTGTGATACCGGCAAAAAGCCTCGAATACCCTCGTGCTCGACAAGCAGTCCGCCACGATTAGCATCATAGGGCGTAACCTCAAACACTTCTTCGTCTTCAAAAGCTTTCTGTAGCTCATCCCAGCCCTTATCTTTCACGGCACGACGCATACTCAGTAGCACGTTACCGTCCTCAAGTTCTGGGTCAACGACACTCACAGAGACGGTGTCGCCCTCAGCGAGTCTTTGACTTCGGCTCATCTCTCGACGTAGCACCAAGCCAGTCCCTTGAGCACCTAGATCTATCCAGGCCTCATTTTTCTTAATTGATATTATTTTGCCTTCAACGACATCGCCTGGCTTCAGTCGTGATAGCTCGGATGACTCTAGTAGTTCATCCATTGTTACGGTCTTATTTGACATGTAGTGTCCATGCCTCCTTCTATAATTTTCCTCGAGAAGCAGTACTAAGTATGAAAACATACCAAAATTAACTGCTCTCACGGTTACTGGATAGTATATCTGTTTATCACTGGTAGGTCAAAAGTAGTCAGTCGTCGCGACACCTGCTACACTAATTAGGTATGTTTTTAGCAGTAGATGTTGGCGGCACCAAAACACTCATCAGCGAAGTTACTGATGATGGTACCATTGCAGACTCTATCAAAATTAAAACCCCTGCTGACTATCATCTTTTTGTTGATGAGGTCGCAAAAAGTGTTGACAAATTATCTACAGCTAATTTTCAAAAAGCGTGTGTAGCAATCCCTGGAAAGATAGCCCGCAAAAACGGCGTCGGACTTACCTTTGGGAACCTGCCCTGGGAAAACGTACCGATTCAAGCCGATTTCGAACGCATCTTCCACTGTCCGGTTATAGTCGAGAACGATGCCAACCTCGCCGGACTCGGTGAAGCACAGTTTGTCGATCCAGCACTACGAAAGGTGCTCTACATTACCGTAAGTACCGGCATAGGAGCAGCCTTTGTTGTTGATAATCGACTCGAGCCGAACGCTCTAGATGCTGAAATTGGCCATATGCTAGTTGAGCACCGCGGTAAACTCGAACGCTGGGAGCATTTTGCATCTGGAAGTGCCATCGTTCGCAATTATGGCAAACGAGCAAGCGAGATAGAAGATCAACAAACTTGGTACAAAATTGCCCATAATCTTGCTGGTGGCTTTTTAACAGCCATTGCAATTTATACACCAGACGTTATCGTCGTTGGTGGTGGTGTCGGCACTCATCTTGATAAATTCAAGGATAAATTACTCGAGCTACTAGAAATTTACGATAACCCGATGATTAGCATTCCTGTAATTGAAAAAGCAAAGCACCCTGAAGAAGCAGTCATCTACGGGTGTTATCAGCTTATCCAGCAAAGCTATGAAAAAACTACTAGCTAAGCTTGCTGTCAACTATCCAGGCATAACGTTTGAGGCAGCTGATACTTTCTACTGGAATCCGCGCAAACAAACTGTTTGCTTTGATCCAAACGACACATCGGTGACCGCCGAGTGGTCGCTTCTTCACGAACTGTCACACGGGATACTTGGTCACAGTGATTATCAAACTGATTTTGAGCTACTGCTTATGGAAGTAGCTGCCTGGCAAAAAGCATGTGAGCTACAATCACAGTTCAGCTCTAACAATTCACCAATTGACGAAGACCACATTCAAGACTGCCTTGACACATACCGAGATTGGCTACACTCCCGTAGTGTTTGCCCTAAGTGTGATCAGGTCGGACTACAAGAGCAAAGCAATCAATATCTCTGCGTGAACTGCCTCGAGTCTTGGCGCGTATCAAGTAAACGATTTACCAGGCCCTACCGACTTTGCAACAACACCAAAGCAAAAACTTCACCTGTCAGTACTACTAAACAGATGAAGTTTTACTGATAGACAAGCTATCGTTTATGCGGCTTTTTTAGTACGACGAGAAATTCGTCCGCCTTTTTGGCCAGCCTGACGTGCTAACTCACGATTAGCATAAAAGCCACCGGTTGTACCCTTTCGGCCACCTTTAGCACCGATTTTCGCATAAAAATCAGCACCGTACTTTTGCTTGTTAGTTGAAGCTGCGGCTTTGCCGCCTTGCTTTGTTCCTGCCATTGTTTTGACTCCTGCCCACTGCTGTTATTTTATAATTTAAAAGGGCTCTTTGCTCACTTCGTCGTTTGAGCAAAAAACCCTCTCTTCCTTCAAGCCTCTTGAAGTTATATAAATATTAGCATTATATTGTGCTCATGTCAATAAGAAAGTTTCGCATACAAAACTGATGCTGACTATCTATTTTTAAACTAGTTATCTAGCTCCTGTGTAGATAGCATTTCCGACTACAGAATGCAGGTTTTCAGCTGGGTTTTTGCGTAATAAGTCATAGGAAGTGGCAGCATTGTTAAGTTTGGCTATTTGTTGCGATTACAACAATATGCTCCGCCAGAAAATGGTTGTGATTATACGTACCTACTAAATACTTTCTGCGAGAAACTGGTTGCCCAACAAGAGAAAGTACTTGGTGGTATTGAGTATAAAATGAATGAGCTACCCACAAAATCCACTACGCTGGGTTTTTGCGGGACCCATTTCCTTCCAAGGTTCCTGAAAAGATAGCACGGTGTCGTCAATGGACACGCTTTCGTACTTTAGCGCAGTACAAAAAAGAGGCGAAGCACGGAGCAAGGCGTGCATTGTAGTATGTTGCACGAGTACTGCGGATTATGACGCAGCAATGCGCAAAGAGCATTGACAAGGTTTTGGCTTTGCCAAAAAGCTAGACAATACGGTGCGAAAACGTACAAAAGAAAAAGACCATCCTTTCGGGTGGTCTTTTTATAGTTTGGCACCGTGCTATCTTCCCAGGGGTGATCCCCCAAGTATTGTAACCGCTGCGAGGCTTAACTTCTGTGTTCGGTATGGGAACAGGTGTTTCCCTCGCGCCATGGGCACCAACCTGATGCTTGCGGTACAAGCATCAGGATGATGTCCGCAGGATGGTGCTGCTTTGTAGGTTTTCAAATGTGTTTTCTTCTGATGACAAACGGGTCATGATTTCGGTGATATACACCAACAACCAGCCAATCTGCACTTTTCTATCATACCCCATAACGATCAGGATTGGTCAGAACCGGGCGTGACCCCAAGAAACTTGCGAGCCGTATAAAAATACGGTGAACAAGTACTGGAAAGTCAACAACAAAGTTCTGAGGCAATAGCAGTTTATGGCATTTCGTGCGAACGCACGAAAACAGATAAACTGCGGCCTGATTGTTATGGTCGTAAAAAGTCAATGGGACTATTAGTACGCTTCGGCTCAATACGTTACCGCACTTTCACCTTGCGCCTATCAACCTGATCGTCTTTCAGGGTCCTCATAGAGAAATCTAATCTTGAGACCGGCTTCGTGCTTAATATGCTTTCAGCGCTTATCCGTTCCACACATAGCTACCCAACAATGCTCTTGGTAGAACAATTGGTACACCAGCGGTGTGTTCACCCCGGTCCTCTCGTACTAGGGGCAACTTCTCTCAAATTTCTTTGCGTCCACAGCGGATATAAACCGAACTGTCTCACGACGTTCTGAACCCAGCTCACGTACCACTTTAATCGGCGAACAGCCGAACCCTTGGAAGATGCTTCACCTCCAGGATGTGATGAGCCGACATCGAGGTGCCAAACAGCGCCGTCTATGTGAACTATTGGGCGCTATAAGCCTGTTATCCCCGGGGTAACTTTTATCCGTTTGCGTCGTCGATCCCA
>SLHW01000023.1 GCA_007135955.1 Candidatus Saccharimonadota bacterium
AGTAAATAGAAAAAAGTTGATAGACGGAAGTCAGGAAGCAAGAAAGAAGAGTAGTTAGAGTAATGCTTGAGACTAAAGTTGACAATACAGCATGCTTATGCTAATATATAAACACTATGAAAAACAAAACACCAGAACACGAACCACCAATAGATAAAAATCACTTTGACGAGCAACGAAGGCGATATTACGGCGGAGAGCTGGGTGATTTAGATGGGCAAGATATATCAGATGGTGAAAAACCTGTACCCAGTAGGCTGCATCCAGATAAAGCTGCTGAATATAGAGAGGCGCTTACAGATGCTTATAGCAAAATTATGGCTAGAGTAATTAAAGTAGAAGACGTTTCTTCTGAGCAATCTGTAATACCAGTAAGTCACGAATAAGAGCAAACAAAAGTCTTCTTAGTATTAACACGTTTAAATAATTGGTATGCTATGGAGCCTACAGTTTGTCTTTGAGTTTGGCGATGCGGGGGGTAAAGCTTTGAGCTGCACCATCGATACCGAGAATTCGTAGCGTCTCGAGCAAGATGTAGAGTTCGTCTACCTGAGCCTGGGTAAGTTCGCCGGTTTGTTCGGATGTATGGATAAAATATTCGACTTTTTCAACAAGCCATTTTTCTTCGCCGGGATCTACCTGATTGGTTTGCAGTTTTGTTGAAACTTCAGCTTCTGGTACGACTTCAAGCGAGCGAGCGGAATAATCTCGCTTTTTTAGGTGGCCACGCCCGATAAGGCTGTTGATATGCAGTGCAACTGTAGCGACCGAATTATAACTAAGGCCGTCTTTGATTTCGCGGTAACTCGGACTGTAGCCATGCTCGGTGATAAATGATTCGATAAAGTTTAGTAGGTCGCGCTGTTTTTTAGTCGGTCGAATGGGTTTGTCAGGTTTTTTTGATGATTGACTACTGGTCATTTTTTTGTTTGCGCTTTGGTCTTATTTCGCGGCTAGCTCGTCGTTTGCTTGGTGCATGAACATGGGTTGCGTGTACTGGATAGTGTTTTTTGTGTTGTTTGGTTTCGCGTTTTTTGCTGCGAAATACCCAAAACTTAAACAAGAAGTAGTTATATACCGTAAAGAAGCCGGCACTTACGAACTGTCCAATATAGGGAGATACGCCAGCGAGCTCATATAGTCCACCTACGATGGCCAAATCCAACAAGAAGTTGGTAAACATCAAGGTGTAGTATTTTTCAGCAGAGGTGTGGATCTGCTTTTTAGATAGTTTTTGTTTGCCGAATACCCAAAATCGTTGTAAGTAAAAATTGACGATGACACCGATACCATACGACAGTACTCGATTGGGCCAAAATGGAATCCGAAAGATTAAATCAAAGATAGCAAAAGCTAGGTACCCACTCCAGAACTGAGCGCCACCACTGACCATATATTCGGCAATGCGTTTGAATTCTTTTTTAGTTTTTTGGTTTAGTTTTTTCATTTTTATAACTGACTGATGATTAGTATATCAGACAGTAATTATAGTCGACCAGTGCGCTATACTTAGTGTAAATAGTAAAGGGGGGACGAGATGAAACAGCAAGGTTTTTCGCCAATATGGTTTCTAGTCTTGATTTTGGTTATTGGTTTAGGTGGCGGTGCCTGGTGGTACATATCACAAGAAGACGATACCGACAGCAGTGATGCAACAACAGAACAAATAAGTACTGAGATAGAAGAGCCAGTAGTAGCTGATAACAATACAGTGCCTGACGGATGGCGACTATATCAAAATGAAGTACTGCGCGTACAGTTTATCTATCCGGAGCAGTGGGGTGAGGTTATCGAGACCGATTTTGATGGTCAAGGCAAGACAGAACACTATGGCTTTACAAACCTTGATTCGTTTAGCTTTGGTGGGCATCGTATAGATTATGAGTTTTTACCAAGGAGTGGATCACTGATAGATACCTCTGGCTTTCGTATGAGTCAACAAGAAGAGTATGTCTATACCGACCTATCTGGTAACGATACAGGGCCGGTTGGCGACGGCTACACCTTAACAGATAACGGTAATTGTTTAATTAATACAGACGTAGACTTCTTTGGTGATTCCGCTTATCACGCTGTTTGCAATACCGTGAGTGAGGTTGTTCCTGGCTTTAACTTTGCCGTATATGATACAGCAGTCGTTGAAGAGGCAGTTTTTGTCGAGGTTGTTGAAAGTGTTGAGGTACTTGAAGGATAGCGTTGACTAATCACAAGCACAAAAGTATAGTTTAGGTAAAGACATGGCAAAACCAACCGTAACAAGCACCAGCAAAAACTCACCAGTCAAAATTATATTGGCAATTATATTGGCGTTATCTTTGGCAGGTAATGGTTTTTTGTTGTGGCAGTACACCGAGACGCAGGATGAGCTTGCTCAGGCCGAACAAACCATTGAGTTATTTATGTCTGATCCTGAGAGCGCGCAACAAGCCAGTGTCGCTGAATATGTTGAGCAAGTAAGCAGAGTCTACGACCTGCCAGCTGACGAAACTCCAACGGTCGCTACAGTGAGAGACAAAGAACTACTTGATGAGCAACCATTCTTTGAACGAGCCGAAAACGGTGACATCGTATTGATTTACCCTGAGGCTGAACTGGCGATTTTGTATCGGCCAGCAACTGGTCAGCTTGTTAACGTCAGTAGCCTAGCAATCGATGATGACAGTGAAGCACTCGATATCCAAGAACAACAGATTGATTCTAGTGGCTTAGATGCTGAATAGCATATCTTGACCTCTTGTTCGCAAAAAACATAAAAATTGTCTATAATAACAACAAGGGTAACTTAACCCATGTCAAACGTATACACACACGAAAATCGCAATAAGAGCCTGAAGCGGGGCCTTCTAGCTGTGAGCTTTTTAGTTGGTTTGGCTGGGGTAGTGATGGTTATAGCGTTTATTTATAATGATTTGCGACTAAATCAATCAGAAGAGGTAATTGGTACAGAGCGTACAGTTGCTCAGGTACTTGGAAATACTGACACGACACTAATCAACGAAGATAATTTTGAATTTGAACTACCAGGTGACTGGCGAGAGATAGATAAAGTAAATCGGCCTACCGAACAGAGTATTACGTGGCAGGCGACACTTCGAGACGAAGACAACCGTTGGCTCAAGCTTTACATCAATACCATACCTCAAGACCAGGCAGTCGTTCGTTTATTACCAGTAAGTGTTAATCAGTCACGAATGCAGCGCGGCCAACTGTCTGGACACTGCAATACCTTTACCGGAGAGGCTGCCGCTGGGCAGCGTTACCCGTTAGCAAAGTGGCAAGATGTTGATTTTTTGTGTGATGCTGGCCGGAGAGTAAGTGTGAATATAATCGGTACTGGTCAGGCCGGCCAACCCAACAACACAATTGAAATAACTGGTGAAAACAGCGGGACTAATCGATACTTCTTCGTCTATACCGATCAAAACATTCGACCAAATTTTGAAATACTTTACAACGCAATAAATTCATTTCGAGCGAAATAGGAATCAGCAAGCAGTAGCCGGCTTGCGTATAGGTAAAATGGCGAAAAAAATACTACATGTAGTGTAGGGTTTGTGAGTTATACTACTAGCAGTAGAGAAACTTTAATATAAAAACGCTGGAATCTCGTGCAAATCGAGAACTGTGCCGCAACGGTGATGAGGCTTGCCTCTCAGTCCGATACAGCTAGATAAGTCTCCCGAGCAGGAGCAGTTCACTACCGGACTAGTGTCTTCTCGCTCAAGAACTAAGCAGAAGACAATGACTACAGCAAAACTTGAAACATTACCAGAAACAGCAGCAACTCAATCAAGGTGGGGGCTCGCTCACGAAATGCATCCAGGGGCCGTAGAGGCTGCTCGCCAAAAAACTCGTCGACTCGTCGGAAGGGTCGCGCTCCAAACTACTGTCCAGATTAATCCGGTCGCAGCTGAGCTCGAGCAATCTTCTTCTACATTGCTAGGGTCACTTCGTGCTGCAGTAGCCGGTGACTGTGCCGCTAAAGAATCGGTTCGATTAAATACAGCTACTAACGTAGCAGAAATGTTATACAAGGCTGGACATCAGACGCGAGTAGAGCTTGATATTGTTGCTGGTAAATTGATGCAAGGCGGTAAATCACTTACAGATATTCAGGCGAATTCGTTACGCTATAGCGAGCTTAATGATTTGATGAGGCGTCGAACTGAGCAGGAATTAGAAAACGCTCACACATTTGAAGAGCTGCTCGGAGGAGATGTACTCGATACCCATGACGCGGTGGTGTTTTCGCTGAGCCCTGATGATGCACAGACAAAACAAAAATATGGGTTTTTCACCGAAACGGAGACATGCTCGATACAGCTAATTAAGAAACAGCGCCATGACAAACTAGCTCTTGAAACCGCTTTAGTTGCCGGTAAATCTCATTCAAACGCGCAGCGCCATGATAAGGCTGCAATCGAGGCCTTAGCTGCAAGGCGAGGAGTCACGATTGAACTTGCAGATGCAGAAGATAGTTTGCGGCAAGTGGTGCTAGTTCCAAAAGCTGACCTACCAAATGGCGTTAGTGATATTGTGCGAGAGTATGATGCTGCAACTAAAGCGAATGTGTTTTATGGTCAAGAAATTGACGCTTCGGCATCTCGAGATTACCAGGAGCACGCAAAAGAATGTGAACTTAAAAATAAATCATTTGATAGCCTAGTAAAAAAAGTGACAACCCAGTTACTTGAAGAAGCAGATACTTTGCTGTCACCCAGTGCGGCTACTAAACGACTACATAAATTAACCGAGCAGGCTCTCGTGAAGGCTGCAATAACTGACAGCGAGATTGATGAACGAGTATTTGGCGATCAGGCTGCTATGTATATTACTCGAGCTCGCCAGGAAACTAATAGTGGTAACACGGAAAAAATGCTTGAGTTGCAGCAAAAAGCAGTTGAGACTGCCGTAGCTAGTGCTTGCCCGATGTTTTTTGGTGGTGAGTCAAAAAATAGTATGACCGAATACGATCCACTACTAATGCTCTTTGGCGAAGATAAATATGGCTCTTTGGCCTTTCGCTGTCCAGCTAAGAATTGCTTAAATGTTCGAAGCACTAATCAACTGATTGAGTCGTGCCAAGGTTGTGGCGCCAGCGTTCGGTGTTAAAATAATAAGAAGTATGTCAGACACAAGCGATCCAATGTATCAAAAAATGATCGAAGAAAAATCAGAAGAGTTTTTTTGTGATCATTGTGGGCATTACCCAATAGAGCCGGTGCACGGTCATTTTGTGTGCCCAGCGTGCAAAATGCCAACCAAGTGCTGCGAAGGGATACCGGCCGAAAATGGCTAAACAACCTGAGCGCAAATATCTTCTTGGATCAGTTTTTTTACGCTGGTTACTGATTGGCATAGCTGCTCTATTGTTGCTGCACTTGATTGGCCAATTCATTCTGAGAGTGGTAGGTACTGATAATATTTTTTTACAGGAGCTGATTTGGCGCTTTAACGTCGATTTAGAGCTAAATGTACCGACCTGGTATT
This sequence comes from Candidatus Saccharimonadota bacterium, assembly GCA_007135955.1. GTDB lineage: Bacteria > Patescibacteriota > Saccharimonadia > Saccharimonadales > SLHW01 > SLHW01. Next base: position 5,491 of record SLHW01000023.1, read on the forward strand.
CGTCTTTTCTGGCAAGTAGCGCTGGACTATTGGCATTTTTTACTGCTCATTATTATAAAAAGAAAAATCAAATCGCTAGTAAGCGACTGTGGTTATTTATGGGCTTTGGTCTTATGGCGATTGCCGTAGATGAGGTTGCTTCGTTTCATGAATTGTTCTTACAGACTGCACACGTAGCAGCAGATTTTGGCGATGGTCAATCATATGTACAAAATGCTTGGCTACTGCTCTTGCCTCTGATAATTATTATTGGAGCACTTGTAATGTATCTGCTTTATAAAGGACTTCCGAAAAAAACCTTTCATCGAATCGTCGTAGCAGCGGCAGTGTATTTATCTGGAGCACTTGTCGTAGAGTATTTGAGCATCCCAGTAGATACAGAGTCGCTGATTTATAATCTAGTACTTACTCCATTAGAGGAAGGTCTAGAAATGCTGGGCTTGTGGCTCATTCTTAGAGCACTGGTGTTGCACATAATTGATCATCATCCTAGCGTAGTCGATGCCATCGAGAATCAAGGGTAATGTTAAAAAATAGAATCGGAATATATGCTGGGAGCTTTGATCCGATTCATGATGGACACCTAGCAGCTGCAAA
>SLHW01000017.1 GCA_007135955.1 Candidatus Saccharimonadota bacterium
ATATTTTGGCCAAAGCGCTCCGCCGATAAACCAAGCGTAACTTCAACCGCTCTAGCGTTTTCTGGAGTAGTAACCTCTCCCTGTCTGTCAATATATTGGACAACAAATGATGTGACATTTTCGGCAAATACACTATCGGGCCGACATGTTTCAGTTGCTTGACTGGGTGGACAGGTAGAACTTGCACTATTTCCTTCATAAGGAGATGCGATGACACGGCGACGAAGTTCTCCGTTTTGGACATAGTAGATATGATTATTCTTCTCAGTAATATAATTTGATGTGTCAACAAAAATAATATTTCGTTGTTCATCTATAGCTGCTGTCGCTAGTACTAGTACCGAGTTTGAGCTTTCCCAGCTGAGCTCATTTTCCGGAGCGTTCGGTGCATATGAATCTTCCCAGCGATTATTGACATCGACGTTAGCAGACAATCTAATATCTCGATTGATTACTTCAAGGGCTAGGTTTACGTCGCTCAGTATCTCGGCTCGTGCGGCATTAATGGAGTAGCTACGCAGCGTTGTTAAGCCAAACCCTGTAATGACTGCCACCATACCAGCAACAAGTACGGTGGATATAACTACTTCAGCTATGGTAAAACCGGATTGATCATTTTTCATTGCGTTATACCAATAATTCCTATTAACGAACTGACTGTTACAGTTCGATCAGAGCTACCATCAGGATAGGTCACCGTTACGTCAACTCTCTTAAGGCCTTGCTGGGCTTCGGTTACTTCTACGATACCGCTACTGCCAGTTGGTAGACCATCAGGCAGATCATCGGTAAAATCAATATTTTCGCCTTCTTCAAGAGAATTGTATTGTAAGTTACGCAGGGCTTCAACTTGACGGTGAGCTGCACGAGTTGCCGTTTCTAGGTTCTGGGTACGGTTTTGAACAATCAAAACGTTAGAATACAAAGCAATTACTGCGGAGAACAGTATACCTACTACCACAATGGTCATCAGCACCTCTAATATTGAATACCCTGCTTGGTGTTGCTTTTTTAAAGACAAGATTCTACTCTACCTCTTAATTTAATTTCTATTATGCTTATTAAAATCATAGCACACGACTACTACTATGCTAATGCTTTGTGCTACACTTATTAGTGATCGGCACATCCGTTCTGGTGGGCAACAATGAACGACACAAAATTATATTACGACAAACCAATTTTCGGCATCGACATCGGCTTTAACTCAATAAAGGTCATGCAAATAGCCGTGCATAACAAAAGCCATGCTCAGGTTACTGGGTATGGGTCAACTGACTTCGACAAGTCTGCCATGAAAGATGGATCGATCATCGATCCTGAAAAAATCGCTAAATCAATGTATGATTTATTTGATTCAGGGATTGTTGGAGATATAACCACTCGACGAGTTGCAGTTGCTATCCCTGCCTCTAAAACCTTCAACAGAACTATGCAGTTTCCAAAGATTGATAAAAAAAGCGAGCTTGATGAAGCAGTCCGCTACGAGGCCGAGCAGTATATACCTGCACCCATAGACGAACTCTACCTGGACTATAGCGTCGTTACGAAAAACGACAAAGGAGTAGAGATTCTCGCAACAGCTGTTCCGCAAAAAATTGTAATGTCCTATGTTGACACTATTCACCTGCTAGGACTTGAACCCATTGCCATGGAAACAACCATCAGCTCATCAGGAAGGCTTTTCTTGCACTCCGAGCAAAACGATTCTCCAACTATATTAATTGACTTTGGCTCAGTTTCATCTGATATCACTATCTTCGATAAGACCATGGTCGTTACCGGTACTGTTACTGGTGGCGGTGATAACTTTTCTGATCTAATAAGCAAAAAACTCAATGTGACACACGCAGAAGCTCAGGTTATTAAAACTAAATACGGGCTTGGCGTCAGCAAAAAACAAGCTGAAATTATCGATGCCCTTAAACCAATCCTCGATCAACTAGTCAAAGAAATTAAGCGCATGATTCGCTATTACGAAGAACGCAAAACGAGCGAAGAGAGTATCGGTCAAATTGTAACCCTCGGCGGTGGAGCCAACATGCCAGGCCTATCAGAATATTTAACTGATGCCTTGCGACTACCTGTTCGCATGTGTGATCCTTGGCAATCACTACGATTTGGTAAATTACAACCGCCAAATACTGCTGAAAAATCAATGTACATTACAGTTGCAGGCCTAGCTTTACTAGAGCCACAGGAGCTGTTTGCATGATAAACTTGCTACCCCCCAGCATCAAAGAATCAATGTCTTATGCTCGAAAAAACAGTCTTCTGCTCAAGTGGGTTATTGCACTGCTAGTTTCGGTTGTCGGGGTATTTGTAATTATCTTTTTCGGACAAGTGTATATATCCCAGGCAACTGAGCGGCTTGAGCAAGAAATTGCTCAGAGTGAGCAAAACCTACAAGAACAAAACATCGAAGAGGTAGAGAGTCGCGTGCAAGATATCAGCAATAGCCTTAATTTGGTAGTAGATATCTTATCAGAGCAAATCCTATTTTCTAGCTTGATCCAAAGTGTTGGATCGGTTATTCCAGAAGGGGCCGTACTTACCGGATTAACGATTAACGAAGCTGGCGGAGGGATTGATCTATCAGCTAATGCAACTGACTATGATACCGCAACTCAAGTTCAGGTTAACTTAGAAGATCCGGCAAACGGAATCTTCACAAAAGCCGACATACTAAATGTTCGCTGCGATAACACCCCTTCATTAGACGATATATATCCGTGCCAAATTAATCTTCGAGCACTTTTCGGGCCAAACAGTCAATTTCTCCTGATACCAAGTCAAAGCAGTATGGCTGCTCCTAGCAATAATCAGGAGCAATCACTATGACCGCTAAACAACTCTACTACACGCTAATCGGCCTATGTGTTGTCTTGCTCATTGGATTGGCTGGATCCATTTATCTTGGGCTCACTATGCTTGATAGGCAAGCTGACGAGTTAAGGCAAGCTGAAATCGAACGAGAGGTCATCGACATACAAGGGTTATCACTATTACGAGCACTAAATGAAATAGAAGAGTTCTCTGAATTGGAAGAAGTTGCCCAAAGGATAATTCCTCAGGAAAAAGATCAGGCGAGAACAGTTCGGGAAATCATCTCAATTTCTCAGCAATCAGGGGCTAATGTGTCATCGTTTTCATTTCCCTCTTCAGATCTTGGCGATGAAGATGACATAGTTTCCCAGGCGCTACCAGTAGCAGGCATCCCTGGTTTATTCGAATTAGAGATCACTATACAGGACACAAATGGCACTGGCTTCAACCAATTCATTGCTTTTTTGGAGGGTCTTGAGCAAAATCGAAGAACCTCTCAAGTTAAATCAGTTACAATTAATCCTGATTCAGAAGCCCGCAGTGTAGTTGAATTTTCAATTAATCTATCGGTATTTATACGACCATGAACTTAGAATTAAAAAATCTATCTGAAAAACTACTATTAGCCTTAAAAAAAATTGGGCGATTCCTACCATTTATATTTGCCCTGCTGGTGCTTGGCTTATATGGCTTTTTGGTGCTACACATAAATCAAATCATGCAATCAGACATAGAAGAGGCCGAGATTGAAGAGATTATCCGCACTGGCCCAGGGTTAGAAATAGACCGTCAGGCGGTAGACGCTATTGAGCGGTTGCAAGATCAAAACGTTGAGGTAGAGGCTATTTTTCAAGAAGCTCGTGATAACCCATTTGCAGAAGCAGTCGCCGACAATGAACTAGAGTAAGGCATTCTGGTTGTTATTATCTTTGTTTTGAGTTGGTGGCTTCTTGTTTAGGTGACGATAAGCTTTGTGTGTCACCTTCCTGCCTCTCGGAGTTCGCTCTAAAAACCCAATTTGTAATAAATATGGCTCCAAGAAATCTTCAATAGTCGAACGCTCATCACCAGTTAACGCTGCCAAAGTGTCGACACCGACCGGTCCACCGCTATGATTATCAATGATTGCACTCAAGAGCTGCCTGTCTGCTGGATCGAGACCAGTTTCGTCAATTTCTAAGAGCTGCAATGCGCCTTGAGCAATCGACAAATCAATAATTCCATCACCATTAACATCGGCATAGTCACGTACACGCTTAAGTAGTCGATTGGCAATACGCGGCGTCAGCCGTGAGCGGGTGGCGATCTCTTTGTCGGCGTCCTCTTTAATTTGCACGTCAAGAATATCAGCCGACCGCTTAATAATGCTTTGGATATCATCGTGGGTATAAAACTCTAGTCGATGCAAAATGCCAAACCGATCTCTCAATGGTGCCGCCAATGCACCGGTTCTTGTTGTAGCACCGATAATAGTAAATCGAGGCAAGTCAAGTCGTAGGCTTTTCGCGTTTGGCCCTTTACCCAGCATAATATCGAGCTTAAAGTCTTCCATCGCACTATAAAGCACCTCTTCAACACTGCGAGCTAATCGGTGGATTTCGTCAATAAACAAAATATCTCCGTCTTGAAGATTTGTAAGTAAGCTCGCTAGATCAGCTGCTCGACTAATTGCTGGACCAGAAGTAATCCTTATCTGAGCACCCATTTCATTGGCAATTACGCTTGCCATAGTAGTCTTGCCGAGTCCCGGTGGTCCGTACAAGAGCACATGATCAACTGGCTCTTCTCGCTTCTTGGCAGCAGTGATTGCTAGTTTTAAATTCTTTTTCAGACGATCTTGGCCTATATATTCGGCAAAGGTCTTCGGACGTAAACTTAGCTCAAAAGCCTCTTCCTGCTCAGGATCAGTGTTATTGTTAGGTTGCACCATTCTATCTATTGCCATATCTGACGCTACCTTCTCTTAAGCGCTTGCTTGATCCGCTCTTCACTTGAAAGAGTTTTATCGATATCTGCTAAAACTTCTAGTGCATCGGCTTCACTAAAACCAAGCGCCACCAGGCCAAGTAAGGCGTCGTCATTTTTATTGATGCCCCCTCGCGAAACCACGCCTTCTGCCTGTTCGCTCGATGCAATTCCGACCTTATCGCGCAACTCGACAACCATTTGCTCTGCGGCTCGCTTGCCAACGCCTTTAGCAGACTGTAGCTTCTTCACATCACCATCAGCTATCGCTTGACGAACTCCTGGAACCTGATCGATATCAAGTACCGCCATAGCACCTTTCGGGCCAATGTTTTTGACGGTCAGTAGTTGCTCAAACAGTTTTTTCGTATCACGTGAGAGAAAGCCGTATAAATCATGAGCATCTTCTTTAATGTGCTCATGAATATAAACATGAATATCTTGGTTTTTCTGCAATAAGCTGATATCAGTACCGGTCATTCGTAAGCCATAGCCAATACCAATACATTCTATAATAATTTCGTCGATATCAACCTGGATAACGACACCTCGAAGTGTAGCAATCATATATTCATGATACCACTGTCGATGCTTATTTGTTTAGGCCAAGCGCTGGTTCGTAACATAGGGCTGCAGCTAAAGCATCAGCGCAATCGTCAGGTTTTGGCAACTCAGCTAACTGGAGCATCGTTTGCACCATTTGCTGTACTTGGTTTTTTGTCGCTTTACCATAGCCCGTTAATGACTGTTTTATTTCCAGTGGAGTTAATTCAATAATCGGCAAGTCAGCCTTTTTCCCTGCCAACATCATGACGCCTCTGGCATGGCTCACGCTAATTGCAGTAGTAACATTTTGTGCGAAAAAAAGCTTTTCTATCACCATAACATCAGGTGTATTGTCTTGAATGATTGCTGTAACTTCATCATAGATCTCTTCTAATCGCTCATCGAGAGGTTGATGTGGCCTGGTACGAATTACGCCAGCATCAACTAATGTTTTCTTCTGTCCTTCGGTATCGATTACGCCAAACCCAACAATGCCAGTGCCTGGGTCAATCCCGAGGATTCTCATAGTTTCTACGGCTCGATTCCTTCAGTAAAGACAAAGTTTGTATACGTTTCACTAACATCATCAAGTTCATCCAATGCATCCATGAGTCTCGATAGCTTGCCGGCAGTTGCCGCATCAGTAATTTCAATGGTGTTTTGCGGCAAGTAAGTTAGCTGTGCTTCAGTAATGTCTGCTCCAGCCTCTTTTAGCTTATCGCGGACCTTAGCAAACTCTTTC
>SLHW01000005.1 GCA_007135955.1 Candidatus Saccharimonadota bacterium
CAAACTGGTGTGATAGCGCAAGAGCTAGCAGAGATCTTCCCCGAGCTCGTCTATGAGGGAGACGATGGTTACTTGCGAGTACGTTATGATGCGCTAAATATCTATACACTTAGTGCAGTGAGCGAATTGGCTAAGATTATCAACAGCTCTGGTACGGTGAGCGCGAAAGAGATAAAGACAGATGGTGCTGTGCGAGTGAGCAGAGATGGCAAGCTTACTAATATCACCGGCTTATCATTGGTAAGTGGTGGCGCGTCGATTGCTGGCGGAATTGACAATAACTTCGGTGGGCTTAGCAATGTCGGTGCGATTGATGGAGTAACAATGATTAATGCTCAGAGTATGACACTGCAAGCTGGCCAGCAAGAATCAGCGCTACGGATTATAAAAGAAGACGAGGCGGTATTTACGATAGCGGATAACGGCGCATTAGAGATAGTAGCTAGTGACGCTCATGCTTTTGGTATCCGCAGCAGTAGTGGTGAAAGCATCTTCCGAGTTGATAGCAAGAACGGACTTGTCTATATCGGTAGCCCTTCAGCATCGGCAGAAACAGTTCTCTTGGTGCTTGCTGGTCGAGATGATGCTAGCGATCCAGAAGGTGTCGAAGGTGCCCAATACTATAATCGTGCTACGCAGCGCTTCCGTTGCTATCAGGAAGATCGCTGGCAAGACTGTATCCCAAGTGTTATTTCTGAATACATGCTGTTGTCAGCGACTAGTTCATGGCAGGCGAGCGCTGAAATGGTGGCAGTGGATGCTGCCTCTCAATTGTGGCTAGACGTTTCGTCGGTTCATGAAGCAAGACTGCAGCTCGAAATACGACAGCTACCAAATGCTCAGCCACTTCTTTGTCAGATAGAGTATGCAACTGAGCAAGACACAACTGCCTGGAAGAGCCTGTTTGAAAAACCAGTAACAATAGACAAGGCAAGTACGATACGCTCAACCTGGCAAGTGCTTCCAGAAGAGCTGCACGATAGTAATGAAGAAATACTAATTCGCTTAAGTTGCGCGAGTGAAGCTGGTGAAATAGCGGTAACAGTCCAATCAGCTCGACTGCAAGTTCGCTAGTATCTACACACAATAGCGACAGATTATGCTAGGATACATTATATAAAGAGGTAACAAAAACCTATGGCAACAATTGCGGTATTAAACCAGAAGGGTGGCGTCGGAAAGACTACAACGGTCATTAATACGGCTGCTTATTTTGCTAAAAAAGGTAAAAGAGTATTAGTAGTCGATAGCGACCCTCAGGGCAATGCCACTAGTGGTATTGGTCTAGATAAGCGGCAACTTGCTCATACTCTTTACGACGCGCTAGTAGACCCGAGTACAGTTAGTAGCAATATGGTTGTGCCATCAGCCGTTGAGCGCCTCGATGTATTGCCAGCCAATGAGATGTTAGCTGCTGCTGAGGTTGATCTTGTGCAGATACTAGAACGAGAGAAGCAGTTGCGACGAGTGCTAGCCAGTACTCAATACGACATAACGCTGATAGACTGTCCGCCATCACTCGGACTCCTTACTATAAATGCCCTAACGGCAGCTGATTATGTCGTGATACCTGTGCAAGCTGAATACTATGCACTAGAGGGGCTCGGACAGTTGCTCGATATCGTGCAGCGGGTACGCGGAGGTCTGAACCCAAATCTTGAATTGCTTGGCGTGGTTATTACGATGCATGATAAACGAACGATGCTATCAAGCCAGGTTAAACACGAACTTGAGAAACATTTCGGTGATAAGCTTTTTAAAACCATGGTACCACGAAATATTCGCCTAGCTGAGGCGCCGAGTTTTGGTGTTAGTATATTTGAACACGACAAATGGTCAAAGGGTGCCAGAGCGTATAAAATGGTAGCAGAAGAATTAATGAGGCGACTACAATGAAGAACACCGGACTAGGTAGAGGATTTGACTCCTTGATACCAACGAACTTTGATAAAGATTTACTTATCGACAAAGACGATCGTATACAGCACGTAGCCCTAGAGCGTATTCATCCTAATAAACAACAGCCTAGAAGGCATTTTGATAAAGAGGCATTAACAGAACTCAGCTCTTCGATTAAGCGATACGGTGTATTACAGCCACTTATTGTGGTGCCAGATGGTGATGACAACTATATTATCGTTGCTGGTGAGCGAAGATGGCGAGCGGCTAAGCAGGCAAAGCTGGTAAAAGTTCCTTGTATTGTCCGGCAGAGAGAAGAGCTAGAACAACTAGAGATATCATTAATCGAAAATGTTCAGCGAGTTGACCTGACTCCAATTGAGCAAGCTATTTCGATAGAGCGACTACACCAAGAGTTCAATATGCCATATCAAGAAATTGCCCAGCGGCTCGGAAAAGCACCGACAACGATTAATAATATTGTTCGCTTGCTAGGATTGCCAAAAGCTGCACGGGAAGCATTGGATAAAAATAATATTAGCGAGGGGCACGCTCGCGCGATACTCGCGCTAAAGGAATATCCCCAAGAGCAAGAAAAGCTACTTGAGCATATCATAAAAGAAAAGTGGTCCGTTCGACAAGCTGAGCAATACGTCACAGCTATCAAGCAAGGCAAGCGAGGTAGTTATGCTCAAAAGCGCACTACCATAGAAAATGCAGACACCAAAGACATTGCAACTATATTGAACACAAAAGTTACTCTACGTCACACCGCTAGGGGTGGGAAAGTAGAACTGCACTTTAGCAACGAACAAGAACTATCGAAACTAATCAACCAACTCAAAAAACTAAAAAGATAGATTACTGATAACTAGAATATTTTTTAGTTACTTAAAAGCGCTCTATTTCATTTAGTGGAAATATTCTGAGTGATAGTCTGCCAATGATTTCATCGGAGGAGATAGTTCCAAAGGTGCGTGAGTCCAGTGAGTTAGAGCGATTGTCTCCCATCACAAATACATGACCATCTGGAACAGAAACGTCAATGTCGGTTGCACCACCTCGAGAAGCAATTTGGTCTTCGTAGTTACCGCGTATGTCTGGGTCAAAGCCATCGGGTTGATCATCATTAAAAATTGTAATCTGACCATTAACTGCAACAACCCGATCGCCTGGTAAACCGATAACACGCTTGATAAGCTGGCGTTCACTGCCAGCTACCGGGTCGATAGTTCCTAGCTTGGCAAACACGATGATTTCTCCTCTGTCGGGGATGTAGTCTTCGCCCGTAATGCGTGACCAAGTCTTGGCGGTCTTTACTACAATCAGGCGATCATTATTAGATAGGGTTCTTTCCATGCTTGGCCCATCTACTTCATAAGACTGGAAGACAAAGGCAATAAGCAACAGTGCCACGAGCGGAGCTGATATCAAAATAAATATCGTCGAAAGGATACTTTTGGCGCCTTCTCTGCGACGGTTTTTTGGTGCCTGAGTTTGATATGTGGGTGGCGGTATCTGGGTAGGCGAGCTAAACCCTTGAGCTTGAGCATTGGTTTCTCTTGGATTATTGTGGTTGGGGTTAGTTGGATGAGGTTGATTCGGTTGCATAGAGTAATTGTATCGCTAAGACAGTATGTCAGCTTATTATTCTAAATAAAAGTTTGAGTTTACGGCTGGGTAACATAAACGGTATACTAACATAGTATTTCATGGAAAATTTTCACCGCCGACCGGCACCTAGAAATAAGACAAGGCGATCTTCGATGGATGGTTTTGTTGCTAATGGTGCGAAAACCCCGAATGGGTCAAGAAAGGTCGGTGACTTCTCGCAAAGAGATGGCCTTCATCAGCGGTCACGTCGCTCAATGCAGCAAACAAGACAGCCTAGGCGCGACGACAGTGGCTCAATAAAGCTTGATATGAATTTGGATAATGGCGCCAAGAAAAATCAACAGCGCGCCAAAAAACGATTTTCGAAATGGCAAATGCCAAGAATGCGAACCATGGCATTAGTCTTTGTGATTGCGTTTGGCAGCTTTCTTATTACATCGGCTTATCTCAAGGCGAGACAGGTCTTTCAAGGCGGCGGCGGCGCCGTAGCACTACAGGATGATGTTGATCCGGCGCGGCTTAATGGCGAAGGTGATGGCCGAGTAAATATCTTGTTGTTGGGCACAGACGATGCTGCTGGGCTGACTGATACTATTATTATTGCGAGTATTGACCCTATTCACGATGAAGCTGCGCTTTTGAGTATCCCACGCGATTTATATGTTGAACGGGAAGGGCTTGGCTCGATGAAAATTAACGAAGTATTCCCTAATGAGCGCAATCGAGCTCTCGCAAATCAGGCAACTCAACGACAAGCCCAAATAAGAGGCTATCGAGCAGTACAGGATTCCGTTTCCGAGGTGGCTGGTATACCGATGCACTATTATGCGAGCATTGATTTTGATGGCTTTCGTCGAGCCATTGATACAGTCGGTGGGGTAACCTTAGAGGTTGATCAGCCAGTCTATGAAGTGCTGAGTCTCCAGGGGCAGCGCTATGTCTTGAACGTACAAACTGGTCAAGAGCAGTTTGATGGTTTGCGAGCTTTAGCGTATGTGCGATCACGTAAAACTAGCCCACGTGGCGACTTTGATCGTTCAGAGCGACAGCGTGAATTACTAATTGCACTCAAGGACGAGATAGTATCTTCTGGTACTTGGTCAAACCCAGCTCGTATTAACTCACTATTTAGTGATTTTGCTGACAATACAGAGACTAGCTTTGCACTCGAAGAAATTATGCGACTCAGGGAAATTGCGGATAAGATTAACACTATCGAGTCGATTGAATTGGTTGGAGAGGAGCCGAAAAACTTCATCATATCAGATATGCTTGGCGGATTATCAATTCAACGACCGAGAGCCGGTATGTATGACTATAGCGAGATACAAAATTACGTTCGTAATACACTACGCGATGGCTACTTGAGGAGTGAGGATGCAACTGTACTAGTTATGAACGGCACCGATCAGCCTTACCTAGCACAAAAACAAACTGAGGAGCTTGAGTCTTATGGTTACACGGTGGCGACACCACAGGAAAACTCAATTCCGCGTCAGCGTGAGACTATCTTGGTTGACCTGACTAATGGTGAAAAAAGATACACCAAGCGCTATCTCGAGCAGCGGCTCAAGACATTTGCTTCGACAAACTTACCTCGTGGCGTAACAGTAGACAATCAGCAAATCGATTTTGTTATACTGATTGGTGACAATGAAATTACTCGTCTCCAAAATTAGGCCAGTATTTGGCTTTGCTCATCTGGCACACATTGGCTTGTCAGCGCTTTTGCCGTTGGCAGTCTATGTGTTGGTACGGATTGAGCTCGAACAGGCTGCTTTAGCGATTATTTTGCTGAGTAAGTGGCGTATGCTGGCAGTGCAGCCGCGCTTTTGGTGGGCACACGTGCGTGCAAATGCTGTAGATATTATCGTCGGACTGTCGATACTGGCATTTATGGTCAACATTCCTGAAGTTTCGTGGCAATTGCTATGGACTGCTATGTATGTACTTTGGTTGCTGTTTCTGAAGCAAAGAAACGATATCCTTGGTATATCCTTGCAGGCGTTTATCGGCCATATTTTTGGCCTGAGCGCACTCTATATAATGTGGAGTGACGCGCCTTTGTTGTTATTAGTAGCTGGAACCTGGTTTATTGCGTATGTTAGCGCTCGGCATTTCTTTACTAGTTTTGAGGAGCCGTTTACACCGTTGTTTGCGCATTTTTGGGGATATTTTTCGGCAACACTTACCTGGATACTAGGGCACTACTTGTTGTTTTATGGGGTGCTTTCGCAGCCGGCGTTACTTTTGACAGTGATTGGATATAGTATGGGTGCAATGTACTATCTTAACCACAAGAATAGGCTGTCGAAGTTAGTGCGGCGCGAGTTTATTTTTATCATGATTGCAATCATTCTAATCGTGATTATTCAGGCGGATTGGACTGACAAAGTTATCTAAAATACGCTACACTATGTGATGCATATAAGTGGGGGATTGTGTGAAAAAAGCTTCAATAAAAAACAATACTGACAGCCCAAAGCTAGTGACTCGCGAGCCAGGATATGGCAC
>SLHW01000056.1 GCA_007135955.1 Candidatus Saccharimonadota bacterium
ATATTATAGGGGTAGCACTTATGAATAAAAAAAGTGCTCAAAAACAAAAACGCATCTGTAACAACGGCTTCTCGCAAGCCGTTGTTCCATAAAGAAACACCAACACAATTCTCCTCAAAAATCTCAAAAACTTCGCCGTCACACCATCCAAAAACAGGATGGTGTGTTTAATTTTTGTCTTTGTTTTATATAAAAAATCACTAACCGCTAAAAAGTACCAGATTCTACTAGTACCGTTATTGATAGAGTTAATGAGTCAATCGCTGAGGTCTCGAGCGCAAAAAGTTCTCCAATGATCTGCCTGCCCTCGTTGTAACCGACTAGCATGCAGGGTGGACGATGAGGCCAAAGGCCTTATTAGAGCCGCGCTTGCAGGGTGTAATATTCGCTTATACAAAAAGGATTACCCTAGGCGGCCAATTTCCGTAAGGAGGCTAATGCAAGAGCATGATAATTAAAAATGAGTTGCGCATGCCCAGAGCAGCAATGTAAGCGCTACAATGGGACCAATGCCGACGATATGCCGGCTACAAGCGCAGCAAACAACACATTAGCCAGTCATTTGAGCAAACCGATATTAAACCAAGCAACAAAATACATGGCATATCAGCAAAAGCCTGTATAAAAATTGTCGAAGTAGCCCGGATCATTGTTGATGTTGAGGTTTCGAATTAAGATAAAACGGCAACACATATCAAGTGTATTGCAGTATCGCCAATCTGCACGAAAGCTACTCTAAGGACATTTTTGTTGACCTCTGTTGATATTTTTGCTAGCATAAAGCATTGAATCAGCGAGAAGTTTAAGAAGGAGAAAACACTCATCGACAAGAAAACTCGCCTGAATGAACGAATTCGGGCACGTGAAGTACGCGTTATAGATGACTCTGGCAACCAGCTAGGAGTCATGTCCAAGCAGGATGCTATAGATGAAGCACGGCGCGCTGGCCTAGATCTTGTCGAAGTATCTCCAAACGCTGATCCGCCTGTAGCGAAAATTGTTGATTGGGGTAAGTACAACTACCAAAAAACCAAGCAACAACAGAAAAACAAGCGGAAAAACAAAGTCAACGAGCTAAAGCAAATGCGCTTAGGACTCAAGATTGGCGACCATGACCTAGATGTAAAACTGCGTAAGATTCAAACATTTCTAGACGCTGGCAGCAAGGTCAAGGTGACCGTTTTCTATCGAGGAAGAGAAAACGCTCACAAAGAACTCGGTTTTCAGCTAGCTGAACGAGTCATAGAAGCCCTCGGCGAAGACATTACTGTCGAACAAAAACCACAGCTTGCCGGTCGACAACTACATTTCGTCATACGAAAAACCGGTTAACATCTGTTATCATAGCAACAAGTAAGTAAAGCGGAGAGTATAGTATGCCAAAGCAAAAAACCCATAGCGGCAGCAAAAGTCGTATCAAGATTACCAAAACCGGTAAAGTACTGCGTGGCAATGCCGGAAAAAACCATTTATTACAGAAGAAAAGCACTGCTCGTAAGCGACGCCTGAGTATTGCCAGCCCTGTTGAGGGAAAAAGAGCCGTAAACGCAAAGCGAAAACTAGGCCTTAAGTAAGAGAGAGTCAAAGGAGAACCATTATATGCGAGTAAAAAGAGGAGTCACTTCGCACAAGCGACACCAAAAGATCCGTAAAGCTACCAAAGGGATGACCCGAGCTAACCGCTCTAGCATCAAACGCGGCAAACAAGCTGTCACACGAGCGCTGCAGTATTCTTACCGAGACCGACGCAATCGAAAGCGTGATTTTCGTAGTCTGTGGAATACTCGCATCAACGCCGCTGCTCGAGAAAACGGCACAACATACAGCAAGTTGATAGCCGGACTAAAGAAAGCCAGCATCTCGCTAGATCGCAAAATACTGGCTGAACTCGCCGTCAATGAACCAAAAGCTTTTGCAGAAGTCGTCAAAAAAGCAAAATAAAACTAGCTGGATAATACTAAAAGACCCTTGTCAGATCTGACAAGGGTCTTTTATTTGCACTAGGCAACGAATAAGCCGGGTTCTGTCTAGTCTGACCATCTATCTACGCTAACTGTTGCCAGTAAGCTTAAGCGGATAATCGACAATCTGGCGGGAACCAGTCCACCGGTGGTGGCTCATTGCCTCCTTGCAGCCGACAGGGTTTACCTCTCCCGATAGTCACCTACCGGGACTGTGAGCTTTTGCCTCACTCGTTTCACCTTTTCCGTCGGTGCGAAGCACCACGGTAGTTTCGTTTCTGTGGCACTTTCCCTAGGATTGCTCCCGGTTGCTGTTAGCAACTGTCGCTCCCTATGCTGCCCGGACTTTCCTCCCTAGTGCACCTCGCAAAAGCGATGTGCGCCGGGGCGGTCAGATACCTTGCCTAGCGCAGGGGTTATTATGCCTATGTGTTTGGTTGTGCGTCAAGTACTTTGTTGACTTCTGCGTCAGCAAGTTTATTCATTTCTCGTGGCACATGCGTAAATGTCACCTGTTGAAATGCAGGTAGCAAATCCTTAATCGCTTGATGAATAGGCCACAAATCACGGTTTTTTACTTTGAATGTGCCTTTCATCTGATTAACCACTAGTAAACTATCGAGGTAAATATCAACTTCTCGAGCACCGATTGCCTTGGCCTTTTCTAAGCCTAGCTTCACTGCCTGATATTCCGCTTGGTTGTTGGTGGTAATCCCGAGGTATTCCCCGCTTTGCTGTAGTATTTGCTCGTTCTCATCGTATAACACGTAGCCGCTCGCCGACGGGCCGGGATTACCCCTAGAGCCACCGTCTGCATAGAGTACAACTTTTTTTGCAGCTGGAGGTATGTTGCTTGACTTTGGTTTAGCTGCAGTTGTATCGGCGTATTGCAGCGCTAGTTCATCTATAGTACTAGCCAGTCGCTTGTCTTTGTCAGTTATAGCATCTTCATCGTGCGTCTTGAGCCAAAACTCTACGATATTGTAGACATTCTTCCACTCTGGATGGTGCTGTTGCTCTTCAGCTACGTCAGCTACTTCTGCCATAAAAGAAAACGCCTCAGCGAAGTCGTCAAAAATAAATTTTTTGTATAATTTTCCATTTTTTTCTTGCCACATACGCTATCAGTATAAAGATTTTAAAGAGTAAAGTCTAAAGAATTAAGTAGATTGGTCAGGGTGAGAGGACTTGAACCTCCGATCTCGCGACCCCCAGCCGCGCGCTTTACCAACTAAGCTACACCCTGTTAATTAATACTTCACGGTCACCTTCCGCGACCCCGAAACTTACGCGACTGAAAACAAGTTTTCATCGGAAGGTTTCCTTGCAAATTGCCGCTGGCAATCTTCACCCCAGCCGTGTGCAGATGCCGCCTAAGCTACGCCTTAGGAAATTAATCCTGGCCATACATAGGGTGCCGGAGAGCAGTGTGACAACCTGGCATAATCTCCAGGTGGGTGTTCGCACGGTAGCACCACGGTGTTACACGAATATTGAACTCCCTAATGATAGGTATTCAGATTATCATTAAACCGTCTCCGGCACTTTACAGTATAAGAGACAAAACCGCTGGGCCCAATATCAATTCTGCAAGCCAAATAATTATAGTGAATAATATCGGAGCTATCGTACCAATAAGCAAGAAGAAAAACAGCAAGAAGCCAATCAATCCATACGATTCAATAGTTGCCATAGCTCGCCTTAGCCCATCTGGTGCAAACGCATAAAGCACACGTGAGCCATCCAATGGCGGAAATGGAATCATATTAAAAACAAAGAAGCCGAGGTTTACAAACACAAACAGCGCCATCATCTCTACCATAATCAGTGATGCACTATCAGCAAATAGACGAATAAATAGGCCGGCGATGCCTGCAAGCACTAGGTTGGTCAGCGGTCCAGCAAATGCTACCATCGCAGCACCGTATTCGTCATGACGAAGCCGCGCAGGATTAAACGGAACCGGCTTTGCAGCACCCAATATCGGCGCACCAGACAAAAATAACACTAGCGGCATCACGATAGTTAGCATCGGATCTATATGTCGCAAGGGGTTAAGCGACACCCTGCCCTGTAAATATGCCGTGTCATCACCCAGCCAATGCGACGTATAAGCGTGCATCGCCTCATGTAGCGTAATCGATACAAGGATCGACACTATCACGACAATGATCGAAATAACTCCTGGATCTAACATACCAATAGCAGTATACCAGCAACCAACATCACCCCACCAAAAAAGCTCTAATACATCTATCATCCCAAAATCACACTTTTCTTCCCTGTAAGGTCCGACCTTTAAAGGGGCGGGGGGCTGTGATTTATATAGAAATACTTGACGCGTCAAGTATTTCTCTGTGTTCACTTGCAGGTTAACAAGTGGCACTCAGCGACCTTCGCCATTCACCAGATAAGCTTCGACTTTTTTAACAGCAACACCAACTACTAGTGTTACACTTATGTATATGAGTGGCATGAGTAACGAATCTAATGGCACGCTAGAAAAATCGGCCAAGCAACGCATTGCACCCCATCAGCGCCTCCGCAAATACAGTGCCCGCCTAGCGCGCTATAAAAAGCACCACAAGAAACTATTCGCCGGCTTCAGTATTTTCACAGCAATCTTACTCTTTTTCTTTTTGCTTCAGCCGACCATCGGGGTCACCTTTACTAACAAGCGGGCTGATTTATTATCGACTAGTGCATCGTTATCTCAGGCTATCAATAGGCTTCCATCACCAGAAGGAATCACTTTTGAGCAGCCTAATGGTGATACCCGCAGCATCGTCAATCGCTCAGCCGAACAGCAGCAAATTGTCTCTGAAGCCGCGGAGAATTTGTCAATCGGTCGACATTATCAAGTCTTTGCTTGGGGGCACTTTGGCAGTAGTCCTCGCGCAGTCAATCAATTGCGCCAAAACATACGTACTCTCAATCAACAGGTTAGCGACAACCTGCCAGATTACATTGCAGCACTAGAAGCGCTTTTGCTGTTCTTTGAATATAGCCCTAGCACCGACTTTTTCGAATATGACCCAGCTTCAAGCGATACTCAACAACGAGTTAAGCGGCTCAATGATGGCATAGAAACAACCATCGAAAGTCTCCAGGCAATAGACTCTGCTCTCGCGCAATCACTTCTCGTACCTCTTGAGCAAGCTCAGGACCTAACAGGTGCCCTAGTCCAGTCCAATGATGTGACTCAATTTGCAGAAGATTTTGCTAATCTCCAAAGCGAAGCTCGACAAATGCTTATCAACTACTACGCAGAGACATACCCCGAGGTTCGCACTAGTATTAGTAGCCTAAACCGATCCCTCAATAAAGCTCTTTAGCTCCTCTCTCGACTGAGCTACTTTATTGCCTTAGTCTACGAAGCTCCTTGTTATGCAGGAGAAGAAAGCCTTTTTGAGCGTGGTGACTATAGTTACGTCTTATGATTTTTAACTTAAGCTTAGTTGTCGTAGTTGTAGCTGATATCACCAATGCGGACTTCTGCACCGTTTGCGGCAATGGTCTTAATACGGATGATGAGCACTTCGCTTGCAGATGGAGTACAGCTAAGTGATATGCTGCTGCTCTGCCATGTTTCGACGGTTCCCGCAAAGCCGAGTGTCCCGCTACCACACGTTGTGCCATCGCGCTTGACTATGTCGTATGTAGCGCTGGCATCGGTGGCGTTGTCTCGCCATGTATCAATTGTCAGGTTGGCAAAGTTGCCAGTAGAGTCCGATGGAATCTGTGCATTGACGACTATGTCGTAATCCTGACTAGTAGATTGACTAGAAGTCCACGTATAGTAATTGCG
>SLHW01000063.1 GCA_007135955.1 Candidatus Saccharimonadota bacterium
CTTTAATAATTTTTTGATAATACTTGTTTTAGCAACATGCACTGTCTTTGGATAGTGCAATTTCTTAACGTAATGTACCACCGAAGTTACTATTTGATCGTGATTAGCATCCTCACTCAAAGAAAGATGCTGCGAAAAAAACGTGTTATGCAGTAAAAGCAGCTGCTCAAGCGAAGCGTGTACCTCCTGAGCGGTACTATCGTGTGGATCAAGACCGAGGGCTCGAATAGTCATTTGTGTTCTACCTATCACTTCGGCAGTAAGTCGAATATCGTAACCCGGATTACCGGTCATATTTTCTAGCCGACGTACTGGCGAATTAAAATCACTGGCTGAAATACGTAATAGTGAATGCAGATAAGCCGACATATCCTACAGATTCTCCTCATTGCTCAAATAGAGGCTCCGACTTGTCTGGTAGATTATTTCACTAGGCAGCTTCATGGCTGATAGTGACCCTAAAACGGTTCTGGTCGATACCAGTCAGGTGAATGTTCAAGAAATTCTTCGAGTTTATCCTGTGTTAGCAAGCCCTCTTGTGCACCTACATGCTGGACAACGTTCATTGAATTAATCGGCGCCCACTGTAGTGCTCCCTCGAGATTATTACCCTTTACCAAGGCTGCGACAAACGCTGAAGCAAAAGCATCGCCAGCTCCTGTTCGTTCTTTTGGTGGCTCAGGGTCAGGATACAGCGGCATCTTGAGTCGCGTAGTGCCATCGCTCGCATACGCGCCATCTGGGCCGTCAGTTATCACTACAACGTCACAGCCATAGGAGTGGAAGCGATTCATTAAATCATGCACATCATCGTAACTACCACCAGATACTTCAACGGCTTCTTCTCGGTTAAGTATCAATACGTTGGTGTGCTGATAAATTCGCTGCAAACGATTAATGCCAGCCTTCATCTGAAACGTGCCTGGCTGAAACGCCATGTTAACGTCTGGATTTTCATCAAGCCAATCGGCTAGTTCATCATGAAAATCAATCGCGCTTTCACTGATTGAGCTAAAGTAAATCCATTTTGGTATTTCCTTCGGCTTAAGTTTTGGCCAATGATAATCATATTCTTCGTGCTTAATAAGAATAGTGCGTTCCTCTTTGTACCAGAGAACGTAATGATAGTTGCTCGCCTTATCTGGATTGATGCGCACTAATCGAGTATCTACTCCTTCTTTATGAAGCTTTTCAATAATTGCTCGACCAGCTTGATCGCCACCGACATTAGACTCGAGGCCACTTTTCACCCCAAGTCGAGCAAAGCTCACTGCTGCATTTGATGCATTGCCGACTGCAATTTTCTCCTCAACGTGATCAAACGGTAGCTTACTACCATACTGCATTGCAATCCACTTGCCATGATCATTTTCATACACATGCGCCTGCTCATCGAACAGCTTGATAAATGCATCTGTGACAACATCACCGACACAAAGTACTTCGAGTTCTTTCATATAATTCCCACCTTTATCTTCATATCTCTTATGTTTTTAGTCTAACATGCCTTGACAGCTTTGCCAGTACTGTTGAATAAATCAATCTTACCTTCAATCACCTCTTGTACCGCATCAATAACTTCATCCATGAGTTTTACGACAGCGTATTCAGTTGGGTTTTCTTGCAGTACGCGCTCTAGTGTTTTGCGATAGGCAATACGCATGTCTGAATTAATATTTACTTTGGAAACTCCTATCTTGACAGCATCTAAGAAATAGTGGCCCGGTGTACCGCTGCCACCATGGAGACTTATATTGCAGCTAATTGCATCACGGATTGATTGCAGTAAATCAAGATCAAGCTTCTTCGGTACGGGATATTTGCCGTGCAAATTACCAACAGCAGCCGCGAAGGTGTCAATTCCGGTCGCCTCGACAAAAGCAGCTGCACCATCAGGTGTACTGAAAGTTTCTTTAATTTTTTCATAATCAATTGCTTCGTCATGCATATTTGATGAACCTGCAAAATAATGTGGCTCACTCTCAACTAAAGCGCCTGTTAGTTTCGCGTAATTAACAATCTGTTTGGTGCCCTCAATGATCTCTTCATCGGAGGCTTCTTTGTTGGACTGAGAAATATCAATGTGGATAAATTCAAATCCAGCCTCAATGCCCTTAATCGCAGCCTCGACACTGGGGCTATGGTCAAGATTAATATACATCTCTGTCTCGAATTCTTGCTTATAGTTGTCAACCATATCACGAACATTGTGTATGCCAATGGCGTCAACTTCACCTTGACTTACCTCTACCATCACTGGAGAGTTCTTCTTTTTGGCGGCACGAGCTATTGCAACCAACGTCTCCTGGTTGTCAATATTAAATGCTCCGATAGCAAATTTTTCTTTTTTTGCGCGCTCCATAGCTTCTCTAGCTAGAGCGCAATTGCGTCTCATTTGTTCTAACGTTTGTGGCATATATCCTATAGTATACAAAAAACGCTCATGCTTTGAAACAAAAAATTACTTGACACGTCAAGTAAGTTTAAAAAGCCGGGCTGTTGCACTACGCCATGAGGTCGTGAGCGGCTAAAGAGATGTGTTTTGCGGTTAGGCCAAAGTGCTCCAATAAATCATCTGGGTTGCCTGATTCGCCAAAGCGATCACGCATGCCGATTCGTTTCATTTTTACAGGGTGGTGTTCAGCTAATAGCTCTGCGATAGCACTGCCAAAACCGGCAGCAATTTGCCCTTCTTCGGCCGTGATAACATGACCAGTTTTTTCAACGCTAGTAAGTATGGTTGCTGCATCGAGGGGCTTGATTGTTGGCACATGTACTACCTCAGCGTCAATACCATCTTTATAAAGTGCCTCTGCTGCCAATAAGCCATGATAAGTCATAGTTCCAGTCGTAATAATTGATAAATCTTTACCTGGTGAAAGCACGTAAGCTTTACCAATTTCAAACGGTGTTTTCTCTGTCGTAAACACTGGTGTTTTCTCGCGAGCTAGGCGAATATAGCCAGGATTCTTTTTATCCTTAGCCAAGGCGAGGGTAGCTTTTTCAGCCTCAATACTATCTGCGGGGGCGATTACAACCATATGCGGCAAAACCCGCATCAAAGCGATATCTTCGAGCATTTGATGCGTTGCACCATCGGGGCCAACTGATACACCTGCGTGAGAGCCGACAACCTTTACCGGTTGCTCGTTGAGGCAAATAGTCGTTCTGATTTGCTCCCAGTTACGACCAGGACTAAAGGCTGCGTAGCTGCTAACAAAAGGTATCTTGCCCATGGCAGCCAATCCTGAGCCGACAGTGGCGAGATTTTGCTCAGCGACGCCAACTTGCACAAATCGATTAGGGAATTCTTCCGCAAAAGCCGCCATTTGGGTTGAGCCAGTTAGGTCTGCACAGGCCGCAACAACGTTTTCATCATCTTTCCCAGCTTGAAGTAAACCCCGACCAAAGCCTGTTCTGATTGGTTCTTGATCAAGTTTCTCATGGATATCATGGAGATACATCTGTTTCATCTTACTCGTGTTCTCCTCTGATTTTGCCACGTAGCGTCCGTAGTTCCTTCAGTGCTTCTTTGGCCTGCTCCTTGTTTGGTGGAGCGCCGTGCCAATGGAAATCATACTCCATGAAGTCAACACCTTTGCCTGGAACGGTGTGAGCGATAATCATAACTGGCTTTTCTACAATGGCGCGACTCATGTTTAGTGCATCAATGACGGCCTCAATGTTGTTGCCGTCGATATCAAGCACAAACCAGCCAAAGGCCTCCCATTTGGCCTTGAGGTCCTCTAGTGGCATCACGTCTTCTGTTGGGCCATCAATCTGAATATTGTTGCGGTCAATAATAGCTGTGATGTTGTTGAGGTTATATTTATTGGCAAGCATTGCGGCTTCCCAGATATTGCCCTCGTTCAACTCGCCATCACCCATGACTACGTAAACCCAACGGTGCATGTCTTGGTTCATTCGCATTGCGAGCGACATACCACAAGCTTGACTTAAGCCACACCCCAATGGTCCACTCGTGTTCTCAAGGCCCGGCAATGCTGTACGTTCAGGATGACCCTGCAATCGTGAGCCAAGTTGTCGTAATGTCTTGAGTTCTTTTTTAGCAAAAAAACCGGCATGCGCCATAGTAGCGTATTGTACTGGCGCACAGTGACCATTGCTCAACAGGAAAATATCTCGCTGTTCCCAATCTGGATTTTTCGGATCATGTTTAAGTACATCAAAATACAATGCAGTAAATATATCAGCAAGACCAAGTGGGCCAGCGCTATGTCCGCTACCAGCGTGTTCTAACATCTTGATAATATCTTCGCGGATATCAAACGCAATTTCTTCTAGTTCTTGAATAGAATACTTTTTCTTCATATAGCTCTTTATTATTGTAACGTCTTTTTTAGTGTAGCATAAGCTGCTTGTGGACTGTCCGCTTTGTGAATTCCCCCTCCAACGTTGAGAACGTCTACTCCAGCAGCAGCAAGCTCGTGAGCATTGGCTAGATTGATTCCACCATCCCAACCAACTTCTACTTCTGGATGCGCCTTATGCAAAAACACTGCTTTTTCAAGCAAGCGCAAATCAGCTTCACCGCCGTGATGCCCAAGGTCTCCACTGAAAATCAGCACATGATCAAAACTGTGCATTATCTGCTCCGCCCATTCAATAGGCGTATCCTGTAAAACAGCTAACCCTGTCTTAATGCCTTCTTTATGTAGCTCTGCTGCTAAATGCATGTGATGAGCCTCAGCTTCGTTATGCACAATAACCATATGCGGGTGCGGCTTCATATGCAGAATTGTATCGAGATGCTCCATGGGCCGTTGATACATTAGATGTAAATCAACAATCAAGTGGTGTG
This sequence comes from Candidatus Saccharimonadota bacterium, assembly GCA_007135955.1. Classification (GTDB taxonomy): domain Bacteria; phylum Patescibacteriota; class Saccharimonadia; order Saccharimonadales; family SLHW01; genus SLHW01. The sequence goes on from SLHW01000063.1 coordinate 4,823, forward strand.
GCCACCAGATACGGTCTAGCGGTGGCGAAGTAGTCGGCGCAAACTCACCGTCCATCAAATCAATGTGTACTCGCTCCGCGAAACGAGCTACTAGCTTCATCTGTTCTTTATAGGTTGCCTCGTCATAGGCGGTAATGGTAGGTGCAATAATTGCCATAAGCATATTGTACCGCTTAAGAGTTTGCTACACTAGTATGAAAGCGAGGGACAGATGCGTTCAAACTATCGTACAAGGAATCAGCGGTCAAAAAAGAAGTTCTTTTTCCTAACAGCAATCATGGTCTTAACTGGCAGCGCTGCAGCAGCGTGGCACTTTACCAATCAGGAGCAAACGGCCGACACCAACCAAGAGCCCAACACATTTCTACAAAATGATGACGGACAAACCCCGAGTCATGTGGTCGGACGATATCTGTTTACCGGCACCACCGTACCCGCCCGTGGTATCCAGCAATTTGCTACTAGAGCAGATGGCACCATCGACTATTATCAACCGTTCTCCCAGCTCGATACGCTTGAGCCGGAGAAATATGACGCCTGGATGACCGAACTAGAATGCCCAATAACTGATCTTCAAATGACCTTTCGAGAGCAAGTTAATACTCTCGTTTTTAATTGTTTACCTGGGTTTATCGATCCATTGGTCGAATATTTTGAGCTTATCAGCTTAGCCAACAACCACTCTGGTGATCTCGGGCGAGCAGCTTTCGAGGAAACACAGCGGCGTCTCGATGAAGCTGGTGCTCAAATTTACGGGCATTATGATCCAAGTGAAATTAACGACACCTGCGAGGTGATTGCCCTGCCAGTGCGCGTGCAACTACCTGACGACGAAGAAGCTGAGGGTCGTTTGCCAATTGCCTTTTGTGCCTGGCATTACTTCTTCCGGACGCCTGAACCAGGCGAACTTGAGGTTATACTAGACTATGTCGACATTTTACCAGTGTTTGCGTTTACGCACGCTGGCGCCGAGTATTTCGCTGAAGCTCAGCCGCCAGAAGTAGAATTGACTCGATCAATCATCGGCCTTGGTGCAGAATTCATCATCAATAACAATCCACACTGGGTACAAAACACGGAGGTGTATAACGAACGGCTAATTATCTATTCAACCGGCAATTTCATGTTTGATCAACTTGACACAGAGACCAACCGAGCAGCAAATATCGATACTACTATTCGGGTTGACTACGATGAAAACGTTGCCAAATGGCTCGCGCTAGGAAGTGAGTGCCTTGGGCGTAGTGACAGTTGCCTCGAGCAAGCTCGTGAACAGGGACTCCAAAAAATTAATCTATCTTACGAATTCGACGTTGTTGCTAGCTATAACGGCTACCGTGAGCTGCCTCGAAAAGCCAGTGACGCTACCCAAGCTGCTGTTGAGCAGCGCATGAACTGGCAGCAAACGTTACGTGAGCTTGGCCAAATAAACTAACTGTCAAGCAGCGGAGCAAAAATTGCTTGAGTGATAGCGCGAACTTCTTGGTAGTAGGCGGCGTCGCTATAAATACTGACGATAACCTCCCTACCACTTGGCAAAGTTACGATAGCAGCATCGAGCCAGCCTTCATCATAAAGTCCAGGTTTATTGTAGACAACTACCCCATCGTCTTCAGCGAAGGCTGACGGTAGCCCTTGACGAAAATCACGCTCAGGAAAATCACGAAGTGCATCACGCATTAGAGTAGTGTTATCGCTAGTTAGATCGCTTTCTAAGTAAAGTCTTTTTAAGATTGTATTGGCATCACGAACAGTAGTCGTTATTGCTAACAAATCAGTATTAGTTAAACCAAGTTCGCTCAGTCGCTGATTTCCCGTATCCCTGCCCTGCTCTTCCCACATCTGTTCAGGACACGGACTATCAGAATCACGAAGCATGGCTACAATACATTCTTGGCGAGTACGTCCTTGATTGTATAGTTCATCAGCATCGTAGACTCCAGCCTGAATATCTTGTAATCCCATATACGCAACATATAGCTTATAAATACTAGCAGTGAAGTAGGGTTCATCCCGGCGATGACTAGCCAATACATCGCCAGTTGCCGGATCCTCGACAAGTACACTGTGAGTGCCCCGGACAGACCCCAAGACAACGTCTAGCTCATCCTGAAGATTTGGCAAGCTGGTTAACGGCTCCTCGTCGTCATCTGGCTGATCTTCCACCACATTAGCTTCGCTATCTTGTTGAGACGATTGAGTAGCGTCATCTTGATTGTTCGCAAATAGAAAAAGAGTAAGAGCTACAAGCAAAAAAACTACCACCAGCAACAATGGTGCCTTCATATGTCGATGTCGCTGAGCAAAGCTTCGTTTTTTGGATTGTCGATACATACTTACAGCTTAGCGCAAAATACTACCATTCGCCTAATGGGGGAGTTCGTCAAGTTGTGCTATCCGGCGCTTAAATCGAGGTGCAGCGGCAAACGGTGTATTGAGGAACGTTTCGACGAGCACGTTCGCGTCGTCCCTCTTCATCGTAACTGCTGGCAAACACAGCACATTGGCATCATCATCGCTCCGAGCTGCTCGTACTGATTCACGATCATAACCAAGTGCTGCGCGTATGCCCTTAAATCGGTTAGCAGCCATGCACATCCCCTGGCCGCTGCCGCAGATTAATATACCTCGTGGATCATTATCGTCACTCGAAAGTAAGTCGCTGACTGCTTTCTGAGCAAAGATCGGAAAATCATCCTGGGGATCTGGCTTGGTATCGCCATCATCGATAACATCGTAACCCGCTCGCTCTAAGTATCGAGCAAGCTCAGTGCGCAAGAAGAAACCGTTGTGATCTGAGCCGAGAAATATTTTCATATTTTAATTCCTAGCTTATTTTTTATGAAGTAGCTTGCCAGTATCAGCAACCTGTTCTACTAACCGATTGCTATAGCCCCACTCATTGTCGTACCACACAACAATTTTTGCCAAGTTTCCACCGACGACATTTGTCAGAAGTAAGTCTACTGTACCGGAATGGCTATTGCCGATGTAATCATGACTAACCAGCGGCTCGTCGGTTGCGTCAATAATACCCTGATAGTAGGGTTCTTTTACCACCTTGCGAAACACATCGTTAATCTGCTCAGGGCTGGTGTCTCGTTTTAGCACCATAGTAATGTCGCTCAAAGACACAACAGAAGTTGGTACGCGGACACTTAAGCCATCGAACTTGTTTTTTAGGCTTGGCACCGTTAAGGCTGTTGCGATAGCTGCACCAGTAGTAGTTGGTACGATATTTTGGGCGGCCGCGCGAGCCTCACGTAAATCTTTATGCGGGCCATCTTGTAAGTTCTGACTAGCGGTATAGCTGTGCACTGTAGTCAACATCGCCTTTTCGACACCGAAATTCTGCTCCATAATATCCATTACCGCAGCAGCACTATTGGTAGTACAGCTCGCGTTGCTAATAATGTCACCGGCTGACTCTAGCGTGTCTTCATTGGCGCCAATCACTATTGTGTGGACGTCACCATCTTTTGCTGGTGCAGATAAAACTACTTTTTTAGCGCCAGCAGTAATATGTGCCCTAGCCGCTTCTTCACTCCGAAACAATCCAGTCGACTCAATTACTACATCAACGGTATGATCTCGCCACGGTAAGCTGGCGGGCTCTTTTTCTGAAAAAACTGGTATCTCGTGACCGTCGACAATAATACCTTTTTCGCTATGTGATACATCATGTTGGTACTCACCATAATTTGTATCGTATTTAAGTAAGTGAGCTAAGGTTCTAGTATCTGTTAAATCGTTTATTGCGACGATCTCTATGTCTGTTCTCTCGAATGCGATTCGAAATGACAAGCGACCAATCCGTCCAAATCCATTAATTGCCACCCGTGTCTTCATGTGTAGAAACCCTTTCTAGTTATATTAAACATATGCAGTATGGTCTCTATTGTACGCAAGAAGACAGTTTTGTTGCAAGCTAGTTCTTGTTGTAGCGATCGATGCACTCTTTGACAATCGCTTGCGCATCAGCAATCGTACCCCAGCCAAGTACGTTTGTTGAGCCAGGCTTTTTTAAGTCTTTATAGTGACTAAAGTGGTGATGGACTTGCTTTTTCCATTGTTCTGGCAGGTCATCAAGTGAAGTGATAGCGTCGCCGGTCTCCCGATCGTCTACTGGCACTACAACAATTTTGTGATCCATCTCACCATCATCTTCAAAATTAAGTACACCGATTACCCGAGCTTCAAGCCAGATGCCTGTTGGTAGTGGTTCATTAGTTATAATCAGGGTATCTAGTTCGTCGCCGTCTTCATCAAGGGTTTGCGGAATAAAACCATAGCTGCACGGTTTAGCGAATATCGCTGGCTCAACTCGATCCAGCATAAAACATGCGCGCTCGCGATCCCATTCAATTTTTAGTGAAGAGCCTTTTGGGATCTCTACAACGGTATTGACCTGACCGTCATCGATATCACCAGGCATTAGTACTTTATTAAAATCTGCCATTATTTCCTCCTCATCTTTTGTTGACCAATTAGTAGCAAGGTACGCTATTGTTGCTACGTTTCATCAGAGAGTATTGTACACTAAACTGTAATGAATATCATAGGCCATCGTGGCGTTGCCGGCTTAGAGCTCGAAAACACACGTAGCAGTATACTGCGTGCAATTAACCTCGGTGTTCCATCAATAGAAATAGATGTTAGAAAAACCGAGGACGGAAAACTAGTCCTCTGCCATGATAGCGATCTAGAGCGAATCGCCAAGCGCAAAGACAAAGTTAAGAATCTCACTCTCAAAGAAATCCAATCAATAGAACTCATCGACGGCTCAACTATCATAGCGCTCGAGGAAGCACTTGATTTACTGGAAGGCATACCAACCATCGTCGAAATCAAAGACGAAGGCTGTGGTCGTGAGCTCCAGCGTATTTTACGCAAATATGGGCGACCATCTATTGCTGTTGCATCATTTCGACTACGTGAGCTAGCAGTCTATCAAGATCTTGGCATCCGCAATGACTTGTATGGACTAGAGCACACTAAGCCATTCGAAATCATCCATGACGCTAAGATGCTACGCCTCAATGGTATCGGCTTAAACTTTTGGCTACTCAATCCTCTGACGTACTTTTTATGCCGTAAGGCGAATTTTAAACTATACGTTTATACGGTAAATAATCAGTTCATCGGCAAAATGTTCCAATGGCTCTACCCGAAAGCCTGGATCTGCACTGACTATCCACATAAATTCATGAATAAACGATCAGGCAAATGACCACAGCAAAATTTCTCCAAAAAATCCAGTTAAGTGAGTCGCTGTACACCCTTTGGTTTCAACCAGAACATAAACTCGATTTCATCGCTGGACAATTTACCGAGATAAGCCTACCCCACAGCCTAGCTGATGAGCGAGGAGAACGTCGCTGGTTTAGCCTGTCATCTGGTCCAGAAGACGAAAAATTTTCTATTACTACCAGGCATCAGGCAGATGCAAGTAGTTCCTTCAAGTCGCGTTTTATCAACTTACGTCCCACTGATTCGATACAGGTAGCTGACGTTATGGGTGATTTTGTACTACCCAAGCAATCCAACGTTCCAATTATTTGGATAGCAGCAGGTGTTGGCATTGCTCCCTTTGTTAGCATGGCTTACTCGCTTCAGAGCCGCTCAAGACAAGGTTCGATAGGCTTGTTCTGGACAACCAGCTACGACGAGACCCTGCCTTATAAAAAACTTTTTGAGGCAACAACAAATGATATAGCCATATACGACAAGACTGTATCCCTAGCAGCAAAAGATGTTACCTCAAGAGTCAGTAGCGAAACACTAGAAACAGGATTGTTCTATCTTGCTGGACCAGAAAAATTTGTTGAATTATTCCGTAAGCAACTACTAGATAAGGGCCTACCAGCTAGCCGCATCGTGGCCGATTACTTCAGTGGCTACTAGGTCTTAGCCGTGTTTACGCTCATACTCTTCAAGGTACTTGCGAATCATTAGTGCAGCTGTTGCGCCCTCACCAGTAGCACTCGCTATTTGCATAGTAGCACCACTGCGAACGTCGCCCGCGCAGAATACACCAGGTATTGACGTTTCTAGCTCGCTGTTGGTTTTTATCATACCTATTTCATCTAGCTCAATCGCTGTATCCTGTAAAAATTGAGTGTTTGGCTTGAGTCCGATGAATATAAACACGCCATCTGTCTCAAATTCAACTTGTTTCTTGGCCTTCTTATCAGTTCCAACAACTTTAGTTACTAGCGTATCACCGCCAACAATCTCGTCCGTTGTGGTGTTGTAATGAATTGTGATTTTGTCACTGTTTTTCTCAAGCTCTTGTTGCAATATTTCACTGGCACGCAGCTTATCTGATCGTACCAACATATCAATTTTTGTCGCAAAACGAGTGAGAAACACTGCTTCCTGAGCAGCTGAGTTGCCCCCACCAACTACCACTAAGCGCTTATCTTTATAAAATGCACCGTCGCATGTCGCGCAAAAATGAACACCACGACCATAGTAGGTATCTTCACCCGGTATGCCAAGTCTCTTGTAGTCACTGCCAGTTGCGATAAGCACTGTCTTAGCATACAAATCACCATCAGTTGTTGTTAGCTTCTTTAGGACGCCTTTGTCTTCGATATTCATAACTTCACCCAGACGGATTTCAGCTCCAAACCGCTCAGCCTGCTTGCGCAATGCTTCTGAGAGGTCCATGCCAGATAACCCTTCTGGGAAGCCAGGGTAATTATCAACCCAGTCAGTGATGGCAGCCAGGCCACCAATAGCTCCTTTTTCATACAAAACAGTTTCAATCTCTTCTCTAGTTGTATAAATCGCTGCTGACAGTGCGGCTGGCCCTGCGCCAATCATGATTGAGTCGTGGACTTCTTTTGTTGGCTGGCTATTCTTTTTAGTCTTTTCTGTCACCTTGACTAACTCCTTTACTTTTTCGGTTGATGGATTTTGTACAACATCATCGCCAATGACGAATGTCGGAATGAGATATGCTCCGCCTGTCTGCTTCAGCATTTCACGCTCATTGGCCTTTTTATCAACGTTCTTATACTCATAAGCCACGCCAAGACTGTCTAGTAGTTCGACTAATGCATTGCAGAATGAGCACCACTTTGCTCCATACACAATCGACTTGTGGTGTGTTGAATCAGCCATAAGACTCTAGCTAAGCAACAGCTGGTGCTAATTTGCCGAGGTTATAGCCAACGATTACTTCCCTAGAGTCGTCTTGCTTGGTGACGATAGTTACTGGGACAGTGAGTTGCCCAGAAAGCTCTAGTGCTTCTTTTTGACGATCTGGGTTCTCGTCGAGATTTACTTCCTCGTATGTCATACCCTTTGCGCCGAGCCATTTTTTGACCATTCCGCAGTAGGCACAGGTGTTTGTCGTGAAGATTGTGATGTTTTTTGGCATTGGATTTTCCTTTGCTTCCTTTCGTTTTTGCATCTTCTTGTTATTATATATAGCGCTTTTGTATAAATCAATACGCTATATGTTGTGTTTTATTCAATTGCGAATAACTGAATATCGAACACCAGTGGCCCTAATGGCGAGCCTTGTCCGGGTTGAGCAGTATAGCCCTCTGGTGCAGGACCATATGCCTGTTCCGCTGGTATGATAATACGGCGTACACCGCCCTCTTTCATGCCCGGAACACCCTCTTGCCAGCCCTCTATCACCCCGTCAAGCGGAAAACTGACTGGCTGTCCAGCGTCTAGTGAGCTTTCAAATATTATACCGTTAACTGCAAAAGCTCCTGTGTAGTGCGCCAATACAGCATCGCTCGGCTGCACTTCAGCGCCGTCGCCTTCTTGGATGTCGATTATTTGAAGTTCAGCCACCTCATTACTAATCGGTTCAAACCCCTCTAGTTGTGTTCCCCTCAAAGCATCCTCCTCGTCTAATTGTTCATTAAGTTCAGCAAACTCTGCTGGATCAATCTCTGCGATGTCTTGCGACTGGTCATCGCCAATAATCGAATAAACGATTATCCCAGTAAATGCGACAGTCGACAGTAAAAATACGCCAACTATTACTAATATAAAAATACGCTGTGAATTCTGTGCCACTTAGACCCTCCTTTGTTTGTCTTAGTTCTCACGTAGCTGCCGGCTAGTATAGCGCATTATAAAACATTATGCAGTAGTAAAATGCTCTACTTCTTCTGGAAACTGATTGCGATATCCATCAATAATTCGTTGTTTAAGTTCTTCGGAGACAAATGGCTTATCGTCAAGCTTGTCGACCAATAGCCACGCTGGCTGATGAATGTTTTGGCCAAGGCGATTGATGGCGGCCTCTTCACTGTCTTGGGCGAGCTCTGGTTCACCGCCAAGGTATGCACACAAGTAAATATACTGTGTGCCGTATGGGTCACCTGCCTCTTCAATAAACACCAGTCTACAATCACCTACCTCTAGGCTAGTTTCCTCCCGAAGCTCACGGCGCATTGCCTCCTCCGGCTCTTCGCCTAGCTCAATATTGCCTCCTGGCAATGTGACGTATTTTTTGCCAAATTTGTCACGGTCAATAACCAGTAACTTATCATCATTAAACACAATCGCTCGTGCTGCTTTTCTCATGCCATCTAGTATAGCAGCTATGCCTCAGGGCCAACTACATCGTATTTTTTTAGTACTTTACTTAAACGCTTCGGATCAGTAGTTGTTTGAATCTCGAGCAACTTCTGATAAAGCCCACCGGTTGTTGCAAGTTTTTTCGGTGAACCAACCTCGTCAACGGCACCTTTTTTTAGGGTAATTATCAAGTCAACGTCCTGGATAGTACTTAAACGATGCGCGATTACTAAGGTAGTTCTATTTTGCATAAGTGACTCTAAGGCTTCCTTAACAAACGCCTCGCTCTGACTGTCTAGGCTACTGGTCGCTTCATCAAGAAGCAGTATTGGTGCATCTTTGAGTAGTGCTCGGGCAATGGCGATTCGTTGTTTTTGTCCACCGGATAGCTTTAGCCCACGCTCACCAATCTCACTACCGTAGCCTTTATCAAAATTACTGATAAATTGGTGGGCATTCGCTGCTTTTGCTGCTCTTGTAACCTCTGCCATGCTGGCACCCGGACGGGCATAAGCGATGTTTTCTTGAATCGTACCGCTGAACAATGCCGGTTCCTGAAATACCGTCGCAATATTCTGCTGAAGGCTTGATTTGCTCACCGTTGCTATGTTAGTCCCGTCAATTGCAATGACACCCTGATCGGGCAGATAGAGCCGCATCAGCAAATTAGCGATTGTTGTCTTCCCCTCACCACTTTCGCCAACCAGTGCAGCCTTCTTCCCGGGAGGAATAGTAAATGAAACATCTTTAAGTACAGCACTGCCTGGCTCGTATGCGAACGATACATTATCGAATGTTACCGAACCCTGAGCCACCTGTAGTTCTTCGCGCCGACCAGTGTCAACCGACGGAAGCTTAGTATCCATAATCTCAAAATAATCTTTGCTATCAGAAATGGCGCGCTGAGTGTTCTCAACAAGATAGCTAATAGTAAAGATCGGTATGCGAATCTGCATCGCATAAAGCACCAAAGTAACCGCCTGGCCAGCAGAGATAGCCCCCTCTACTCCCTGAGTAAAAATCATCACAAACACACCAAAAAATATTAGATTCAGTGCGCTGCGTCGCTGAAAATCACGAGTGTGCCAATACTTTGACTGGGGCTTTGTTATCCCAATTACTTTATTAAGATGTGCCCGAAATGAGCCAAGTTCTCGTTTTTCCTGCAAGTAGTTTTTGACAACTTTTATCTGTGAAACAACTTCAGCAAATCGGCCACTGGCAATATCAAGATGCTGATTCTTTTCTTCTTGATAACGTTGCCACTTTGGGCTGCTGCGAAACGTCATATACACATAAATCGGATAGAGTAAAAACAGCAAGGCGGCCACTTGCCAACTAATCAACGCTACTGCAATCAGGGAAAATACGGTGGTAAAGATAAACTGCAGAAAGTTATTGCTAAACATCTGCATAAAATTCGTTATTTGTTGAATTGATCGACTTAACCGGTTGATAATCTTGCCAGTTTGCTCTGAATCAAAGTAGGACTGAGGCAAATTTAGTAGATGCTGGTAATAGTTTCCAGCAAGATGTTTATATACTCGCGCTGAGGCAACATCACCAAGATAGCCACTCCAGTTACTCAAAATATTCTGTAAAAAATCCAATGCAAATATTGCAAATGCCAGCCATATCACAAAACTAAGCCGAGCCTCAGTGCCAGCTTGCATCTCGTCAATCGCCCAGCCTGTAAGCAGTGGCATAAGAAGCGACATGAGGCTCAGTAGCACTGTTGCTAAGCCAATGACACTATAGGCCTTCCATAGCTCTTTGGCGCTGAGAATTATTCGAAAAATGTGTTTCATCCACTTACTAGCCTACGCGAGTGGCAAATATAACGCTAGTGCAGGTCAAATCTCTTGCTTTTCTTGTAGCTAATTCTAGAAAATATTAAATGCGTTCGGCGTCAAGTTCTTTTTGAGTAGCTGCTGCCACCCTATCAAGGATTGCGCTGAGCTCTTCGGTTTTTAGTGTCTTGTTATCAGAGTAGGCTGTGATGCGAAACGCCATATGTTTTGTCGAGGCATCACTGTCCGGCTGATAAATATCTAGCGGCTGATAGCTAGTATGAACATCTTCCTCATCATAGAGAGCCTGCTCGATGACTTGACTTGCATCTCGATAAAGTGTCGCTGCTGGCAACTTAAATGATATATCTTGGCTACTCTTAGGGTACCTTGAAAGTGGCTGGTAAGGCGATGCCGTGCTGCTAGCTAGTAGGCTTGAGCTGTCAAGCTCAAAGCCAGCTGTAGTGACTGGTAGTTTAGCAGCTTTTCTAGTAGACACACTAAACTCCCCGATAATGCCAATCGGATTATCATCGGTTACTACTACAGCACTTCTTTTTGCGTCATACGGAGCAACCAGCTGCTGCCAGCCAGCAGTTTTTGGCAGATTAGCCTGCCCTAGCGGCACTGTACTAAAGGTAACCCCAAGGCGCTGCATCGACTCAGCTAAGTAGGCTTTCGCCTGGTAAAAGGCTGCCCCAGTCCGCCTTGACCATGCTTTTTCATCTGCAGCATAGACCAAGGCTAGTCGATGTTGCTCAAGTGGTAGTGACGGCTCATCGCTATCTTGATCGCCCTTAACGTGCACCTTGCCAAGCTCATAAATTACGAACTCATCGTGCCCCGACTTAATGTTTGGGTGCACTTTTTCTAACAAGCTGGGGGTTAAGCTCAGACGATAGTACTGCAAGTCAGGACTAAGTGCATTAACTATTCGATAGGCCTTTTCACTGTTTTGGCCGTATTTTTTTAATGCATTACCGTGGACAAAGCTATACGTCAACACTTCGTTGCCGCCCGCGGCAGACAGTATCTGGCGGAGTGAGAACTTCAGCTCTAGTTGCTCGTTACGCTTCACTGGCTCGAGTGAGCGCGAGGGCAAATCAAGCGGCAATGCGCTAAAGCCCATCAACCGACCAACTTCCTCTACTACGTCCTCGGCAATCTCAACGTCAGTTCGCCAAAACGGTGGCGTGACCTTGAGGGCTTCGCTATCCGCACTAACACTAAACTCAACGTTACTGAGTAGCTGGTTAACTTCTTCGGCGGACACCTCGGTACCAAGTCGCTGATTAATAAACTCAGCAGTTATCGTAATCGGTGGGACTGACTTGAGTTGTTTGCCCTCATCGGCAGCCTTGCTCACTACTTTGCCACCACTGATGAATTCTAGTGTCGCTACTGCCTCACTAAGTACTCGGTCATTTTGATGAGGTGACTGTCCTTTATTAAATCGAGTGACCGCATCAGTAAACAGGCCGTGCTGCATACTGGCTCGGCGGATTGCATACATATCAAAGTTGGCGCACTCCAGCACTACCGCAGTGGTGGATTCATCAACTTCTGTGTCTAGACCACCCATTACGCCACCGATACCAACCGGTGTGTCATGAGAAGTAATTAGTATAGTCTTGTCATCAGTGAAGGATATCTTTTTACCATCTAGCAAGGTGAGCTGGTCGCCTTTTTTTGACCAGCGAGCCTCTAGCCGTACCTCGTCCTTGCCGGTTACCTGCCGCAACTTAGCCAAATCATACGCGTGCAGTGGCTGGCCAGTGAGCACCATGACATAATTTGTCGCGTCAACGATATTGTTAATCGGTCGAATCCCAACTCGTGCGAGATAGGTTTGAATAATCAATGGACTATCTTTTACGGCAAGTCCGTCGATTGCTACTGCCATAAAACGGGGCACCGCATCTGGTATTTTGTTATCGACTCGCAAATCAACTTCGGGCTTTCTTTGTTCGTCGATCGGCACTTGCTTGCCGTACCAATCTGGTGAAATAAACCGTTTACCAAAAATACCAGCTATTTCACGTGCGACTCCCAAAATACCAAAACAATCCGGTCGATGGGTAAACATCTTATTCTCGATATCAATAACAACGTCGTTTAATTCGTAGGTGTCGGCAAACGAACTACCCGGCTCAGCAGGGATATCGACTTCTACGATGCCATTGTGATTGTCGCCTATCGCAAGCTCTTTCGCGCTTGCTAGCATGCCGTTGCTGGTTTTGCCACGCAGCTCACGGGCCTCTAGAATAAATGGGTCACCATCATAGCTACTCGGCACTGTCGCTCCTGGCGGCAGCCAAACGGCCAACATATTTTCGCTAACATTTGGCGCACCGCAGACAACCTGTATTAATCCGTCGTCATTACGCTTGACAGCTGCTACGCTACCACCATCATCAATCAGACACACCGTCAGCTTATCTGCGTCGGGGTGCGGCGTGACACGAACGACTTTTACAATGTAGATGCCTTGGTACTTAGCAGAAAGCTCAAGTACCTGCTCAACTGCACCGAGTTGCTCGCCGACTTTTTGCACCAACTCTTCAGTGCTTACGTCGATATCAACAAACTGCTTCACCCAATTAATACTTATTTTCATGATTGAAACTGCCTTAAGAAATCTAGTTTAGCTGATTCGAAATGTCGGATATCTTCAATATTGTTTTTCATCATGACAAGTCGCTCAAGGCCACCACCCCAAGCAAATCCTGTGTAAACCGCCGGGTCAATTTCGGCATGCTTTAGTACGTTCGGATGAATCATGCCACAGCCAAGTAGCTCGAGCCACTTTTGCTCCTCGGAATCATCTTTGCGCAGTATTTCTGGCCGCTCTATAGCTAACTCAAAGCTTGGCTCAGTAAACGGAAAGTAGAACGGCTGGATTTTTGCTTGTAATTCTTGTTCAAAGTATTCACTCAGGAATGTTCGTAGTGTCGCTACGAGGTTTCCAGCATGAATTCCCCTGCCAACCACTACACCCTCTAGTTGATAAAACGTATGCTCATGTGTCGCATCGAGGTCTTCATTGCGAAATACCCGCCCCGGTACGACAACCCGTATATCTTCGCCTCGCTCAAGTAATGGCTTATTAGCTCGCAGTACTCGGTTCTGCATAGTGCTAGTGTGCGCTGGTGCAATCAGTCCTTCTTCGGTCATAAACGTATCGTAATCATCTCGGGCGGGGTGATCATTAGGAAAGTTCAAGCTCTCAAACATATGATAATCATCGTCTAGTAGCCGCGATTCAACTGCTGAGAACCCCATTCGGTAAAAAATATCGAGCATCAAGTCAATCTCTCTCGTCAGTGGATGCCGTGTCCCTACCCGAGCCGAAAGCAGCTCGGGCCGTTTGTCTGGCGGTGTATTCACATCAAACGGAGCGGTTACGTCAATTGGCGGCAACGACTCTGCTTCAGCAGCCTGCTCACCGGCAGCCTGTTCGAGTTCTTGCTTGAGTCGATTGACCTGCTTGCCATACTCAGCTCGCAGTTCCGTTGGTAGTGTGGGTATCTCACTGTACAGAGCCTTGAGTTCAGTAGATCGCAGAACTTTTTCAACTGGCTCACCGGACGCAATACGCTCCAATAGCCCTTTGCGGACAATGTCAAGGTTGGCGTGATTATTATTTTCGCTCATAGTTGCTCATTATTGTAACAGATACATTTGTTATACTTTAGGCTATGACGATTACCAAATATCCCCATAGTTGTTTTCATATCGAAAAAAACGGCA
>SLHW01000014.1 GCA_007135955.1 Candidatus Saccharimonadota bacterium
ACTTATTAAACGTATCTCGGTTGCGTACTGGCAAGTTTGTAATAGAGAAGATCAGAGCAAATTTAGCAGATATCGCAGAAGGCGAAGTCGCTCAGCTAAAGGAAACTGCTGCATCAAGAAGTCTAGAATTGGAGTATCAAAAACCAGACAACTTTCCTGATTTGATGCTCGACGAGACAAAGATGCGTCAAGTAATTATGAACTTCATCGACAATGCTATTTACTATACGCCGAGTGAGGGCAAGATTACTGTCGAACTTATAGATAAAGACGAAACAGTCGAGCTGATGGTTCACGATACTGGCATGGGAGTACCAAAAGCCGATCAGCAACACTTGTTTACTAAGTTTTACCGAGCTGGCAATGCCAAGAAGGCTCGTCCAGACGGTACTGGCTTAGGCTTATTTATGGCAAAAAAAGTAATTATTGAACAAGGCGGCGCGATAATCTTTAAGAGCAAAGAGGGCGAGGGTAGTACTTTTGGCTTTACGTTGCCAAAAAATAAGCTACTTCCTAAAACTGAAGAACCACAACCTAAAAAAGAAGAATAGTCTACACAAATACCATAAAACTATGTATTAAGAAATACTTATAAAAAGGTATTGCTTAACTAGCAAAAGTATGTTAATATATAGAACGTTATGGATTTTGAGAGACTACAGTCTATCCCTGCTGATGCTGCTATGTATGCGCAAAATTGGGCAGAATTTGCCGCGAACGCTTCGTTTGAGCGTCCGTCTCTTGCATATGTCTCAGCAGTAGCATTAGCCGGTCTCGGAGCAGCAGTAGCTGAGAGATATCGACAGATGAAGCGTGCTGAAGGTGAACTGGTATACCCAGACCCAAATGATAGCCCTGACAAGAACGAAACCGTACGATCTGCTCTGAAGTGGCAACGCACCAAAAACGTAGTAGCAGGCGGAGTTGCCGCATTGGCTGTTACGAGCGGTCTCGCACATGAGGCCGAACCTTCTACTGAGATTATACAAAGCCGTATCGATAGTGCCGCAGTTATTATCGACACGGGTTCTGGCACTTATGCGAGAGATGTCCTTGAACAAAATGGTGAAGAGCACACCGAGAGGCTGGCCGCGAGCTTTAACGCTCTACAACGCATGGAGAATCTACCGGTAGACATAACTGTAGTTGCTGCAGGTCCACGTGCTCAAGAAGTCGGCACGTTCGAGGCCGACGGTTCAGGTCGCCAAGAAGTGTGGGAGAACATGAGTGACTATATATGTGCACCACGTAATAACGGCAACTCAGAAGAAGTGTCGTTTACTTTGCCATGTAATCGGTCTAGCTCGGACATCGCAGGCGGATTGCGGATTGCTGATGCGATTGGTGCAGAACACACTATGATATTTAGCGGATCAGTTGAAGGCGCTCGTGAAGAGTTTCGTAGTCAAGGTGATGACAACCAAATAAGCGTCATCCTAGCTGGTAGACCTGGATCGACCGTAAGCTATCTTGGCTCACGGCAAGAGGCAGAGTTTGACGTAGCCGGCACCGAAGCATTAGTTGGCGAGGAAAATACTTATACCGCTAGTTCTATAGATGACATTCAAGAAACCGTCCAGTCAATAATTATTGACCAGTATGTAAGCTACACCCAAGAAGAATTTAATGGATTTCGTGATGTTCGCGATGCCGGTGGAGGCGCTCTAGCAATAGGAGTTGCCCTAAGTGCTGCGCTAGGTGTAGCAGGCAATAGGCGACGAAGAGAAGAAGCTTAAAGGATTAATAAAGGAGTAAATCATGAGTGAACGATCACAATATAATATAAGTGAGTTTGAAAGAGATTGGCCAGTACACGCTAGCCCAAACGAACACAGTCGGTATGTAGCTGAAGGTATCCAACGAATTGAGAGCCAGCTCATTTTGCCTGGTGATGATCGCTGGGAAACAGCCTACGGTGCACTTGCTATGGGTGGCGCCGAAGCCTCAGTCTTAACAGAAGGAGATCCAGGCAGCGGAAAAACCGCTTTTGGTAATATCGTTCTCGGTGAAGTGGTTCGGGTTGATGTAGCATCTACTGATGTTGCTGAAACACTCGACGGCTATATTAGGCCGACAGACGGAAAGTTTAATCCCGGTAAACTACAACTAGATGAAGCACAGAAGATTTACTTAAATGAGATATCTCATTTACGTGATACGGGACCATTGCACAAGTATTGGGATGGCAAAACAGCCAGCACAAACGGCTCGAGCCATGACCTAGAAAATGTTGCCATCTATGCGACTACTAACTTTGCAGATGGTAAGCGTGCAAAATTTATTGATAGCGCACTACGAAGTCGTTTTGGCATAACCGTTCTTGCTGGCGACAATGCCGGCGAAGTCGCGAGGGCTCTTCAAGGCCAAGACATAGCTGATACTCGTAAAGCAGAGGCAGCCAAAGGAGGACTACTCCCCCCTACGAAAGCACGAAAAGCGATTCGAGAAACGCTTGAGACTAGGCACCGACTTAGCCGCCAAGCAAAGGAGTACATCACTGACACCATAGAAAACATCAACGACACCGAGCTACTCCTGCCCATCAGTTTAAGCGACCGTCGTATCAGCCAAGGATGGCAGCAAGCTGTTCGAGCTAACCGATTGGTCGAGGGTGGAATCGAGAACGTAACCCCGATAAAGCCAGAAGATCTCGCCAAAGTTGCTGCACTAAGCCTAGGTGGATTAACTAGCCTAAACAACGCAACGCGTTCCGAACTTCAAGAACAGCTTGGTACTATGAAGTTGTCTTCTATAGAGCAGGCGATAATTGTTCGTCGAGCTATCTCTGCAGTAGCGTTCCGATCAGTCCTCCAGCAAAAAGATTTTGTTAAGCAGGGCGAAGACGAGAGAATAGGGCACTTCATGGACAACTATGCTTACGCTCAAGCACCAAATGGTCGCATAAACGATGTAGTGGTCAGCCAGCTTGATAAAAGTGGTTCAGGAAATACTCAAAAGGCAGGAGATCATGGTAAGAAATCACGAATCTTTGGACGACGTTCTAAATAGAACGGGTCCTGAGCAACTTGATTACACACTAGTACAGTTGGATTCAGAATCCATCATTGGACAGGATAGTTCCGATGGTGCTGGGCTAATTGACTCACTGTTACATCAACGCACTGGCAGTCAGGTTGATGGTGTTGGTGAGTATCAGCCTGGCAGAGACGCTGCCCACAATATTGATATTCGGGCTAGCTATGCCAGCGGTAGAGCGATGGCACGAAAGCACATCGATACTGCTGCCCCGGATCGCTTGCACATCGTACTCGATCAACCAGAACGACTAGGCGAACTTACAGGTAATTACTCTGCTCATCGTCTTGGCATGTTTATTACCGCTTTGTCAGTCCGCGTTGCTGGTGCAGCCGATACAGATATTGCCGTCTATCACAACGACGGCAACACTGCTGGCTTGCTGTTTGAGGGGCACCCAGCTGATGCGATAGAGGCATTTGATCAGATAGAAGGAAAACAAAAACGTCGACTGGAGCAGGCTTGTGGTCGGGCTAGCATCAGAAATTTACTCGATCTAGTTAATCAAGATATTGACGATCGGCACGATACGGCATTAGTTATTTCTGATTTTCTTGACGGATACGCTGAGAATTCACAATCATTTGACTGGCAACACTCATTACAAGCGACTCATGCCGAACTCAGTGATCGGCTATGGGCGGTGCGGCTTACGTCGCCAGCTCAAACGACGCTACCACCGGCAGTTAGTTCTGCGATGGATTTTGACACCATCCAGTCGATAAACCGTCAAAAAGCAGCTGCAACCAAGCAGCGACAACAGGCTGTCGGGCAGGCACTGCGCCCGCTTGAAAACCAAGAACACAACCGATTGTTGAATGTCGATACGTTTCGCAGAAATAATCCAGCTCACCCAGTACTCAGGATGAGTCAATTTATCCTTGGCGAAGTTGCGCAATAAGCATAAAAAGTAAGTAAGAGTACTAATTATTATAAAAAAGTGGTTAAGTAGTTGACAAGAACTACATTACCGTGATATAATCTAAAACTGTAGAGAAAATATCAAGCCTTGGTGGAGCAGGCGATAGCTAATAAGAGGTGTAACCAATGAGTAACAACCAAGAAATGGCAATTTCTAATCCTAGTATATCTCAGGAATATAAGGGTCTAGCAAAGTTCCGCAATAAAGCTGCAGCTGTGGCACTATCGGGAGCACTAATACTAGGCGCCTGTACTGATCGCGAAACTACAGAGAACGGAACTGATTTACAGGTACCAACAGCCGATGTAGAGCAATTTTGTGCTGATAACCCCGGATTTGACAGAGATCAATATGAGCCAGCAGTAGGTAGAGGCCCTCTGTCACCGGTAGAAGCATATCTTGTTGATGGTTATGAACGTGAAGAAGTAATGAGAGAAATTTTCGAAGATGTTGCACCAAACACCTATGCTTTAGCATTGTTCGAGCAACTTACTGATCAGCAATCAGCCCAATACGCCGTACGAGACATTATGGGCAATGTCGACGAACGCTTCGCCGCAATGGAACGGGATGATACACAAAGACAAGTAACTTGCGAACGAATAATCGAAACACTAAATGAAAAAGGTGAAATATTCGACCTTACATCAACCGAATTATTGCGCGTTACTTATAGTTATGATGAAGACGGCGTATTTATTGGTCCGAATTTCGAAATTGTTGATTCGCAAGATAAGGTAACTGTTGTTACTGTGCGAGATCAAAATGATGCAGTACGTTTTGGCATCGTTCTTTCCGAAGAACGTAGTGGTGAAGTGGTAGTTGTACTTAATGAACATGATTTTGTCGGTCAAGAAGATGAAGAAGATGGTGAAGAAACAGCAGACGTAGACGAAGAAGTTGCAGCTCGTCAAGAAGACACTGAGGCACCTGAAGAGCAAGAAGATGACGACGATGGCGAAGATGATCGTGACAGACGAGAACGACGTGATGGTCAAGACGGCGAACATGGACGAGACGGACGTGACGGACGAGACGGACGTGACGGCGAAGATGGCCGTGATGGTCAAGACGGCGAACATGGACGAGACGGACGTGACGGCGAAGATGGCCGTGATGGTCAAGACGGCGAACATGGACGAGACGGACGTGACGGCGAAGATGGCCGTGATGGCGAAGACGGCGAACATGGACGAGACGGACGTGACGGCGAAGATGGCCGTGATGGCGAAGACGGGAAGGACAAGGGCGAACCAGAGCCAAAGCCTGAACCTGAACCAAAGCCTGAACCTGAACCAGAACCAAAGCCTGAACCTGAACCAAAGCCTGAACCTGAACCAGAGCCAAAGCCTGAACCTGAACCAAAGCCTGAACCTGAACCAGAGCCTGAACCTGAACCAGAACCAAAGCCACCTAAAGGTGAAGCAGAAGATGATAACCCGTGGACACCATAAGGTGAGCAAAAGATAGCAAAGGAGCTAAACTATGAAGACAATACAATTTTACTTAG
>SLHW01000058.1 GCA_007135955.1 Candidatus Saccharimonadota bacterium
CGAAAACTCCTGGGCTAAGTTATTGAAGCTTGAGCTGTCGCTTTGCCAGCCATGCAGACAAAGCAACACTGGCCCTTTGCCACTGTCGCGATATGAAACGAGACAATCTTTTACAACAACTGTTTTCATAAGTAGGCTACTTTCATTATGCAGAGTATAGCTAGTATTGCTGCTTGATGAAAGCTGAGACGATTGCCATCGTAGTCATAAGCAGTTAAAATAATGCTTGAAGTATGGCAAAACAAAAAAAGAAAAAGACAACAGTAAAGAGGCGGCAAAAACGAAGCTTTTTTTATCGGACAGACTGGCATGTGCTGGCTGGGCTTTTGCTATTTACGGTAGCGACCCTTTTGACCCGCCCAGAGGAAGCTACTGCACTTGAAGAAGCGATATTCAACTTCTTCTATGTTTCCAGCGGGGTGCTTGTGCCCTTCTTTTTTGTTATTACGCAGCTTGGTAGTATTCATTTTCTTGCTCTGCTGGCGCTACTCTATCTGTTTCTGAAGCGTTATGTCATTATGCTCAGGCTGCTTATGACCGGGGCGTTAGCCTATTTGCTGACTGGAGTCGGTAAAGATTTATTCGGTCGCGGCCGACCAGATGAGCTATTTGGTGATGTAGTTGTTCATGATTACGTCGTACGAGGTCCGGGGTATCCGTCGGGTCATACAGCGATGGCAGTAGCAATAGGGGTAGTACTATATCGCTATTGTCCAAAAAAATGGCGCATTCCGATAGTAACCTTGACGTTTCTAGCGGCAATTTCGCGGATGTCGGTCGGAGTCCATACGCCACTAGATATTTTAGGGGGAGCGGCAATCGGTTATTTGTCAGCGATGCTATTTGAGCGAGTAGAGCTGCGCGAGCGCACAAACGGTAAGTGATAAATATCATAGCGCAGCGCTCGACCGATGAGCTATTATAAGAGTGGAAGTGTGAGGCTTCCACCGACCCTGGACGATACGTCCGGGGTCTTAAAGTTTACGAGTCTTTTTGCTGGCAGTCACTACAGTAGCCATGTAGTTCAATGTGGTGGTCTGTTATAGCAAATTCTTGCTGTTGGGCAATCTTTTCAATTGATTGCTCCAGGAGCCGATCTTCTGGCAGGGTAATAATCTGTCGACAACTAAGGCAGTGCGCATGGTGGTGATGATGGGTAAATTTATCGCTGAGCTCTAGTTTGTATTTCCAGCCAGTTGGTATTTTACGAACAATTCCGAGCTCTTCGAAAAGTGTAACTATTCGGTAGATGCTTGCTCGGTCAACTTTGCCACCTAGCCGATTAATGACTTCTCGCATGCTGATGGGCGCATGCTTGGCAAGTGTTTGACAAACGAGCAGTCGACTATTGGTCATACTGTAACCATTGTGTCGTAATTCGTGCTGTAATCGTTCGACTACATTCATAGACGAGCTACTATACACTTATTGCAACAAAATCGCAAAAAATGTTTTGTATCTATATAGATATCCAGTATTCTGTGTATCAAAGTTATAAAGCAAACTCAGATTAGAGCCAGAATGTTATCGCCAAACAAAGTCCACCAACAGAGATATCGAACCGAAAACGCATACGGTGCGCTTCGATTGGTGGGTATCACGAACCAGGAAATTGCTAGGTTAGAGTCGTTGCACTTCGAGGGTAGCCTTCAGTCAACCGAAGTCCAGCAAAGAGCCACTGCACTACGAAAACAAGCCCGAAAGCTTCTAGAGATTGCTGGACTTGAACCAGATAAATATATCCATAAAGAGTTGACGGGACTTGTTAATTCATTGCCTTCTGAGTCATTGACTGGAGTTTTGTCGGTTCTTGGGACAACGGAACGAATGCTCGAAGAACTAGATTTTGCTGCACCAATGGAGCTTAGAACTCTTGAGGCCTGGGAAAAGCTCCCTGAAGAATATCGAGCAGGCGACACTACAGAAGCTTCAGCTCGTTAGTTTTCGGGGCTTACTAGCAAGGCTGGAAACAGCTTTCTCAGTACTCCGAGTAGTCGGTGGTGTTTTTGGGTCAGCTGTTTGGAAAACGCCTGCTTGGAGCTCGATAAAAACTCCTGTTGATATTCGATATGACGCAGTTTTAAGAGTCCGGTAATAAACTCAGCTGTTTGTTCGTCACTATCAGAGCGCAGCAGGGCAAGTAGCTTCTCGAGCTGCTGGTCATTGAGGCTAAGATTGTATTTTTCTAGCAACGGTAGTACGGTCTTTGTATTTATTTGGTTTTCAGAGCGGTAAATTTCTAGCCTGGAATGAATTTCACGAGCTATGGCGTCTGCTTGTTGATCAAGTTTTAGCGCTGCTACCTCTTCAGCGTTACTGCTTGGCAAAGCTTCGCTCACGATTTTGGGCAATTGCTCTTCAGTCTGGCTTTCTGCTCCAGCTGAGCTACCGAGAATTGCCTCCACTGGAGTGAGCGGAATACTGTCAGTAATCTCTTCAATATCAATTGCTGATTCGGGCACAATCTCTGAGCTAGCCGTGGCTTCTTCTGCGTATAGCTGCTCAATATTTGACATGATCTGCTCAATGTCAAAGACTTCTTCTTCAGGGGTTGTTGTAGCTTCTATTTGCTGATTTGCTGTTGCTTCATTAGTTTGTACGGCAGTATCACTTATCTCATTCGCTGCGGTGATTGCTTCGGCTTCTGTAAAGATAGCTTCTATATCTTGAACCGTATGAAGTTCGGACGAAGACACTTCAGTTGTTTTGGCTTCACCTTCAGCACGCTCGCTTGACAGGGTTGTTTGTTCTGGGGTGTCGATTGATACTCCTTCAGTCATTACATCGATAGTGCTTAGCTCATCTTCTAGGGAGTCAGTCGCCGCATCTTCAGGTGCGTATTCCTCAAAAGCATCAGCTTTACTAGTCTCAGTATCATTTTCTCGTGCTATGGTGGCTAGCTCGACATCATCCAGCAGCATTTCTTTAGCTTGAGCATCAGCTAAGCCTGCCTCAATAGGTGAATCAGCAGCTTCTGAGGCTAGGCTATTGGCTAATTCGGTAGCTTGATCAGATTGCTCAATTTCTGCTGCAGTTGGCACTGCTCCTTGATTTGTCTCAATGGGTGCAGCTGGAGCTGATTCAATGTCAGTTCTGATGGCTGCAGCTTCAATATCTAGCTTGCTGTTTTTTGTTTCGATGCTTTCGCTAACAGTTGTGCCTGAGCGCATTTCTGGCCCAGCACTTGTTGATGAACTAAAGTCGGCAGATTCGCTCATTGGAGCAGCAGCTTCTATTCTTGCTGGTGCAGATTGGATTGATTCACTAGCTGGCTTGGATTGTATCGTAGGTTGCTCCTTGCCGCTGATTGAAGTATCTGAACTTGACGTTCTCTGATGAGCGTCACCGGCTTCAGTCTTCGAAGGTGTGCTATCGATAGTTGCCTCCAGGGCTGGAGAGTGTTCCTTATTATTACCAGTTGCTGAGTTCTCTTGGTTAGTAACGGCCTGTTCTGGAATGACTTCTGTTGTTGGCGTCGTTTGAGCTACCTGTTCGACTGTCGCTGGAGCTTCATTTGATTCTTTTGAGCCAGGAGCTACTACTTTACTGGCTTCTGTAGTGTTATGGGAATGGTGTTGTTCGGCTGGATTGTGTTGAGTTGATTCACTCAATGACAGCGCAGTAGTTGGAGCACTTTTTTCTGATGATGAAAAAACATCATCTGAAAGCATCTTTGACTCACCATGTGAACAGTGGCTGTCGCAAACATGTCCACCGTGTATATGTTCCTGAGGCTTGGGTGCATTAATCGATGTTTCGGTAATAGCATCAAGACTTAGTGGGTTAACAGATTCCAGCGCGCTATCAGCAGCTAGTATTGACTCGCCGTGATTACAGTGCACGCTACAAGCGTGCTCGCTGCTGCCCAGGTCCGCCTCATGGGAGTGACCGTGACTATCATGATTATGCGACTCCTGAACAACTGCAGGTCTTGGTGCTTGTTCAGGCATAAGCTTCCTTTATGATGCTAGTTGCTTCAGTTTTTATAAGACGTAGGCTGCTTGACGATTGATTAACAACTAAGAAACGGTAGAACTCAAGACTTGGGACAATAAACAATGTCACAAAGATATTACTATTGTCGTTGTCCTCTCGTTTTCTTATGTCAAAGAGCAAGGGAATGCTGGCTTTCACCATGTTTTTCTCATTTCTAATCAGCCAAATATCTCGTAAATCTTGCCAGTTTTGATACTCTGCTACGACTTCATGGGTCGGCTTGTTAAATGTGGCAAATCGCAAATCGAGTTGTTCTAGGTATCGATTATCGCAATCGCGCCTCAGCTGCTTTAGCTGCTGAGCATCGCAGTTACCGATAGTGACTGACTGCTGGTTCTCAAGGAAAGGGTTAAGTAGCGATACTGCTGCAATGTTCTGGGTCGAGTCATGTCGCCAATCAGCGGTCATGTATATGTCGAGTTCAGAGAATTTTTGGTGTCGCAGAAAAAAATCAAAAAATGTATCGGAATTTTCAAAATGCATCCCTGACATTGTCCGGCGGTAATCCTAAAAATGCAAAAAAGTCGCAAAAAACTCAACAGACTGCCACAAAAGTCAGATAGCCTATAAATGCTGGCGTGAAAGTCAAGTCTTACTGCATGATAGAATAAGCATATGAATATCGGAGAAATTGTCGTTATTGCAGTAATAGTAGCTGCTATCTTAGCCGTAGTACTCTATGTGCTTGCCCAGAAATTTACCTTGCAGCTTACCACTAGCAACGAACAACAGAGAAAAGGCAGCAAAGAAGAAATCGAGGGCGGGGTTAAAGAAGTGCTCGAAAACAACCGCGTTTTACTCAAGGAGATTATTAACGGACTTGAGAAAAAGCTTGATGCCAGTCAGCAGGAAATCAGTGGGCTTAAGACTCAAAACGCCGCCATTAAAGAACAACTACTTGCCACTGCTAAAGTAACCGGTGAGCTACAAGTTTCAACGGAGAGTTTACGGAACTTATTATCAAACAATCGTTTGCGTGGTGATTGGGGTGAGCAAGTCGCGGAAGACTTGCTACTGGCTGCTGGTTTTGTCGAAAACGTGACCTATCTCAAGCAAGCTACTACCACTGATGGTCGGCCAGACTTTACGATCAAATTGCCCGATGGCTCCAAGCTCAACGTTGACGCCAAGTTCCCGTTCGATGACCTGATGGAGTATCAAGAGGCCAAGAGCGAAGCGGCTAAAAAACAAGCACTCAAGAAATTCGGCAGCTCCATAAAGCAAAAGGTCAAAGACATCACGTCCAAAGACTACATCAACCCAGAAGATAATACCCTAGATTTTGTCGTGATGTTCATCCCTAATGAGATGATTTTTAGTTTTATCTACGAAAAACTCCCGGATATCAACGAATACTGCGCCCAACGTAAAGTCGTGCTAGCCGGTCCGTTTGGCTTTAC
>SLHW01000030.1 GCA_007135955.1 Candidatus Saccharimonadota bacterium
CAAAGCTACTGTTTACACGAAACGATCACCGAGAATAGGGTTGGTTTTGGAGAACTACGAATGGCTTTTGGTTTTTTGTTGTTTGTTATTTGTTTTTAAAAGCCTGGGCACAGTATGACAGGTTGACTATATAGAGTGCAAGGGCTTTTGCGCACAAAATGTGTGCAGGAAACTACCCTGTTCGAGCGAAGAGAACACCAAGAAATAGTACGCTATCCGTTGTGTATGTGACATTGTCTACAGACAGAAAACGGTTGTGGTTGTGTGTTGTCGAAGCGATACATTTGCTACTGGAGTCTACCGTAGACGAACGAAACAGCTGGAAATGATGAGTGAGGGATGGAGTGAGTTTTCCACAGGGGCTGCATGCTGATTGATACTTGATAATTGATTAAGAGCCCTTAAGTCCATTCAGGCTTTAATGGCTGCTGATAGATGAATGCCACACACAAACGGCAATTTTCAGCGAGAAGATGCTTGAATGAAAAAAAGTGAATGAGTTCTTCAAGCATTGTCGTCTTTGATAATGAAACCATAAAGAACTAGCAGCTAACTGTGGCACTTTTAGCTTCTTTTTGTTACCAATGACAAATAGTAGGAGGCGTTCACTTAGAGCGAAAATTTAAAATTTTACTTTAAGAGCTAAAAATAAAAAATACTTGACACGTCAAGTATTTTTTATACCCTTGTTATTCAGACTTAATTTTAAGCAATTTTCTTAATCTTTAGTACTGTCTTGTGTTGTCGATGGCCACGCTTTTTGTTGACACGCTTTTTCGCCTTGAAGCGAATCGAAGTAACTTTTTCTTTAGCAACGTCTGGATTAACTACTTCGGCAGTAACCTTGCCATCCTTCACTTCAGGTGTGCCAACTTTGGTCTTGCTATCTTCGGTTACCAATAGTGGAGTAAAATCTACTGATTTCTTAACGTCCTTTAATAGCTCTACCTCTAGCTGATCTCCTTCTGCTACAAGGTATTGTTTGCCGCCGGTGGTAATTACTGCTTTTTTCATATCTAGAATTATTCCTCAAGTCAAAAATATACCAAGGTATCCTAACAGAGTAAACACACTCTGTCAAAGATTATTTGTGCTTTTTTAACTCAATTGTCAGCTTTGCATCACCCACACTTGTCTCGGCAGTATAGTCACCCTCAATTGCTTCAGTTAGCTCAATACAAAGTGTCTCTGCGCAAATCACATCTTTGTTTTGCTTAATAGCTGCAGCAAGATCCTCGTCATCCGTCGAAAGCGACAATACAATGCGGTCATCAACATGCAAGTCAGCTTGCTTGCGATTGTTTTGAACATGTCTAATCACCTCTCGAGCAAGACCTTCTTTTTTGAGTGCTGCTGTAATGTTGGTGTCTAGAGTAACTTTTTGCTCTCCGTTAGAAGAGCTAGCTAGCTCTTTAACATTTAATTCTTCGAGGATTATTGAGGAAAGTTCTGTTTGGTGTTCGCCAAGGTCAGTTTTGCTCCCGCTTACTGTCACTTTTTTCAGTGGTTGACGCACCTTGATGCTTGCTTGAGCCCGTTGCGACAAGCCCTCGTTAATGATTCCACGAACATATGCCATGCGATCGATAACCAACTGATCAATATGGCCTTGTTCTGGCCAGTCAAGTAAGTGGACTGATTCTCCGCCAGTAAGCTTCTGGTACAGCTCCTCGGCTAAAAACGGCGTAAATGGTGCCAGTACCTGACTTAGTCGCACCAAGACATAATGCAGGGTCTTGTAGGCATCTTTTTTATCAGTGTCGTTATCGCTCTTCCAGAAACGCTTGCGTGACCGACGTACATACCAATTAGAGGCATCCTCTATAAAGCCCAGTAACGGTCGAGTTGCGCTTACAAGGTCATACCCGTTCATGTGTTGATCTACTTCGTTAGCTAGTTGATGGAGCCTTGAAACAATCCACTGGTCAAGCACATTATTTAAGCCATCGCTCGGGTCATCGATTGAGCCATCCCACTCCCATCCGTCAACTTCAGCGTACATCGTGAAGAAGTCATACATATTCCAGATCATGCCCAGTTTACGAGCAATATCCTTGACAAAGTCATCCTTAAGGGCAAAGTCCTCGCCATTCAGTAGCGGACTCTGTAATAGCAACAGCCTAAACGAATCAGCAGAATATTGATCCATTAGCTCGAGTGGGTCAGTATAGTTCTTAAGTTTTTTGCTCATCTTCTTGCCATCTGCCGCATTGATAAACCCAGTACAAATCAGGTTCTTAAACGGAGATGAGCCAAATAGAGCAACGTTCACTGCTGTGAGTGAGTAGAACCAGCCTCTCGTCTGGTCAATTGCCTCGACAATAAAATCAGCCGGAAAACTTGATTCAAACTTCTCTTTATTTTCAAATGGATAGTGGAACTGAGCAAACGGCATAGAACCACTTTCGAACCAGCAGTCAATCACCTTGCCTATGTGCTGCAATCTAACACCATCTAACTCAAGATCCACATCCATAACGTTTGGCAAATGATAATCATCGAGCTTCTTCCCTGTTAGCTGTTCAAACTCCTTGTATGATCCGATGACCTTGACGACTTCGGTTCCGTCATCTCGGGCGCCCTTCCACACAGGGATTGGTGTTGCCCAATACCTGTCACGTGACAGATTCCAGTCGGGTGCTGACTGTAGAATATTTTTGAAGCGTCCAGTCTTTAGGTGGGCTGGGCGCCAATTAGTTGCTTGGTTTGATTTGAGCATGTCGTGCTTTTGCCCTTGAATATCCATGAACCAGCTCGGGTGTGCGCGGTACATAAGTTTTGTGCCACAGCGGTGACAATGCGGATACTCATGCTGGATATAGTCAATCTTCAATGCCTTGTTTTCGGCAACAAGCGTCTTGGCGATCTCTTTATTCACCTCCCAGATGTTTTTGCTGACCCATCGTCCCTCAGTATAGTTTCCGTTTTCATCAACGATTGATACGATCGGTACTCCTTCTGCTTGACTTAGCTCATAGTCCTCTTCACCATATGCGGGAGCTTCGTGAACAATTCCAGTACCTTCTTCTGTTGTAACAAAGTCAGCGGAAAGAATGCGATGAGCCTTTGGTCCTCTGTTTTCAAAGATTGGGTGATAGCGTTTACCAACTAGTTCTGAGCCCCTGACTTGCTTGAGTACTTTTATTGGTAATGGCTGATGTTTCTCATCGGTAAATACTTTTTCTGTTGTTTCTGACGCAACATAAATTTTCTTGCCATCGTACTCAACTAGGTCATAGTTTAGTTCGTCGTGTACAGCAATAGCGACATTGGCAGGCAACGTCCACGGAGTTGTTGTCCAGGCCAGCACATATTCATCATCACTATCTTCGAGCTTAAAGTACACAAAAACACTCGGGTCAGTAACCGTTTGGTAGCTATTCTCCATAGCAACTTCTGACTTAGAGATTGGTGTTGCATCTTTAGTGCAATACACGAGCACCTTTTCACTCTCGTATATCTTGCCCTCGTCATAAAGCTTCTGAAACGCCCACCAAACAGACTCCATGAACTCTGCATCCATCGTCTTGT
Organism: Candidatus Saccharimonadota bacterium; assembly: GCA_007135955.1. Classification (GTDB taxonomy): domain Bacteria; phylum Patescibacteriota; class Saccharimonadia; order Saccharimonadales; family SLHW01; genus SLHW01. Next base: position 3,532 of record SLHW01000030.1, read on the forward strand.
ATGCACCCTTAAACTCAACCCAACGCCCGATTCTATCAATCGCATCTTCCCACTCAGTACCAGTCTTTATCATCGAGGCACGGCACGCATTGACGTAATCAGGGATACTAATCTTCGTACCTATCTCTTTTTTGCTCGTGATACCAAGCTGCTTCTCGACAAAAACTTCTGCTGGCAAGCCATGGCAGTCCCAGCCCCAGCGCCGCTCAACACGCTTTCCTTTCATTGTTTGATAGCGCGCAACACAATCTTTAACAGCCGATATCAATAAATGGCCGTGGTGAGGAGTGCCCGTCAAAAAAGGAGGGCCATCATAAAACACAAAAGCATTGCTGCTCGATCGATTCTCTACCGACTTTTCAAATGTTTTGCTTTCTTTCCAATGGCGTATGATATCTTTTTCATACTCTTTTGCTCGTCGTCTGGTGCCATGCTTGAATTTCATAATTTGCTCCTATTAATAACCAGAAATAAAAAAAGACCCTTCTTATTGCAGGAGCTCTACTTTTCTTTAACGTAGAACGGTACCATCCTGCTTAATAGGTCCTTGATTACAGCTTTATACGGCACCTCGACCGTCGGATTCTACTGAGCGAAGCGAAACCCTGAGCTTTTTTACTCGAGGCTGCTGTGCCGTTCTTCCCGCTACGCACTTATGTTTGATAAGTTTGTGGATGATAGCCACTTCATCACTTAGATGTAAGTGAAGCGTATTTCAGAGTTAGTTTATCACCGGCGAGCGTAAGAAGCAACTTCGCTCATTAGTGGTAATTTTTCATCTTGCCACAACTTCATTAGTACGCTATCGCTTTTTACGATAGCCAGTACTGCTGGATAACGTACAACATCATAAAGTCGAGCCATGTCAGCGCCCTCTTTTGTTTCAAGGCTAACTAATTCGATCGATCCGCTATTTTGTGCACGTTCAAAGTCACGAGCATATTGCTCTACCTGTCGAGCATGTTCTGAGTTTGGGTGATAGAGAATAACGATCTTCATACATAAGTAGTATAAAGTTAAAAGATGAAAGTAGAAAGCTGAAAATTGAAAACAACTCGGTGCATTACACGAAAAATACACCCCTGCTCACCAGCAAGGGTGTATTTCTCATTTGAGGGCTAAAAGCCCCTGGCTACTTTATCAGCCTCTGACGTCTCTAACTACAGCCGGTTGTTGAACCACAACTTGTGCAGATGTAACAACTACCAGATCGTTGTGTTTGATTACCGCAGCTAAAGCAGAGTGGTGCGGCATCGTCCTTAATGGCTGGCTCCTCATTAATTGTTGATGACTGAGACGTTGATGGTGCTTCAGTAGCAACTGTTGTTACGTTATCCTTGACTCTTTCAATCACGGGCTGTTCGGCTGGCTGACTATCGTCTACCACTGCATCTTCACCAAGTAGTGTCGTCTGATCGTCTGGCATGTCGTCAATCGATGCCAAGCCAAGCTCAAGACGATCATCAAAACTTAAATAGGTAAGTGCCAATCGCTTAAAGATATAGTCGATGAGCGAAGAAGCGGTACGAATCTCTGGGTCATCAGTAATTCCAGCTGGAGCAAAGCTAGTGTTCGTAAACGATTTTACGTATGACTTCAACGGTACACCGTATTGCAATCCGTGACTAACTGATATTGCAAACACATCCATGATGCCACGTAGCGTTGAACCATGCTTGGCGAAGTTGATGAATATTTCTCCTGGTTTGCCATCCTCATACTCGCCAACTGTTATGTATCCATGACTATCAGCAACAGTGAATGAGAATGTTTTTGATTGTCGTACCTTTGGTA
>SLHW01000002.1 GCA_007135955.1 Candidatus Saccharimonadota bacterium
TATCGGTTGATTGCTCCTGACCTGCCAAACTTCGGCAACAGCGAAGACAGCGAAAATATCACCCAGCTTGATGACTATGCCAATTTTGTTGAAAAATTTATTAGCAAACTGGAGCTCACTGATTATGTGCTAGTTGGTCATTCAATGGGTGGGCAAATCGCCATCCGAGCAATCGCCAACCACGACGTACACCCAAGGAAGTTGGTGCTCATTGCTGCTTCCGGTGTTAGGGATCAGAAAAAAGCAGCGAAACGAAGCTTACGTCTCATGTCGAAACTACTAAAAAAGATTACCCCTAGCCGCCTAAAAAAGTATTTCTATAGAGCAATCGGCTCTGACTATTCAAATGATCTGTCTAATATTCATAAGCGGATTATCGATAGTATGCTGAGCTCAGATGTCCAACAAGACGCAAAGTCACTTAAGTTGCATACCCTGCTGCTCTACGGATTAAACGATACCTCGACACCACCAAGCTACGGCAAGATATTGGCAGCCAATATCACACACTCAGACATAAAAATTATCGACAATGCCGATCATTGGCTTCACGTAAACCAAATAGATGCTGTTGGAGCATACCTTAAGGAGTTTATTTCACATGATTCATCTACTTAAGTTGTTTATCTCCCCGGAAAGTCCGTATTTGCTTACCTATATGTTGCAGCAAAGCGACTATAGTAATCAGTTGCTACTGCAATGGGTGCTACGCAAGCCCACCCTCCATGCAGTTAAAAAAAGAGGAACACTTGTTCTTACCAACAGGGCTCGGATCAATTTATTGGTGAGTTATGGTGGTTGGCTCGTCCCACCACTAGTAGTTGTTGCGCTGCTCCTTGCTGGGCAGAGCACTTGGTGGCTCGCACTGCTGCTATTAATGCCACTTACTAGTCTAGTGGCTCTGACTGCCGTAAATGCACTTGTGCAGCCGATTGTTAATAAGTCGTTCAAAAAAGAAATTGATCGAGCCAACCAGACGCTCTCGGGTATATCAGCAATTCGAATTGCTGTACTGGGCAGCTATGGCAAAACAACGATGAAGGAACTGCTTACAACTATCCTTTCTGCCGAAAAGCAGGTGGCAGCAACCCCAAAAAACAAAAATGTACTAATTAGTCATGCGCGTTGGATTAATACGCTCAGTGGTGACGAGGATATAGTCATTTTTGAATACGGCGAGGCAAAACCGGGAGATATAGCTGAAATGGCGCAGCTCAGTCAGCCAGACATCGCCATCGTCACCGGAGTCGCACCAGCTCATATGGATGGCTACGGCTCTCTAGAAGCAATTGCCAAAGATTTCGCAACTATAGTGGACTACAGCAAGCAGTCAGTCTACATCAGCAATGACTCTGAATTGCTTAAGGGCTACCTACAGCCGAACGCTACATACGGAGTAGATCATGCTGACAAGTGGACAATTAGCCATGTTAAAACGGATATCACGGGTACATCATTTGTGATGGAAAAGGGCAAAAGAAGACTTGAGCTATCTAGTAAGCTGATAGGACAACATCTGGTTAGTTCAATTGCGCTATGTGTAGCAATTGCCGATTCGCTAGGGATTAGCCAAGAAAAAATTACTTCTGCGGTAGCAAAAACCAAGCCTTTTGAACACCGAATGCAGCCATACCAGCTGAATGGCGCATGGGTTATCGACGACACCTATAACGGAAACATCGAAGGTATGCGTGCCGGCTTGCAGCTACTGAAGCAACTCCAGGCAAAGAAGAAAATATACGTAACACCAGGACTCGTCGAACAAGGAGAAGAAACTCAAAGGGTTCATAAAAAGCTCGGCCAGCTTATTGCAGATGCCCAACCAGACAAAGTCTATCTTATGAACAACATCGTTGTAGCGTATATCCAAGAAGGTATTGTAGAGAATGGTTTTGAAGGCGAACTATTTATCGTTGATGATCCTTTGTCTTTTTACGAAAACCTCGAACTACATGTTGCCAGTGGCGATCTAGTACTTATGCAAAACGACTGGCCAGACGGCTACGTATAACAAAGAGCACCCTGGAAGGAGCTCTCTAATGCTATTATGGTAAGTATGAAAAATATTGGTGTATTTTTTGGCGGACAATCAGCAGAGCATGACATCTCAATTGTTACTGCGATAGCATCAGTGATTAAGCCTCTGGAAGCAATGAGTGCCTATCGTGTCATTCCGGTATATATCGCAAAAAACGGCGCATGGTACTCAGACCAAAAACTAAAAGACATAAAGTTGTACCAAACAGGCGAAATCGATAGCTTCTTAAAGAAATCTAGGCCAATCAGTGTTCGGTTCGACAGCGGCTTAGTGCTTAAGCAGACAAAAGGCCTTTTGCGTAAAGCGCCAGAGACCAGGCTCGATATAGCGTTTCCGGCGATGCACGGCACTCACGGAGAAGATGGAGAGCTCATGGGAGTATTCGAGCTGGCAGGAATCCCTTACGTTGGGTGTGAGCTGCTAGCAAGCGCAATCGCCATGGACAAAGTAGTCTGCAAAAAAATCATCGAGGCCTACGATATCCCAACCCCAAAAATGATTAGCTTCAGCAAACAAGAGTATCAAGAAAATGCCACTCGATACGAAAAAGACATTGCCGATAAGCTCCAGTTGCCACTTTTTGTAAAGCCTGCCCGGCTCGGATCGAGCATCGGAATTACCAAGGTCTCAAGCCACAAAGACCTCCAGGGCGCAATCGAGGTAGCACTTCACTTTGACACCAAAGTGCTCATTGAGGAAAGCGTAAACAATTTAATTGAAGTAACAGTGCCAATTATGGGCAACCATGACCTTACCCCCGCGCTCGTCGAACAACCAATCGTGAGCGCTGAAGGTAGCTTTGACTTCGAAACAAAATATCTCAAACGAAACAAGAAGACCGGCGGTGCTAAATCAGCTCAAAAAGGAGCCCAAGGCTACAGCAAGCTACCGGCAGAGATACCCAAAAAACTCTATGATTCATCAATAGAAACGGCTTGCGCAGCATACAAAGCAATCGGCTGCAGTGGTATCGCTCGAGTAGACTTGCTCATCGACGAAAAGCAACAAAAAGTTTATTTCAACGAGTTAAATCCTTTACCAGGTAGTCTCTACAGGCACAATTGGCATGCTGCAGGCGTATCTGCGACCGAACTAGTAACAAGGCTTATCGACCTAGCGCAACAACGGCACCGCGAAAAAACCGCTGTTAACACTAGTTTTAAGACTAACTTCTTAAAGCAATTTTAAACTAGACGCTCCCAAGGCAAGCCAAACTTACCAAAATGACCATACGCCGAAGTTTGGCTATATATTGGACGATGTAGATCTAGTGTTTCTGTGATACCTTTTACTGAAGTATCGATTAATGTATCAGCATATGCCTCTAGTTCGTTTTGAGTTACTGTAGCAGTATCAAACGCATCAATAGTTTGCATCAGTGGCTTTGGCTGACCAATCACATAAGCGAGCCCTACTTCACAGCGTTTTGCTAGACCGCTTGCGACGATGTTTTTCGCGATGTAACGAGCAGCATAAGCACCGCTTCTATCGACTTTGCTGGGGTCTTTACCGCTAAATGCTCCACCGCCAACTCGGGCATAGCCACCGTAGGTATCTACGACAATCTTGCGGCCAGTTAGTCCAGCATCTGAATCGGGGCCAGGAATGTGCCAAACACCAGTGCCATTAATGACGATATCGTTATCGTCTGGAGCCGGAAAACCGTACTGCTCAAGCACTGGAGCAATGATTTTTTCTATAGCTTCTTTTCGCACCTGGTCTGGTTGCGTCTCTTCGTTATGTGCAACGGCGAGAACTACTTTATCTACCGATACTGGCGCCCCTGACTCATAGCGGATCGTCACTTGAGCCTTGCCATCCGGTCGTAACCATTCAATGTCTCCAGACTCTCTCGCTTCATCGATTCGTCTCGTTAGTGCATGTGCCAGGGTGATAGGTAGCGGCATGTATTCTTTAGTTTCCTCGCAGGCAAAGCCAAACATCATCCCCTGGTCACCTGCTCCGTCTTTATCGACACCGACTGCAATCTCTGGTGATTGTTGGTGGATATAATTGTGTAATTTTGATTTATCAGAAAAACCCCAGTCTGGATTACTATAACCTAGCTCACGGATTTTCTCTCGAGCGATTAACTCAAAATCAAGTTCAGCAGTTGACTTAATTTCACCAAGCAATACGATTCTATCAGCGCCCACTACTGCTTCTATGCCAGTGCGAGAATTTGGATCTTGTGTTAACGCCGCATCGACAATAGCGTCACTTATGGCGTCGCATATTTTGTCTGGATGTCCTGCGCAGACACTTTCGCTCGTAAATAATTTATAACTCATCTTTTCCTTCCTTAGTTTTTATATGCTCCTGTATATATTGGCGCCCGCCGCATACAATGGCAGCGACAATTAGACCCCTAAGCTCCTCATCCTCAGGACTATGCGGGTCAAGACCTTTTTCACACAAATCAGTGGGTAATTCTGGACTGTTTTCGCTGTTCACCATAAAAAATATCCTTTCTGGCAACTGCGCCGGAAAGGATACTTACAAAGGTAAAATATCTTTCCCAGTTAGTTGCTGGGTCTAGATGGAGCACCTTACGCTAAGCTTTAGGTAAACCTTTTTTGCTCAGCGCAGGCTGCTGGTGGGTCAACAAGCTAGATCTCTCGCCACACTCTTTATATTTTTAAATTGTTAATGATTTTGAGTGTAGCACACTTATATAAATACAAGAACTATTGTTAGCCCTACTCTGCACTCAAGACAAATTCACGAATTACTTCACTTAATATTTCTCTCTCGTCCGGGTCTTGAATCAACGTAAAGTGCCCATTTTGTCTTTGGTGTCGGGCAATCCTGCCGTCTTGATGTACTGCAATCCAATCAGATAGCCAAGGATCTGATAGATTTTCGCCAATACGCAAATATAAAGGTTCTGCTGGTTGGGCGACATCCATTGCACCGATGAATACCTCGATGGATTCAGCTTCGCCAATCTCTGCTACACCCCTAAGTACAACTGACTCATTGTATCCAAGCCGTTTAGCCTGGTTACGTAAATCTATAAGCTGATTGTATAGCGTATTTTCACCAAATGACTCACCTGTGCCTAATGTTTCTGACATATTGCCTCTCGATTCATTTAATTACATATTTATTATGACATATAGCTAAAAATAAGCTAGTCCTTGGCTTAACTACATAAAACACGCTATAATCTGCCGTGTATGACAGATAGTTAGTGGGGATTAGCCAAGCGGTAAGGCAACGGGTTCTGGTCCCGTGATCGGGGGTTCGAATCCCTCATCCCCAGCCAA
>SLHW01000016.1 GCA_007135955.1 Candidatus Saccharimonadota bacterium
CAACGTCGCACAATTTTGATTTTAATCAGGTAAGAATCAAAAAAATGAAGAGTCGCTGGGGCAGCTGCAGCAGCAATAAAGATATTTCACTAAACATTTATCTAATGCAGCTCGATGACGAGTTAATCGATTATGTGCTACTACATGAGCTCGTCCACACGCGTATCCAAGCTCACGGAAAAGCATTCTGGGAAGAGTTAGCCTTGTACGTTCCAGGCCTGCAGGTTATTCGGCAACGAATGCGCACAGAAGAGCCACGCATAATCCCTCGATAAATATCTAGTTATGTGCAAAAATAAAACCAGCTATGTTTTCATTATCAAAAAAACCGATTCCTGACAAACAATTCAATCGTAACAATAACGAAAGCGAAAATACTTCCCCTGATGAAGCAGATATTGAACGCGAGCGACTGAGTAGTTTAATCAACAGCATGGGAGATGGAGTTATTGCGATTGACTCTAATGGCAAGGTCGTCATGACAAATGGCGCAGCCCTAAACATTCTCGACAGTAACGTGTCAATAACCGGTAAATCAATTTATCGAATTCTTCATCTTATCGATAAGACTAACAGCAAGATAAATCTCCAGGCAATAATACAAGACATCAAATCGAATTATGCTACGCGAGATTGGCGAATAAGCTATGAAGATGGCAGTACAATAAATTTATATGTGAGCATCGCACAAGTTCGCCTAGGCTATGGCAAGGCGGGCATGCACGGTCACGTTATTCTACTCAGAGACATTACACGGGAAAAGTCCTTAGAAGAAGAGCGCGATGAATTTATCAGCGTTATCAGTCACGAACTTAGAACTCCGATTGCGATTTCTGAAGGAAATATATCTAATGCAGTATTCTTGTTTGAGAAGTCTGGTATCGATGACCCTGTTGTCAAAAGTGCCCTAGAGCAAGCTCACGAACAAATCACGTTTTTGTCTAGTATGATGAACGATCTAGCGACATTATCTCGTGCCGAAAGGGGCAAATTAACTGCTGAGCCAGAAGAAATCAATCCTGCCGGGCTAGTTGATCAACTGGTTAGTTCTTATCAAAAAGATGCGGCAGAAAAAGGACTCGAGATAAAAAGCGACGTTGAGTCAAACCTCGGCGTATTGCAATCAAGCAAGCTCTATGTGGAAGAGATTTTACAAAACCTTATCACCAACTCAATCAAATATACAGAAGCTGGCAACGTAACGATTGGTGCTCGCAGTAAAGACAACGGTGTTGAATTCTTCGTTCGTGATACAGGAATCGGCTTAAGTAAGCACGATAAAGAAAAGGTTTTTGATAAATTCTTCAGAAGCGAAGATTATCGCACTCGCCAAAATAGCGGAACTGGCCTAGGCCTATATGTCACTATGAAGCTTGCTCGATTGCTCAAGGCAGAAATTGACGTAGAGACCAAGCTGGATCATGGGTCGACATTTACAATCTATATACCGAATCTTGAGCAGAGCAGTCAACCCACTATTGAAAGTGACTCCTAGAAGCCTTTAGTATCCTGCTGGCCGGACAGCACTGGCAAGCAGATGTTTCTGCCTTTCCAAATTACTGATCCGAATTCGTATTGAAGCATCGAATATATCGTCAGTGTCATCTCACTAAGAACAGCCAGTGGCAGATTTATGATTGCAACCAAGCTATTTGCCGGGTGGCTAATGGTCGTAATTATTAGATGACTCAGCGTCAAGAATAAGACAGACAAACTAGACAAAAAAAGCAGTAGTTGATTGTCAAAAATAAGTGAGACAAACAACAAGAAAAAAGGCGAAACAAACAACAGGGCGAGAAGCAAAACATACAATAAAACCGATTCGATACGACTACGAAACTGCGGGTATCTCACACGATATGCAGTGTGCATCTGGTGTCTTGGCTGTTTGGTAGTACGTAGATCGAGCTCTTCGCTAGCTCGAATAAAACTATAGCGATCATGTTTTACGCATTCGCGTGCGAAGTATCGTTCTGGAATAACTGATTTTTTAACGGCATGAAAACTACCAAGCTTTTGCAAAACTTTTTTTTGAATCACCCAACAAGTGCTCAGCACTGCTGGGCGGTTTAGTAACTTACGAGGGAGAGCTAACTCCCACCAATAGCGCATCGGCTGAACAAGACCTGACAGTAAGTTAGATTGATAACGGATTGGTAAAACGCTAATCATGCGCTTCTGTTTTAACTTCATGTGGGTTATAAGTTTTCGTAAATAGGTAGGAGACATACGAACATCTACCCCGATAAATACGATGATACTTCCAGTAGCCTCATCTGCGAGTTGTTGATAGGCATGGTTTTTTGCCAGCCAATTTTCTGGCGATGGTGTCCCTTGCAAAAAGCGTACCCCCGCATGAGCATGCTGCTTGATAACCTCTGGTGGCTTTTTACCCTGAGAACAGTCATCGAGAACCAAAACTTCCAGTTTGGGATAGTCACTACTGAGAACCGTGTCGATGCATTCTTTTAAGTCATCGGTTTCATTTCTTGCTGGTATAGCGACTGTGACGGTTGGTAGTTCGCTATCTGAAAGATGCGCTGAATCTTCGTGATACTTGGTCTGAACAACGGAGTTAACGACAAATGCAAATATTGTCATAGCAAAAACTGCTTGGATAACAGCTGTTAGCTCAAGAACGAAAGGAGCAATATCACCATTGAAAAAACTAATGACTAGCACGAATATCAGCAGAGAGCTATCAAGCGCCAAGATACTACGTTTTGTTGATTGAGCTAAGTGATTAGTATGCAAGCGATTTGCTATAGCTCGAGCAAACACAATGAAACGAAACAAGATAATAAGTCCAACCAGCAAAACTAAGGTGAAATCTAGGTAACCAGCCGCAAAGCTAGCAGCCACTATACTAAAGGTGGTAGAAATAATGATAATCGGCAAGCGAAATTGCCAAAAAATCTTGATAAACAATAGGCTATCAAATACAACACTAAGTAATACGAGCCCGATAAGCATATCCATTATCACTATTGTACCCCAATAAACCGTAATTCTAAATTGTATTGACGGGGCGCTGTCAACTGTAGTATGCTTGACTTGTTAGGAAGTCTACGCATATAAGCTAGGCTTTTTTAAATTGGCGGAAGCCGAAGTGAGGTCATAGACAAAGTGGCAGATAAGAAAAAGCGTCGTGTCGTAAAAAAATCCGAGACAGTTCGGCAAAAAACTGAACGACAGACTAACGAGAACAATAAAGAACCAAGACGAATCGCAAAAGCAGCGTCAAAAGTAGGCGAGACCAAAACAAAGCTCGGTGCTACTGGGCGAAAAGAATACTACCTGCCTCTACCAGATACCAAGCTTGGTAAATGGCTAAACAAACCTCGTTCGATTGTCCCTAGATTTCTCAGGAACTCATGGCAAGAACTTCAAGGCGTAACGTGGCCAGATCGATCCGAGACATTTCGTCTGACCGTCGCCGTACTATTGTTTGCAATATTCTTTGGCAGTATGATTGCCGGTATTGACTACGTATTAGATAATGTATTTAGAAGGGTTATTTTAGGATTATGAGTAAGCGCTACGATTCACAAAAATTATGGTATGCCATTCACACCTATAGCGGCTACGAAGAAAAGGTTGGCGAAAGCATACGTCAACGAGCCGATAGTCTTGAGATGAAAGACAAGATATTTCAAGTACTAGTACCAAAAGAAAAAATGATCGAAGTCAAAAACGGCAAACGCAAAGTTGTTGAGAAGAAAATATTCCAAGGCTACGTAATCGTCGAGATGAAGCTGAGCGAAGATGCTTGGTATATCGTACGAAATACGCCGAATGTGACTGGTTTTGTCGGGTCAGGTACTGATCCAACGCCACTCGAGCAAGAAGAAGTCGACAAGATCTTAAAGCGCATGGGGCAAGAAGAGCCTAAGTATAAGATGAACTTCAGCGTTGGCGAAGTAGTCAATATCATCGATGGCCCATTCAAGGACACCGACGGCACAATCAATGAGGTTGACGAAACTAAAGGTAAGCTTAAGGTTCTGGTCAATATGTTTGGACGAGAAACACCGGTTGAGCTTGACTCATTACAGGTAAAAAAGGTATAGTAGCGCGGTTACGCACTCCAAAGGAGTTACATTAATTATGGCAAAAAAAATTAAAGCAAATCTAAAGATGAAATTACGTGGCGGACAAGCGAGTGCAGCACCACCAGTAGGATCAACACTCGGTCAGTACGGTGTTAATATGATGGATTTTGTTACCCCATTTAACGACGAGACCAAAGATCGTATGGGCGAAGAAATGACTGTGCATATAGCAATCTATGATGATCGCACGATGTCATGGCGAATCGTTGGCAAACCAACCGACCTCTTGATTCTTGAAGCTATTGGCGAGAGCAAGGGCTCAGGTGTTCCTAATAAAGAAAAGCTGAAGAAAAAACTATCCCAGGCGAAGCTACAAGAGATTGCCGAGAAAAAAGCAGTTGATATGAACACCGACAATGTTGACTCAGTCAAGAAGATGGTCGCTGGCACCGCTCGCTCCATGGGCGTCGAAGTAGAACAATAATAAATCTGTGGGAGGCGAAAAGCCGATTGCACCACAAAGGAGAAAGACAATGGCAAAGAAAAAAGCCGAATTATTAGAAGAGGCAAAAGCACTAAACCTCGATGTTACTGAAAAAAATACTATTACTGAAATCAATTCTGCAATTAATAACGCTAGTAGCCAGAACGACTACCCTGAGGCAACCACAGAGTCCAGTGACAAGGAAGTAGCCACAGCAAAAGCTGGTAAACGTAGCGCCAAAGCTCTACGCGAAAAAGAAGAGCTAGCTGAAAAAGAAGCTCGCAAAGCTTCAGCAGAAGATGCCGACAGCAAGCCAAAGCAACCGCAAAATCCAACTCGCACTCGACTAGAAAGACGTTCGAAAAAATACCGAGAAGCAGCTGAAAAAATTGATAAAACCAAGCTATACAGTCTCAATGAAGCGATTGACCTAGCTATCTCTACTAGTCCGGTTACTTTCGATGCAACCGTCGAACTGCACGCTCGGCTTAACGTTGACCCAAAGCAAGCAGATCAAAACATTCGAGACTCTGTCGTCTTGCCAGCTGGCACCGGCAAATCACTAAGAGTTGCTGTCTTTGCTGATGACACAGAAGCCGCAAAGGCTAAAAAAGCGGGGGCTGACATAGCTGAAAGTGATAGCTTCTTAGACAAGCTCGCAAAAAACGAACTAAACTTTGATGTGCTTATTGCTACTCCAGAGATGATGCCGAAACTTGGTAAATACGCTAAAGTTCTCGGGCCGAAAGGACTCATGCCAAATCCAAAGAGTGGGACAGTCACCAAAGACCCTGTCAAGGCAGTCGAAGACGCTCGAAAAGGCAAGACCGAATACCGCGTTGATGAAACTGGCATCGTCCACTTATCAGTAGGCAAGGTGAGTTTTGGCAAAGCTAAATTACAATCAAACCTACTCGAAGCACTAAAAAGCATTAAGTCCAACAAGCCATCTAGCATCAAAGGTGCTTTCGTAAAAAGCCTCTACCTTACCACTAGTATGGGGCCGAGCATTCAGCTACAAGCCTCTGAGCTTGCGTAACTTAGCCTAGAGTTTGTCCGGCAGTCTTGCTACAATAAGCTTATGATATTACTGGGCATGACTGGTCCGATTGGTCATGGCAAGACAACCTTTGCCAATGCAATTATGGAACTCGAGCCACATACGATCCACCTGGAGTCCAGTTTAGTAATTGCAAGGGTTGCAAATGGCTTGCACGCTTCGTTGAGGCAAATTCCTGATGCTCACAACATTGATTCGCTCAATTCGTGGCTGCACGGGCTTCCCGATATTTTACGAGAGACAGTGCATGCTGAGACTACTTATGAGCAAATCAAGCTCGACCCATTAAAGATTCAGCAGCACCCGATAGAATACCAAAAGCTTATCATGCATGTAGAGAACCTTAGAAGAGACCCCGGACTAGCAAAACAAGCAATCACCATAGAAAACAAAGAAACATACCGCCCATTACTACAATGGCTCGGTGGCTACCTAGCTAAAAAAGTAGATCCGGAAATATGGTTTAGAGAAATAGTCCGGATGGTCCATGATGCAGCTACGACCGGCTGTAAGATCTGTATTGTTGGTGGACTGCGCTTCCCGAGTGACGCTCAAGCAATTCGAGAAGCCGGTGGCAAGATAATCAAAGTGTACCGGCCAGGCTACCTGCAAAACGATATGCTTGATCCTACTGAACGGGAGCGCGACAACATCAAGGTTGATACTACCGTTATGAGCAATGGAACCGTGGAAAATGTAAAACAGTGCGCTAAGCAAATTATCGAAGATATCACTAACGAAAAGTTAGATGTGCTATACCAAACCTCAAAGCCTTCTCGCTAATGTCTAGCGTGCTTATGCTTGCATACAGATAAAGTATCAACGTACACTTGAAGTAAACGAATATTGGGGGAAACGTACGTGAGTGATGCACTAGAATCAGGTGTTTATAGCAACCGACAGATAAGAGACGCAATAATTAAAGGCCATATCGTCTTTCACCCCTACATTGACGAACACATTGCTGGAAGTAGCATCGATGTAACGCTTGGGTATTGGTACTATCGCACCGAACGAAAAAGCAATGTAGGGTTTTATAATCCTTTTTGCGAATCCGACGTAGGGCGTTATTTTGATGGGCCACATCATGCAGAAATACATGAAATATGGGCTGAAGAAAATGGACGCAAGCTTTTTGACGGGATACCACCAGATCATCCAATAATTATTATCCGCCCAGGAGAGAGAATCTTGGCGCATACACATGAATTTATCGGCATAAAAGCCCCGGGCACCAGTACAATGCAAGCCAGAAGCACATGGGGACGCAATGGTGTTGCAGTCTGCTTAGATGCTGGTTGGGGTGACCCCGGCTATATTAATCGCTGGACGATGGAAATCTACAACATGAACCAGCACGAAAGCGTTGTGCTACCAGTTGGCGAACGGATCGCTCAACTCGTCTTTTATCATACTGGGCCCGTTGACGGCGAATACCGCAGTATCAGTGGCAAATATCAAACCTCAACCAGTGAGGACGTAAAAGAAATAGTTACAAATTGGCGACCAGAACAAATGCTACCACGTGCTTACAAAGATGATCGCCGGAAACCACTAAACATAAAGGACTACTGAGCTATTATGGCAAGCAGCCAACACAAAGCCGGTGGTGCTTTTTTTGTCATCGAAGGAGTCGATGGGTCCGGAAAAGGAACTCAGTTCCAGCTACTAGCAGAGCAACTTGCCCGAAACGGCTATGAAGTAGCCATCTTTGACTTCCCACAATACGAACAACCTTCGAGTTTCTTTGTCAAAGAGTATCTAAATGGTAACTATGGCTCCGCTGAAGAGGTAAGCTCATACGTCAGTTCGTTATTCTTTGCCCTAGACAGATATGACGCAAGTAGCAGAATACGCGATGCTATCAATCAGGGTAAAGTTGTCCTATCTAATCGCTATACAAGCTCAAATATGGCACATCAAGGGACGAAATTTACTCACGCTGATGAGCGCAAAGGATACTACATTTGGTTGGATAATCTCGAGTTTGAACTGCTCGGCATACCCCGACCAACCAAGCATTTTGTGCTTCATGTCGACGCCGATATCGCCCAGCACTTAGTTGATAAAAAAGCTGTACGTAGCTATACCAACAAAAAACGCGATATTCACGAAGCCGATTTGCTTCATATGGAAAAAGCCGTCAAGGTATACGATGAACTCTGTCAACTGTTCCCAAAAGACTTTAGCCGAATTGATTGTATGCGCAATGGAAGTATTATGGCCGTCAATGAAGTAAACAAATTACTTTGGGAGTCGGTACGACCACATTTGCCTGAAGTATCTAAGTATAAGTCAAAGGAGACCGCTGTCATGTCACGAAAAACCATCGCAAAGAAAGAAAATAAGGACAACGAATACTTAATAAAAACAACTAACGGTTGGGAGATTACTGACGAGGGAAAGAGTTTTTTACGACAGGCGATAACTAATCTTGAAGATGATGTTTACGGATTTAACGATTTCCTAAGTGCAACAACGGTCGCTGCTGGAATGGCTCGCCTAAGTCGCCGTGGTGATGATATGCGAGTCACTATTCTAGATGAATTTGCGAAAAATCATGGCAAGGACGAGAAACTACTACAAAGAGTAATTTCTGCTTACGGTGATGACTCAGTACAACAGCTCGTAGGTGCGCACCTGGTTGTAGAGAATGCGAGTAATTTACTAACGAAGCAGCTTGAATGGGGAAGGTTAGCCTCTTATCTTGAGCAATCAACACGCTATATTTATTTTGATCAAAAAGATAATGACGGTAAATACAAGTACTACACACCCAACAATCTTGATTCTGCGACAAAAAATGTCTATGAATCAACCATGGACGAACTGTTTGAGAGATACTCCGCATTAGTGCATAAAGCAACAGATTATGTTCGCCAAGAGTCGACGATACCCATCAATGAACAAGATGGTGCATGGAAAGCCGCGACCCGAGCTCAGGCTTGTGATGCAATCAGGCCGGTACTACCAGTGGCTACTAAGTCAACGGTTGGAATATATGGTAGTGGACAGGCATTGGAGCATATGATTATGCGCTTAAGAGCGAGCGAAAGCGATGAAGCCCGTAACACTGGAACTGCCCTGCTTGCTGAAGCACGAAAAATCATCCCGACGTTTCTCGAACGGGCCGATAAACCAGAGCGTGGTGGGGCAACGACTGCGTATTTAGCAAATACGGCAAAGGCTATGAAAAAACTTACCAAGAAGTCACTCAAAGAGACCTATGGGATTGGTGATCAGGAGGACGCCGTACTCTTGAATGTCTGGCCAAGGAACGAACTCGACATCGTACCGCATATTCTCTATGAGCACAGTGGGCTGCCACTTCGTGATATCGAAGCTCAAGTGGCTGAGTGGCCCATCGATAAGAAGCACGAGGTATTTACCGCCTATATCGGTGAGCGATTGAATCGGAGGCATAAACCAGGTCGAGCCTTTGAGCTGCCCCATTATACTTGGGATATCGTCTGTGACTATGGAATCTTTCGTGATTTACAACGTCACCGAATGGTTGATAATCTCACTTGGCAAGAGCTCACTCCGCGTTATGGCTACGATATACCTAAACTTGTTGAGGACGCTGGCTTAGCCGATGAGTATGAAATGTGCTTTGATACGTCACTGGAGCTATACGGCCGGCTCCAGGAGGCTGGTTATCGTTATGAGGCCCAGTATGCGACCCTGCTGGGTCACAAGATGCGCTGGACTATCACATACAACGCACGCGAAGCATTTCACCTCCACGAACTTCGTACAACACCACACGGTCACCCAGGATATCGCAAGCTAATAAATGCTATGCACGAAAAACTCAGAGAAGTTCACCCCTTGACAGCTGAAGCTATGAAATTTGTTAATCAGGACGAAGATCCCGAACTCACAAGATTAGCTGCTGAGCGCGCTAGTCAATATAAGCTCAAATCACTAAGTTAGTAAGCTTCCGTGAAGTAACTATTGGTTTTGTTCGCCTAATCTAAAACCGATGTATGAAACTCCGTAAACATTACCGTTCTCATAGAACAATAATCTACGCTTGATAGCAACAGAAGGATTGTCCGGGTCATCAACTTTTACAATCTGCTCTTTGCCTGAAGAACCAAGCTCTTCTAGCGATAATGGTTCAATCCCAAACACATCCAAAAAAGCATCGTGTTGTAGTTGGTGTATATTGTCTTCAACGTGGAAGTGAGCTGTAAATCTTTCAGAGCGAGTACAATCAGATTCACCTGTTACATACAACTGAAAACTTAAAAACTTCTCTTGAGCATCTTCTTGGGCAAGTGTTTCAGGGCAGCGATTAACCCTAGCTGCAGCACGCTCTATGTCTGAGCGTTCTGTATTGGTTGTTAGCAAGTGAGATAAAACCTCTTCTGCTTCCCCGGAGCGTGGTTCAGTTTCTATTGATGTTTTTCGCAATATTCTCATAAGTTCCTACACTCATATTAATTAAAAATTATAGTTTGATAACTACATTTTGTCAAGTTTTTACTCAGTTAAGCCCATTGTATTTACTAAAGCTCTCGTTTAACATTTATCTAAAAATGATACGTACTATATAGCCTAGCTATTTAGGAAGTATGTATGCATGGCGTTACTTTGTTGGCAAGGGCTAGATGCAAATAGTTAATTGAGCTACGCGAATCATGCCGTCAGCCAATATACACCCCCTTGCTAGAGCTTGTCAATTTTTGACTTTGTGGTACATTGGGTAATCAGAATTATGAATTGCGCAAACTTCAACATTATGAACGTGCTACTAGTCTGCCTAGGGCTATGTTGTGACGTGGTTGAAGCCGATTTGCAAACATAAAACATAGCCCAATAACCAAGATAAGGCTTCGACCACCGTCGAAGTTTTTTTATTTTTTAACACTCATGCAACTAAAGCATGAAGATCAACAAAAATATCAGAGGATAAAACTATCATGTACGCTGAACTACTTGAGACGCCACATTACTTAAAGAGGCAGCCCGATCAAGCACCAACTCCGCTACTCTCAAATATCGACTTAGGGTCTGTAAGGCAAGAGCTTGAATTGGCTGAAATGACTGACTCTATAACGTATACTGCTGCAAAAATTGAGACCGTAGGAGCAATTACCAAGGAAGTGAATCGTTCTTTATGGTATCCAGAGAAATTAGCTCACCGCGATGACTTTCAAGAATTGGGCGTTTCGTACCCCGTAAGCTTGGAAGAAATCAAAGAAAAGCAAATTGCAAACTGCTTTGGCTATACTTGCGTTACGTCTGAATTATTAGATCAAGTAGGAATCAATCATTGGGTAGCCTACGGTAACGGGCACGCATTCATACTTGTACCAACTGAGAATGAAGGCCAGGAGATGGTTTATTTTGTCGACCCTTTATTACCACACCTTAATCAATATATTGACAACAGTATGCGCAGGGGTAGCGCCAAATCAATTAGGGGTGGATTATCGCAGCGTGAAAGAAACGCGTTTATGCTGGACACGGCACAGTTTTGTCGAAATTTAGGGGCAGACATAGATGATTTACCCAACCGGCACCCTTGGCTCGTCTTTCAAAAAGGCGACAAGCAGTCTTATCAAGATTATCGAGACGCCTATTTTAATGGTAGTAGCGAAGATGAAAAAAATCGCCTACAGCGTAAGTTTATGATTATCGTAAGTGCTTATCCTTCTGATACCGGAAGAAAGATGATAGAAGAATATGTCGGCTATCAGCAAGCACTTGCAAGCACCGATGTTAATAGAGCTTGCGACAACCTTCGGAATCTATCGGGTCTATATCCAGAGCTAGATGTTCGATACGAACAAACAGAATTTCGTCAATTGATAAATGCTCTATGTGAAACAGGACAAACACATACTGCATTACAGCTAGTAGAAGACTACTTTAACGGACTAGAACAAGCCTCACAGGACTCGAGGGTTTATGTAAACAAAGCGGACTGCTTACGTAGTGTTGCAACCTCATGTGGTTCAATCGCACTGGCCAATCAGTTATTTGACAAAGCTGAGCAAGAATATCAACGCGCAGCCAATCATCCAAAGTCCTTCAAGCAACAAATCATGGGTAAAATTAAGAAAGTACGCGAACAAAGAGAGGAGTTGGCTTCTCTGTAAACTTCTTAAAGAGGGTTGATTTTTTACAATTTCTAGCGTAGTATTTCATCTTGTTACCAAAGACAGCGACGGTTTGCCGTAATGATAAGCAAACTTAATGGGTCGCCGAGGTGCGCAGACAAAATGATGCAACTTTGATTTTTGAGCGCGACATCAGCTTCTTGGTAACTTAAACTCCAAGAAGCTTTTTTGTTGGTAACGGGAACATCTGTACATTTTGGTCGATTACAGATGAATAAATAATCATAGAGGTGACACATATGGCACTTACAAGAGATAAAAAACAAGCAGTGATTGAAGAGGTTACACAGCTTCTAACTGATGCCAAGATGACCGTCGTGGCAACTTATAAAGATACCCCGGTCAAGGCACTACAACAGCTACGTAAAATTGGACAAGACGAAGGCACGACAATACGAGTTGCCAAAAACCGACTTGTCAAAAAGGCACTGGCCGATGTAGAAAAGCTAAAAGATACTGACGATTCAGCTCTAGAGGGCATGCTGCTCTACGCTTTTAATAGCGAAGATGAAGTAGCGCCAGCTAAAGTGATTGCTGATTTTGCTAAAAAGCAAAAGACGCTCGAATTTGTCGGAGCAATTAGCGATGAGGGTAAGTTCCTCACTGCTGATGAAGTGAAAGCTCTGGCTGAGCTTCCAAGCAAGCCTGAACTTATCGCTTCAGTACTAGCTACTCTCCAATCACCACTTGACGGAACAATAAGCGGCCTATCTGGCAACTTGCATGGGTTACTCGATGCAGTTGCTGCAAAGGCAAATTAACGAAAGGATACTATCATGGCAGCAGATGTAAAAAAGCTAGCTAAAGAACTGACAAGCCTCACTGTGCTTGAAGTTAACGAACTAAAGGAAGTACTGAAAGAAGAATACGGCATCGAGCCAGCTGCAGCAGCAGCCGTTGTCGCTGGTCCGGCAGCAGCTGGAGACGCTGACGCTGGTGGCGAAGACGAGAAAAGCGAATACGATGTGGTTCTAAAGGAAGCTGGATCGCAAAAGGTTGCGGTCATCAAGGCAGTTAAAGATCTCACCGGTCTTGGTCTTGGTGAAGCAAAAGCTATTGTCGACGAGGCTCCAAAGCCAGTGCTTGAAAAAGCGGCTAAGGAAGATGCCGAAAACGCTAAAAAGACCCTCGAAGAGGCCGGCGCAACAGTAGAGCTTACCTAAAAACGAATCTGTTTTTAGCAGCAAACAATACCCAACCGCTGAGCGTTTACGCTTGGCGGTTGGTTTATTACTTATCCACAGATTGTAGTAAATTTTGACATACCAGATGAAATCTGATAAATTCTAGATAAGTGTACCTTTTTTGAGAGATAAACACGGAGATTGAAAAGAGGCAAAGTATGGCCGATATACCAGATAAACAGATAAAGCGCTTAAAGTCACTAATAACCGAAGCAGAGACTAACCTAGCGGCAGCAAAAGAGCTGCTTGTTAGTATTGTTGGCGATGACGAAGGTCACGTCAGTGCCCCTTCTGCAAGCGAAGAAAACATCGGTAAGATTATCGAAGGTGTTTTTGATGGCCAAAATATGGTTGGATCAGATGGCAAAACGTATCCAGTGCCTGCAAATTATGCAAGTAAATCCAAGCTAGTCCAGGGCGACATCCTAAAGTTAACGATTGCTGACGACGGAGCTTTCCTCTACAAGCAGATCGGCCCAATTCCACGCAAACAAATCGTCGGAACATTAAAGCTAGAAAACGGCCACTACTTCGTCGAAGTCGGCGATAGAATGTTCCGCGTCCTGCTTGCCAGCGTTACCTATTTCAAGGCAAAACCTGGAGACCAAGTAAGTGTCAACGTGCCAGAAGATGACAAGAACGCCGAATGGGCAGCCCTCGAAGCTGCGTTGTAATATTTAGCTCTTCCTATCACCACTAGAAACGTTTTATATTTTACACAGTAGCGTTATCGGATATATTGCTACAATACTAAGCAGCTATGGGAAACGCACTGTATCGAAAATACCGATCTTCTTCGCTTGATGAGGTCATTGGTCAAGATCATATCACGACAACACTGAAAAATTCGCTGAAAACAGGTAAAATCAGTCATGCTTATTTATTTACTGGACCTCGTGGTGTCGGCAAAACAAGCATTGCTCGAATACTAGCCCGCGAAGTCAACAATCTACCAGAAAGTACTACCGAACACTTAGATATTATCGAGATAGATGCTGCGAGTAATCGTCGCATCGATGAAATACGTGATTTACGAGAGAAGGCTCAAATAGCACCGTCCAATGCGACGTATAAAGTCTATATCATCGATGAAGTCCACATGCTGACAAAAGAGGCGTTTAACGCCCTGTTGAAAACCCTTGAGGAGCCACCCAAGCACGTTATCTTTATCCTGGCGACAACCGAACTACATAAGCTACCTGAGACGATCGTGAGTCGTACGCAGCGTTTCACCTTTAAGCCGATTGAGGTAGCCGATGCGGTGGACCACCTAAAACAAATTGCGAAGAAGGAAAAAATTGCCATCGATACTGATGCCTTATCGTTGCTCGCCGAACATGGACGGGGCTCTTTTCGTGATAGCTTGAGTTTCCTTGATCAAATACGGCATATTCATAGCGATTCAAAAACAAAAATAACTACTGATGATGTTGCTTCATTGCTTGGATTACCGCCTCGTGGAATGATTGTAGCTCTGGTCACCGCAATTGAGCAAAACGACATCAAGGCTATATTAACGAGCGCTCAACAACTTCAAGAAAAAGGAATTGACGCTGCGAAGGTGGCACGAGAGCTTAGTGCTTTTCTAAGAGGACAATTTATATCATCTGGCTCGACCGATAGTCAAAAGCTCCACTTGCTGCGTGATCTTATCGAGGTACAAGGCTCGTCAGATCCATACGGGTTATTGGAGTTGGTATTGCTGCAGTCCGTTACCGTTGATGAGAATAAAACGAGACCGGAAACTGCTGCAGCTGAACTAGAAAATCCTAACACTGAGACAGAAGAAGTAAAGCCAGTAAGAAAAACGAGTCAGCCGATTAAGCCTTCGGCTCAGTCGGAAGTAAAAGTTGATAAAAAACCGCCGCCAACTAAAAGCATTGATACCTCATCGAATAAATCTATAGATGAGGCTAGCACCATAGACGACGCCTGGAAGCTAATCTTAGAAGAGTTAAAAGGAAGGCATAACACACTGTACGGTATGGCAAGGATGGCCATCCCAAAACTTGACGGCAACGAATGTATACTTGAGTGTCGATACAACTTCCATGCTAAACGGCTATCCGACTCTCACCATAAATCAATCTTAGTGAGTAGCCTAAATAAGCATTTAAATAAAGAGGTCGCTCTCACGTGTACCGTTACTGAAAAGCGTCCAGCACAAAAGGATACCAACGAGCGGCCGAGTATCGCTACTGACTCAGCTCCAAAGCAATCCCTAGAAGCCATTAGCAATATCTTCGGTGACGCTGAAGTGCTAGAATCGTAAAGTATCATGGCTGAAAAACCACACAATCTACCACCACAGGATACCGATGCTGAAGCATCATTGCTTGGTGCGCTGCTAATCGATGCAGATGCTATCGTCAAAATTGCAGACATCATAACGGCTGATGACTTTTATGAACAAAAACACCAACGCATTTATGATGCCGTTCGGAAATTATATGAAAAGCACAGTGCGATTGATGTGCTTACCCTGTCACATCAACTACGAGCTGACGGGTTTTTAGATGTAGCTGGTGGATCGGCTTACTTAAGTGAGCTGACAAATTTTGTCCCGACTGCGGCTCACGCCACTCAATACGCTGAGATAGTCGCTCAAAAGGCGCTCAGACGACGCTTAATCAGCGCCGCCAGAGATATTTCAGCATTAAGCTATGATGAGGCGAACAGCCTTAAGGACCTTATTGAAAACGCTGAGGCTCGCTTATTCGACGTCAGCCAAAAACACATAAAGCATGACATTACCAGCCTTGAAGATATTTTGACGGCAAGCTTTGAACGACTTGACGATTTACATAAAGACAAGGGCAAGATTCGCGGTGTGCCAACCGGATTTAAGGATCTTGATAATATTCTCGCTGGCCTACAACGATCTGATTTGTTTGTGCTTGCGGCTCGGCCATCGATGGGTAAAACAGCCCTCTCGCTAAATATTGCTCACAACGTATCGATTGAGTCAGAATTGCCAGTGCTGATATTTAGTCTAGAAATGAGCAAAGAGCAATTGGTCGATCGCATGCTCGCGGTAGAATCAGGAGTTGATGCTTGGGCGCTGAGAACTGGCAACCTCAGCGATGATGACTTTGAAAAAATCGGGCAAGCGATGGGAAGCCTCAGCGAGGCACAAATCTATATCGATGACACTCCTGGCATTACAGTCAGCGATTTGCGCACCAAGGCTCGCCGAGAAGCTCACCAGCGTCCACTTGGCTTGATTGTAGTAGATTACCTACAGCTTATGAGCGGTGGCGCACGCTACGGCGGTGATGGCAATCGAGTACAAGAAATCTCAGAGATATCACGAGGATTAAAACAGGTAGCCCGAGAATTAAACGTACCGCTAATGGCATTGTCTCAACTAAGTCGCTCAGTAGAGTCCCGAAGTCCACAAATACCACAATTAGCAGACTTGCGAGAATCAGGATCTATCGAGCAAGACGCTGACGTGGTAGCCTTCATATACCGCGAAGATTACTATAACCCTGATACGGAGCGAAAAAACCTAACCGACATACTAATTAAAAAACATCGAAACGGACCGACGGGTGGAGTAGAGTTATATTTCGATAAAAGCAAGCAACGCTTTAGAAGCCTAGATAAACGCCACGTTGCACAACCGTTCGAATCATAGGTATACTACATACACATGAGGCGTAGAACAAAATTTCTCAAACGCACTACCAGTGTGCTAATCGATAACTGGATGTATACGCTGATAATTATTGCATTGGCTGCCGTGAGTATCGGCATACTTTTCTTTCAGCTGAGCACTTTGCTACCAGGCCCGAATGCCGCAGAGCTAAACAACCTCAACAATATATCGGAAGGCGCCATCAACCCGATTCATGCACTGATACAAGAGCCGATTTTTTTGCCATTCACTTTTGGGATGTACCTACTACAATTATTCTCACTTGATAGTATAGGCTGGCTACGGAGCATCAGCGTTGCTTTTGGTCTGCTCAGCGTGTTATCGGTGTATTACATAATTTCCCGGTGGCATACGTTTCGAGTCAGCGTACTAGCGACGCTGCTGTATGCAACAAGTGCTGGACTGCTTCACGTAGCACGACTAGGCGATGAACAGTCAACATATCTGCTTTTGCCACTGGTAATTGCTATCGGACTATACGGCAAAGGCCAGAAGGCAATCGCACCTAAGCTAATTGCTTTAGCACTTGCTGCAATACTAACATTGTATCTACCGGGCACTATCTGGATTGTACTGGTGCTAAGCGCACTGTATTACCGTGAGATTATTGCATCTGCAAAGAAAATTGTGCTACCGATTAAATCGGTTGCTGCTGCTATTTCTGCAGTATTTATCGGCTTATTGACGTTCTCGTTTATAAGCAACCCCGACCAGTTTTTGCTATGGCTTGGTTTACCAGTTGAAAATCTGCCTACGCTAGCTGAATTTGCAATTCAACTAGCGCTGGTCCCAGTAACGTTATTTGCCTGGGGGCCAACTGATCCATCAATGTGGGTCGGCACAGCTGGTATTATTGATTTCTTTGTTGGGGTGCTATTTATCTTGGGCTGCTATAGCTATTTTTATCAGAGGAAGCTGGACCGAACGAAATTTCTTTTTGTGACAATCCTCGTATTGACAGTGCTGGCAGGGCTTGGCGGCCCGGTGAATGCATTTACCGTGGTACCTTTTATATATATCGTTGCAGCGACAGGGTTAGCATTATTGCTTCAGCAGTGGTTTACAGTGTTTCCCCGGAATCCATTTGCTCGTAGTCTCGCACTCATAGTTATCATTGCTGCTATTAGCATGTCAGTCTTTTATAATACGCATCGGTACTTTGTCGCTTGGCCGAGAAC
>SLHW01000032.1 GCA_007135955.1 Candidatus Saccharimonadota bacterium
CCCAAAAACTGCCGAGCATAGCTACTCAGGCTTTCAACATAACGACGTTGCCCTTCTGCGTAAATAGTATCGAAAGCTAAGCTACTTTTGCCAGAACCACTAAGACCAGTCACAACAGTAAGCTTGTTGCGTGGCAACTCCACATCAATATTTTGCAAGTTATGCTCTCGGGCACCCTGCACTTTAATTACATCACTCATAAAACTAGTGAATTATACACAGAAATTTGATTTATTTCTAGGCAGACTATACCTACTACATCAGTTATGCTAGGCGAATGCGCTTAACTCTAAGACGGTGTTTTAGCTATATGTTTTTAAGAATTAAACGATATGGTAATTCTCTCATCGACAGGGAGTTGAATTGGCAAACAAGCTGTTACTTCGTCTAAAAACTGCTGCAGGTGAACGTCCTTAGACTGTCTCGTATCAATATCAGCAATCTCACAGACTGGATTTTCATAAATTTGTTCATGCGCTTCAACGCCTCTACGTAAGGCTGGCCGAATGCCCTTGAGTATCGTTTGCTGAACATCTCGAATCGCCTCCAATGACTCATGATCAGGTTTTAGTACTAGCTTTTTTTTCTCTGAGGGCCGTGATGCAACTGCGCGCTGCAGTGCTGCAGAGGCAAACACCAGCTCGGTTATTGGCATTTCTTCAGCAATAAAATCAACAGCACCTTCTTTCCCCCAAACTGGACGGCGTTTTCTGCCACGAACTTTCGATAGATTGGCCTCGAGTTTGCTACGAGCATAGGAGAGTCCACCTTCGTGGTCACTAGTAATGCGAAATATTCGAGTTTTTGCCATTTCTTCACGTATGCCACGCAAAGCTGGCACCATTAAGGATTTAACATCTTGCCGGTGCGATAAATCATTATCATTTAAATAGTGGATCTTCTCTTGATTAACGTTGCCGCCAACTACCTTCGGCAAATACCGCTCAGAGGCATCAATTATCGTACCCTTTAATTGCTCTGCATCTTCTAAATAGGTTGGAAAATATAAATCAAGTCGCTCTCTGTTTGCTTGCATCGATATACCTCATCTTGGGGTCAAGCTCTGTCACAATAGTGCTTGGGATTGGCAGTATATCACCTAACCCATCTGTAGGGTAGCTTAAGCTATATGGATCACTACCACCTTTTTTTATCAGAGTTGCATGATGTTGCCTGCCTAATACTCGATCTTCTAAATCGCTATCGATATGCTTAATGCCAAGTCGACTCAAAACAAAATCGAGTGAAACTGCTCGCTCTTCACTAAGAAATTTTTCAGCTTCCGGGCTAAACACTACTCCGAATTTACGTCCGTCACCAAAACCTTTCAAGCTAGGCTTAGTGTTAAAAATGCCATTCGTCATACGAAGTGCTACATGACCAAGATCCCTAGGATCAAGTGGTAAACGCCTAGGATTCGCTTCCGGAGTACATAAGTCATAGGTAATCGCATCCTGAATTAAAGTATTTCGCTGACGTAACTCATTTTTATAGCGTCGTTGCATGCTTCGTACTTTTTGCTTAACGCGATCAGGCCGAGAAAATCGTCCATCGCTACTACCAAAAGTACGGAACAATAACTCTCTGGCATCTGACGCATAAATACTCATAATGTGAATGTCTTCTGGGTTAGTAATGCGAGTTGGTCGAAGATCGGTTTTTTGAGGGTCTGGCAGCTTCACCACCTCAGGTTCATAATTTGAGGAACCCAATCGATGCACATAACTTCTAATATCTGCGAATTCATCTACTTGAGTGTTTATCCATCGACCTATGTTAAACGAGATATATTCTCTTTGAACTGGTTGTTGATAGTGGTCTTCCTTGGCTAAGAAGCTCCTTGGCATTTGCTCTAAACCAATACCAGCGCCATCACGTTCTACGCTCATTGTTCCCTCCGTTTTTGTTGTTAATCCACCTGTTTGTTTGCTGCGTCTCTTCAGCTTATGGTTATTGTAGCACAATCTATTTGGTTCAACTGTAAGCTTTAGCAATAACTATTATTACAACTTTATTGACTTATAAACTATTGCTTTGTATAATATAAGTATATTTACTATCTCTTAGCCAGTGAGGAGAGCGCTATGATCGAGTTTATCGTTCTGGGTATTGTTCCAGGCACTCAATTTGAAATAAATTTTTCACATATTGCTACTATTGCGTGGTTTGGTTTTGCTGCTTATTGCATTATTTCCAGCAAGCAAAAGATAACTGAAAAATAACTATTTGCTTAAGATTCAATCGGCGCAATGCTTTCAGCATATAACTGCAGTTCTTCGAGTAAAAACTTCTTCTCAGGCGACTTAAGGACAATGTGTTCTGCGGCGGCCTGCAGCCTACGAGCAAACTGAGCCAATCGACTTTGTCCGTCACCGTGCATCAGCCGACGGTAACGAAAGTCCTCCCATTCGGCGCGCTCTTCTCTGGTCAGATGCTGTGGATAATTACGAGCTTTATAAAGTGGCAACAGTGTCTTCAGGCGCTGGTCTTGGAACTCAAATGCTTCGATTGCTAGCTCTTCAGGCTTAGCTGAGCGCACTCGAGCCATTGTGGAAGCGTCTTTAGCAGAAAAGAAGCCATCGTATAATCTGCTATCGACCTCGGTGTCATCTATTCCCAAGAGATCTTCCTGTTGACTCGGACGTGCGGAAGCAACCACCCGCTGGAATACATCAGCTAGCTCTGAGTGATGTTTTTGTAGCCTGGCTAGCTGTTGCTTAACGTCTGCTGTATCAATCGATAATCGTTTTTGACTAGATTTATCGAGCACCCCAAGCGGCGCAACAGCTGGACAACGATTATAGCGAATTACTTTTACTGGTAGCGGAAACTCTCGTTCGCTTTGACGGGACTGCCAAGCTTGGAGCAGTTCGTTTTCAGTCTTGCTGACATAATCATCTGGACTATAGCGCAAATCATACACTAACGCTGCCCCCGGCTGGTCTGGCACATCGGCAAGCTTTACAGCCACAGTCGTTTTTTCATGATCACCATCATAGCGCCCCGAGGTGTAAACAAATGGTTGATCAGACGCTACTATTTCAGCAACTGAACGCTTATCACGAATTGACAATAAATAATCAAAGAGCTTAGGCTGCTTAGTACGAATCAGTTTCGCAACTGCGATGGTAGCCAGAACATCGCTAAGCGCATCATGAGCTTTCTCGTGAAGTAGCTTGTTTACTTGAGCGAGCAACTCTAATCGATTAGTCGCTGATCCATCGCTAGCAAACGGCCACTCAATCCCTTCTGGGCGCAGTGCTCGAGTCATCCGGACAACATCAAGCAAGTCCCAGCGTGAGCGATCGTCCTTCCATGACCATTCATATGGATCATAGAAATTACGGTAATTAAGAAAGCGCATAAACTCATCATCAAACCGGACAGAGTTAAAACCAGTAAAAATAGTACCCGGTGTCGCTATTTCGTCGTGAAATAACTCGAGGAACTCTGCTTCAGTGTAACCGCTTTCAATAGTTTGCTGTGGCGTGATACCGGTAATCAAGATTGCCTCCGGGTCAGGGAGCACATCAGGTGTCAGCGCAATCAGGTAATTGTAAGGGTCGCCAATCGGTTCAAGCTGCAGACTTGTCCGCTGCGCAGCAAACTGCATTACCCGAGCCTCCCGAGGATTTACACCGGAGGTTTCAAGATCATAAAACAAAAAGCTAGCTGCCATCGTAGCAGCTAGTGTAACACTTCAGTCTTATGCCGGTGAACGATTATCTAATCACGAGTAAAGCTCGACCCATCTACGCTCAAGCTCACAGCGCTCTCTTACCTTCTGCTGAAGCTCAGGATTAAGTTTGCTAGTATCAATATCTCGCCACAGGTGCTCTTTCTCTTCTTTGAATTTATCAATAATCTTTAATAGATCCTCCGGCTCGGACGGGTGGATCTCAACTTTCGCATAATATGGCTGCTGAGCGCTCGACACTGAACTAGCCAAAGCGAGTCTAGCCGCAAACGTTTCGGGCTTTATTCGCACGACTGCTTTGGTAGGTAGATGTTCTTTATCAACTGTCAGGCCAATAATTTTCGTGCCAACCAACGGAAAGTCTATATAAATTGGCAGCGCTATATCAGTATCCAAAACAACAACATCTAGGCTACCGTTTGCATTTAATATATGTTCTCTGTCGTCAAAAGATATCGGCGTGTAACCCTGGCCTCGACGATGCTCGCGTGAATCGATAAGCCTTTTTTCTCGCCAAAGAGCTTCAGCTCCAGCCTCTATCCTGGTGCAGTGGGGTATCTCACTGCTAAAACTTCGTTCAGTCATATTTCCTACAATCTGTTATTACAATTTTACGATTATACAAGTATTTAATCTGATGTCAAAATATCTTCACTTTGAAGAATAAGCTGACGATAGTCACAATTTTTCAATATTCACAGCCTTATCATTAAGACAGGCTATTGCAAAATACCAAAACTGCCAAGCCTAGTTACTACACTACAACGATAATTATGCTTGATAAATGCGAGTGCGAACGCGAGTTTTTGGTTCTTGTTTATGAAATATCTGTTGCTTGAAGCGCTCTATGGCACCAGCAAATAAGTATACTTGTTCAACCT
Source organism: Candidatus Saccharimonadota bacterium (assembly GCA_007135955.1). Lineage (GTDB taxonomy): Bacteria > Patescibacteriota > Saccharimonadia > Saccharimonadales > SLHW01 > SLHW01. The sequence continues at coordinate 4,579 of SLHW01000032.1, forward strand.
CTACTAAAGTCATACCGACATCGCCGGGAAACTGTACCACTAACTCACCGCTAGTTTTTATATTTGAATATAAGCCTCGGTCACGTATCACCTCGACTCTATCGGGAGCAAATACCACCCCTCCGACAGTCGGCAAAGATAAGCTTTTCTCGACTTCATCTTCGAAGGTCAAATCAACGGTCTGTATAAGCACTAGCTCTTGCATTGCCTGCGATTCAGGGGTTAACCTGTCCACTGGACCATAAAGTATGGTGCGTCCAGTGTTTTCTAAATGATGCTGAACGACTACAGTTTCATCGGCAAGCGTTTTTTGACTTATATCAATGTCATGAAACCGCTCAAATCTATCCTCGGGACCTACTTGTGGCATAGTATCATATTATCACTTATTTATATATTTGTCAATGTAAGCCTGTACGTCAAATTTCCTTTTTAGCCCAGCGTACGTCATCGAGCGAATAGTCCCATACACCGAACGTTCCTGCCATGGTCGATCGTGC
>SLHW01000021.1 GCA_007135955.1 Candidatus Saccharimonadota bacterium
CTAAATCCTTTGATAGATAGTTTCTGCAGCTAAGCGGCAAACAACAGAGCATGATAACAAAAACGAATAGTAGTTTGGTGCAGTTTTGATTAACGGAGATGAAACTACGTTGTTTCTTGATGTTTGGCAGTAAAGTGATGAGTTAAAGCTTGGTGACTACTGCTTTGCCAGCGAGTTTGCCAAGTAAGCATTTCTAGGCCTTGCTTGTACGGTCGCTCAATGCCAGGCCGCAACTTTGGCTTAAAGAATTCCTGATAGCTTTCCTTAAAATCTTCACCAGTAAATACTCTAGCTATATACAATGGCATACGATAAAAACTTAAGTCAGACCCGAGGTTGTTTTCTAGCCAGTCCCAGTTGTCTTTTAACCATTGCCATGTATGGTCTCTGGCGTGGCGGTTTAGAAAGCTATAGGCAATCCAATACGATACATCTTGCAGTCGCACATCTGATGACTTGATTAGTTTTAGGGATTGGTCAATTAACTCGGGTTGCCGGAATCCAGTGATAGCTGCAGCAAGAGTGGTTTTTTCTTCGCTAAGATGTGACGAGTTGTGTAGATTAACTAGCTTTTGGAAGGTGTCTTGATCGCCGCGGCGAGCGACGGTGCCAAAAACTGCACCACGGAGATCTGGATGCACTAAGCCTCGCTTAACATTTTTAGTGAGTGCGCCTTGTCGCAGACTGGGGCGAACTTCATCGACGTCATGAATTTTTGCAAACAATTCTTCACATTTTTTTACTACCCAATCTTCATCTGCACCGGCTGCCATATTGATAATGGTTGGTCGCAGTAGTTTATCAAAATAGCTATCCGATGAGCTTTCGTCCCAGCCAAGCCGTTCAAGCTGCTTGGCAATAAGTTGCCGTGTAAATGGCTTCATTGCTTCTCGCAGCTTTTCATCATTCATAACGAGCCGTAGTGAGCCCAGCCATGTGCTAATAACTTCCCATACTGCATAACTTTCTTCATCGTTGAAATTATCTAAAAACGCAACAGTATCAACACTATCACAATATCCATATTTCGCGCCCTCCAGGACATCACTAGCAACGCCGATTCGGTCAAGCTCGGCTAGCTTGCCTTTCGTAATTTGGTGACCGAGTAGATCGAGGTGTGAAGAATTATATAGAGTTCGATAGAAGCCAGTTTGTCCATGGTTTAGCTTGATCGGCTGATTGGTTGTCAGCTTTATTTTTTTCGTGGATTTTGTGAGGAGGTCGTTATCGATATTTTCTGAAAGTAAGAGGGGTATCGGCCAGACAGTAGAAGCTGCAGCAGCAGTTGATGGATCTGTACAAAAGCGTTCTTGAGTAATTGAAATCTGATTGTTTTCGACAGTTGTGCGCACCAACGGAAACCCGGAATGCGTTGTCCAGTCATGCATAAATGATCGCACTGGTTGGTCGCTACTGTCTTCCAGTGCTTGCCATAAATCAGTAGTAATCGTATTGGCGTAACTATGACGATGTAGATAGGTTCTGAGTCCTGCTTGGAATGTTTCTGGCCCCAGGTAGCCGTGTAGCATATGGATCAAGCTCGCGCCTTTACTATAACTAATTGCATCGAAAATAGTCCGAATCTCATCAGGGTGCTTGATCGGCACCTCAACTGGATGCGTCTCAATCAGACTATCTAGGCGCATTGCCTGTTGCTGTTCAGTTGCAACAAACTGTGTCCACATCTGCCAATCTGGGAACAGGTTGTCTACTGCTAGGTATTCTATCCAGCTCGCAAAACCCTCGTTTAACCAAAGGTCTGTCCACCATTTCATTGTCACCAAATTACCGAACCACTGGTGAGCAAGTTCATGAGCGACTACCATTGCTACGTATTGTTTGGTGGTCATAGTAGTGTGCTCCGGGTCGACCAATAGCGTTTGTTCACGGTAGGTAATAAGACCCCAATTTTCCATAGCACCACTGGCAAAATCCGGCAGGGCAATCATGTCGCATTTTTCCAGCGGGTAGGGGATTCCGAAGTACTCATCATAAAATTCTAGACATGATTTCGCGACTTCTAGCGCAAAATCAACAAATTTTACGTTGTCTGGTGTTGCGTACGCTCGTACTGCAACACCAGTTGTTGTCTTGGTTTCTTTGTGTCCAAGTTCACCCGTAGCAAAAGCGAGTAAGTAAGTACTCATAATTGGTGTTTTTTCAAACTTTGTAATTAGCTTTCCATCAACTTGCTGCTGTTCTTCTATCGCTGTATTTGATAGTACTGTTTCACCTGGTTCAGTTTTGGTGGTGAGCTGAAAGGTAGCCTTGGCTACTGGTTCATCGATACAAGGGAATACCTCTCTAGCATGATGGCTCTCAAATTGGGTTGCCAGCAGCTGTTTTTTCTTCTTGTTGTGGGTGAAGTTACAGGGATAGACACCATTCATCTGAGTGGTAATAGTACCCGAAAAAGATATCTCTACATGATATTCTCCGGGATAGAGTAGTTCATTCGAATGCAGGCGAACTTCGTCATAGCCGGCATGCTGGACAATTCTAGTAATTGGTATCTCGATGACACCGTGTTTTTTATCATGTTTGATGATCTTAGCGCTATTTATACGCAAGTCTTTTTGATGAAAGGTGAGTCGCTTGGTGGGTCGACCGATCTTCTTGCCGTGTATCTCGACTACACCAGTAAAGGTCTGCTCTTTTTTATTGAGTTCTAGCTCTAGTTGATAATGCGCTGGCGCAAAGTAGTCAGCTAAATGTGTCACCGATTTGCTCATAGCGTTTATTGTAGCATTTGACGTTTACTGAAATCTGGCGTAGTATTAACAATGAAGTATCCGGCCACACCACTTGGGTCGGATTTTTTCATTTAAAACACCATAGTCCAAAAAATACAAGGAGAGACATACTATGAATATTGACTTTAAACAAATCGCGAGCGCAGTTCGTGCAATCGCCGAAGAAAAAAATCTTGACGAAGATGCTGTTAAGGCTGTTGTCGAGCAGGCGTTGGCGGCTGCCTATCGTCGTGATCACGGCGATCGTGACCAGGAAGTACGCGCAACCCTCAATCTCAATACTGGTGATGTAGATATCTATATTACTAAAGAGGTTGTCGAATCAGTAGATAATGAAAAATCTCAGATAAGTAAAAAAGAAGCCCAGGCAATCAAAAAAGACGTCGCTGTCGGTGAAGAAATTGAAGTTCATGAAACGATTAAGGACTTCGGGCGAGTAGCTGCTCAGACTGCCAAACAGGTGATACTGCAGCGCTTGCGCGAGGCTGAGCGAGAAATTGTCTTAGCAGAGTACGAAGATAAAATCGGCACGATTATCAATGCTATCGTATCTCGTGTCGAAGGAAACATCGTCCGGGTAGATTTAGGTAAAGCGCAAGGCATCTTGCCGCGAAGCGAGCAGATTCAAGGAGAGCGCCACCACCCCGGTCAGCGGCTAAAGGTATTTCTCAAAGACGTCGAACGTGGCTTTCGTGGACCACAGCTGGTAGTAAGCCGTGGTTCGACAGATTTTGTGAAGCTTCTCTTTCAGAATGAGGTCCCAGAGATGGAGGGCGGGGCAGTCGAGATTAAGGAAATGGCTCGCGAAGCGGGTGTTCGCACCAAGCTTGCTGTATACAGTAATGTTCAAGGTGTCGATCCCGTTGGAACCTTTGTGGGCGGACACGGAACTCGCGTTAACGCTGTTATGAGCGAAATAGGCGAACAAGAGAAGATTGACATTATTGTCTGGAGCGACGATCCAAAAGAATACATTACTAATGCTTTGAGTCCTACCAAAATTAAAGAAGTTCGAGTCAACAAAGATACAAAAACCGCTCGAGTAATTGTCGATGAGGATCAGTTGTCTATAGCTATCGGTCGTAGCGGCCAAAACGTTCGCCTAGCAAGCAAATTAACTGGGTATGAAATCGATATAACCCAGGCCGATGCGCCAGTAGAATCGCCTGAACAAGAGGACGAACCTACTGAAGGAAAAGCAGCATCATCTAATCGGGATAATTCAGCTGATGCTACAAAGCCCAAGATAAAAGAAGCCGACTTGCAAGAAGCTACAGCAGCTGACCGTAAGCCTGAATCACACAAAACTGAACAAAAACTTAAGAAAAAAACTGAACTAGAAAGCTCACTCCTCGAAGCTATCGAAGAGCACGGCGAATAGTCGAAGCACATAAATCTAGAGCCCTCTGTGTTGCGATACAAGTATCTGGCTTTCTTGCCGCCATTAATCCAGCTTGTCGGAACTAGCGTTGACTGCATAGAGAGATTTCATTACGCCAAAAGAGGATTGAATTACAGTCTATTCTCCAGCTGATATTTCAATCGGCTATTACTCTTGCTTTAAGTCGAATTACTCTGGCGGTGTGGCCATTCAATCTTGATAAACGCCAACCGAGCGGATACTCCAGGGTGTCAATATTTTTGGTGAAAGCATTCGAGACTATGCTAGTCAGACGTTCAGATTCAGCTGCGCGCTCATGGAGGCTGTTGAGCTAAATATTGATGAATGACAATTGATTTAATTTTAATATCATTGTAAAAGTGTATCTTTTTTAGCTAAAGACGTGTTTTCTCGGAATCCAACGAGCATAGCCAAGCAGCTGAATTTGTATGGTTGTTAATAACCTTGTCTCTGCGAATGTCACTTATTTGTTCGGTGCCTTCTACCAAGCACCGCTTCTACTTGCATGCCTCTATCATTTTTGTCATACTGCTAACGTATTTTCGAACAAATAGAACTGAAGAGTATATGCAGCAAATCAAAGAGGGTAGAGAAGGCGAATCATTTCGGATTGCCGTCCGTCGACAAACCAATGGTGGCTCTCTGCCGTCTCGTCCCTCACACAACAACAGACCACAACCTTCCCAACGCCCAACAGCACCTGTAATCCAACAGCGAGAACTCACCAATCAGCGCCCACCAGCACCAGGCCGAATACCAAATCGCTACAACGCAGCTACAAGACCACCCAGTCAGTCACAGCCAACCACCCAACATACTCCAGAGCCACCCGCACAGACTACCCCAGCCAACACATC
>SLHW01000048.1 GCA_007135955.1 Candidatus Saccharimonadota bacterium
CGTAGCCAGCGTTATGACTGCCACCGCTACGTACTGCTGCGTAGAGAGCTGCTCTGACAAAAAGAAAAAACCGATGAGTGCCACGAACACAAGTTCTAATCCGAGAACTGGTTGAATAACAGATAACTTGCCTTTTTTTAGCGAGGTAAAATTAATCCAGACACCAATCGTCATGACGAGGGCGCCAATCACAAACAACCCCGCCAAAGAACGAGAGATGGGAGGCGCAAACATCCACGCGAACGGAGCGAGAAGGAGCGTGCCAAACAAAGACAAGTACACACTCGTCTGCCACACACCAATGCTGCGAGTACTTTTTTGAATAAGAAAATCACCCACGCCCCAACCAACTAAGGAGATAAGCGCGAAGAGAATACCCACGTCAATCATTGCGTGAAAAGAAAATACTGACTATATAAGCGTATGTCAGCACTACTCAAGAAGCGAGCGCACATCGTCAGGCGAGAGTGTTTTGAAAAACCCATCCTCTTGAATAACTGCTTCTGACAACGCAGTTTTTTGCTCTTGTAAAGCCAATATCTTCTCCTCAACAGTACCGCGAGAAATCAGTTTATACACCAAGACAGGCTTTGTCTGGCCAATCCGGTGCGCGCGGTCAATCGCCTGACGCTCAACGGCAGGATTCCACCACGGGTCTGCGATGAACACGTAATCAGCAGCAGTCAAGGTAAGACCTACACCACCTGCTTTGAGACTAATTAAGAACACGCTCACCCCCTCATCTTCTTGAAACAACTCTACTTGTGCTTGACGATCACCTGTTTGACCATCAAGATACGCGTAGCGAATACCGCGCGCAGAAAGCTCTTGCTGCAACAGCGATAGCGTCCCGATAAACGTTGAGAACACGAGCGCTTTATGTCCTTCCGCAACTGCTTCAAAGAGTCTATCAAGAAGGGCGTCAAACTTTCCTGAGCGACCAAGATAATTCTTATCAACCAAGAGCGGATGGTTGGCAAGCTGGCGCAGGCGCAACAGTCCTTGCAAGATCTTCACCTGAGCGCCACCCATGCCTTCTTGCTCCATGATCTCCTCAACATCTTCTTTAACATAGGCTTTCACGGCATTATACAAGGTTTCTTGCTCATCTTCAAGATCGCAATACACCACAGAGATCTGTTTTTCAGGCAAATCCTTTGCGACAGACTCTTTTGTTCTGCGCAAGATAAACGGCGCAACCAGTAACTTGAGTGCTTCTGCGCGCTCAGCATCTCCTCGCTCTTCAATACGCCGCGCAAATGTGCGAGTAAAATATGCTTGTCCACCAAGCAAGCCAGGGTTTGTAAAGGCAAATTGTGACCACAGCTCCAAAGAAGAATTCTCAATAGGCGTTCCTGTGGCAGCAATGCGGTGATCAGCAACTAATTGGCGCACAGCACGCGATACTTGACTGTGAGGATTCTTAATGTATTGACTCTCATCAAGCACCGCATACCCAAGAGGGACCGTGGCAAAAACAGCAATATCATTTCTTAAGGTGTTGTAGGTCGTAATAATCACGTCTTTTGTGCGCAATTCTTCAGCAGTGGATGCTCGCCCATCACCGTGATGCACGTACACCTTTCTGTCAGGAGTGAATTTCTCCGCCTCCTTTTTCCAATTGTAGACAAGACTTGTGGGTACGACGACCAAAAACGGCTTTGTGCTGCCATGCTCGCGCGCATCTTGCAAACAACACAGCACTTGACACGTCTTTCCAAGACCCATATCATCAGCCAGAAGACCGCCCACGCCCAGCGAACGCAGATGCGTCATCCACTCAAACCCTTTGTGCTGGTACGGTCGCAGCTGCCCTGCAAACCCTTCTGGTTGTGCGCGCTCAAGCGGGAGGGGTCCGCGCGCAAATCGTTTGCGCAAGTCCTCATACTGCACTGAGGCGTCGTGCTCGCTCGCCACAGACACCACCTCTTCCACCACAGCCACTTGTGCGGGCTGCGCACGAAAACCCGTATCAGTAACCTCAAGCACACCAATGACTTCTGAGAGTTTATCAATCCACTCACGAGGAATCGCTCCTAACGAGCCATCAGAAAGCTGCACGAATCGCTCACGCTCAATAAGCGCGTGCACGAGGTGACGGACAGGAATATCGTAATCCTCCACTTGCGCTGACACGCGCAAATCAAGCCAGTCTCGCTCAGTACTTACTGACACAGACATACGTGCTTGCTGATCACGCACTCGCCGTCCAAGAAGGGCTTCTCGCCCAAACACCTCAACACCATCACTAATGAGGGCTCGAGCAGTTTCTGCCAGCCACGACACAGGATCGTTTTCAGGAATAAACACTCCTTTTTCCTCAAGCAATCCATGGCTGAGGAGTTGCTCGTAGCGACGCTGCTCTTCTGCAAAGTCACGCGTTATGCGCACAAGCATTGCGTTTGCAAAGATGTATCGCTCACCCTCAAACCCGAACGGAATCTCAGTGTCTTTGTACACGAATCTGAGCTCGCACACAAAACTTGCTCCGCGCTCAATAATGTACAACCGCGTTGTAGGAGCTGTCGCGAGCGGCTCAATAATGGATGCATGCGACAAATACACCCTTCCCAAGCCATCAGCGTCGTGAAAGACCGTGTCAAACAAGGTTTTTGAGAAGCTACGAGGAATAGGAGTTTGTGTGTGATCAATGATATGCTTTAGCACAGGGGGCGCGTCGAGATCAATTTCAGCAAGGAGTAGCGTTTCTTGGTCTGCAAACACGAACGCAGGGTCTTGGCCAAACACACCAGCTTGTGTGCCGTCAACACGTACGCGAGTCCTTCCGAGTTTTGCGTGCGCAACAACAGATTCTCCTTCAAAGGAGAACTCAAGAGGAGTTTTCTCAAGAAATCGCGCACCAATAACAGCACTCGTGTCTTTGAGAGCTGATACGACCTGGAGTTCTGAGTAAGTGTGTACGCGCTCAAGAATTGCTGGTGGATCAGTTTCTTGAGGGTTTTCTCGCTCAACACACACCGCCAGACGAGAGGCTGCGACAGCCAATTCAGCAGGGGCGTTCATCAGTTGCTTTGTTGAGAGTGTGCGTCCCGTATCATCTTCTGCGCGGATAGAAACAGTGTTTTTTTCTCTTCGGAGGCGAAAATTCATCTCGTAAGCGCCGCTCGCGTTTCTTTCTTATACAGCTCCACTGCTGGCTGGTCAAACGGATTTACCTCAAAGAGTGCACCAAGATAGATAACCTCAAGCATGAGCAGTTGCAACAGATACCCAAGATCATGGGCTGTGGGCGCAAGAGAGAATTCGACAAACGGAATGTCTTGACCGATAAACGCTTGCTTTGTGCCCTGATAAATGGCGGCGTAGAGCTCGTTGTGCGAGACACCCTTCATGGCTGGTGAGACGCTATCAAGAGGGCTGGGACTGACCAAGACAGGGTGTGCGTCACTAAGAGATACGAGCAAGAAAAATTTGTCGGCAGGCCCTGCCAGATAGAGTTGCGCCACGCTGTGCAAATCCGTTGAGCCCACGCTCGTTGTGGGCCTAATCCCTACCTGAGGAGTTTTTCCGATGCTCTCAGCAAGTAATTGACGATACCACGCGCCCACCGCAGAAAAACGTTTTGCGAACACAAAAAAATCTACGAGGTTGCGACCCGAGAGTGCGTGCGCGTACTGCACGCTGGCAAGGCGCGCGGCGCAGTCTTGTCCTGAGCGCAACTCATCAAGCGCCTCTCGCGCACCACCAAGGAGTTCTTGTACGTCAACACCAAGTACTGCAAGGGGAAACACACCGACAGGGCTGAGCACGCTAAAACGTCCTCCAACAAGAGCAGGAATATGAAGAGCAGGAACTGCGTGCTGCAAAGCAAACGCGTCAAGAGCGCTGTCTTTGTCCGTTGTGATCACGACAGTCTCTGAGAGTGCGTAGTCGTGTTCTGTGAGGAGGTCGCACACGACTTTCGCGTTTGCAAGGGTCTCCGCAGTCGTGCCAGACTTGCTTATGATGTTGATGAGGACGCGTTTTTTGTCTTGGCACGCAGTACGCAGTGTCTGGAGTTGCTGGACAGTATCATCAGGGTCTACCGTGTCAAAAAACACGACGTGTTTGGGCCACGCAATCCCATAGGTGGCGCTCAGAGCAGCGAGTGTGCCCAGATTTGATCCGCCAATACCGATAATGACAACGAGATCTACTTCTCGGTACTGTTGTGCGAGCTCAACTGCTGCGTGAAAGAGCTCCGGGTCGGAGGCGAGCGCGACAGAGCAGCGAGGATCAGTGTAGTTCGTGGTTGCTGCGAGGATGCGCTCGCGCTCAGCGCTGATGATATCGTCGTGTGTTGATTGTGTTCCTGCGTGTGTGAAGTCTATGCCCACCATGGGATGCTGTAGGCAGTAACTGTTTAAGAATGCTTTGCTTAGGCTCCACTCGAAAGGTTTTAAAGGAGTACGCTCTTCGCTGCATGTATGGGTCCGTGGTCTAGTGGCTATGACGCCGCCCTGACTTGGCGGAGGTCGCCAGTTCGACTCTGGCCGGACCCATTTTTTCTCTTCTGTACGAAGAATACAACCGTAGAAAATAACAAAATTTATATAACCAGTATACACTTGTGGATACTAATATGGAGCTTATGACATCCTTTTCTCCTGAACAATCAAACGAACAAATCCTCCAGGTAGTCCTCTCAGAAGACGAACTCTCCTGGCAACACATCATCGTAGACCTTGTGCGCAAAGAACAGATGGATCCATGGGATATCAACGTGACGTTACTAAAACAAAAATTTCTTGATATCATCAGAAAACTCCAAGAACTCGATTTTCGCGTAGGAGGAAAGCTCGTGCTCGCAGCAGCAGTACTGCTCAAAATCAAATCAGATCGCCTCATGGGAGAAGACCTCACAGTTCTTGACAGCCTAATTCACTCAACAGAACAC
>SLHW01000022.1 GCA_007135955.1 Candidatus Saccharimonadota bacterium
TTGATGATGTTTGTGATCACTGTAAGGGTCAGATGGCTGAACCAGGTTATGAACTAAAAGAATGCGAGGACTGCAAAGGTTCTGGACAACGAGTGCGGGTCATGCGGACAGTTTTTGGCAATGTTCAACAAGCAGCTACTTGCTCAACTTGTGCAGGACGCGGCAAAGTGCCAGAAAAAAAGTGTACCAATTGTCGTGGTAAGGGCACCGAGCAAAAAAAGCAAGATATTAAACTGAAAATACCTGCTGGAGTTGATGATGGTGCCACGATTCGTTTGCGAGAACACGGCGAAGCTGTCGCTAACGGGGCCAAGGGTGATTTGTACGTAAATATCCGCGTTAAACCACATAAGAAATTTACAAGAGAAGGCGACATAATATTAAGTGAAGAGCACATAAATATGGTCGATGCAGCGTTGGGTATCGAAACTGAAATCGATACAGTTGACGGCCCAATCAAAATGAAGATACCGCCCGGCACCCAGTCAGGGACTGACTTTCGGTTATCTAATCACGGAGTACCTCATTTGAAGAAAGAGACTCGCGGATCCCATATCGTAACTATACACGTTGATACACTAACGAAGCTTAGCAAAAAACAAAGACAGTTACTTCAAGAGCTACAGCAGACAGACGGTCAGAGAAGGAAATTGTTTTAGCCATGTATTCTAGGGTCATAGACTCCAGCACCCTTTAGTAGTATTTTAGCGCCTCCCATCATTAACCTTTGTAGGCGACTTTTAGCTTCCAGTTCTTTTTTCTTTCTTTCTTCTTTGTCTCTTTTCATAGCTTCATCGGCCCGATGAAGTGTCTCGGATGAATTTTCTTCAAGCTGATGCGATGCTGTGCCAATAGACGCCTTGATACCTTTTTCTTTAAATCCTTCTCTGACGCGTGTGACAATCTCGTTGATATCTTCTGACTTACTTACATCTTTAAAGATAACTCCGATTTCATCACCCCCGATTCTGCCAGACTCGGAGGCTTGGGTTAGTGCGATTAAGTCGGTGGCCCTTAGCACATCGCTCATTGCATGAGCTGCTCCTTGTATGTATTCGTCACCCTTTACGTGACCCTCTGTGTCGTTGATTTTTTTCAGGCCGTCGAGATCAATAAATGCAATAGTGAACTTCCCAGGTATTTTTTCTTCACATAGGTGCAATGCTTCATTGAAGCTGCGTCGGTCAAGTAATCCAGTAAGGCTATCGAAAGTTTTGAGTTGTTCTGAGCCAGGTTCTGGTTTTTGTGTTTCGTACATGTACTAGATATTAACATAATAAAGCATATAAGTCAATTATATTGTATCAAACTATATTATTTAAGACAACTGCTTAGTGATACATTGTTGTTTCTGCTTGTGTTTTCTCGAGAAAAATAGCATACTCAGGCTAATTATGAATGTATCAAGCGATAAAAGAGGCTTTATTCTAGGGATGCTTGCTATGATATTGCTGCTAATCAGTATAATTATTCTGGTAGTGATTCGTATAGTGAGTTATCGGGCAGTTATTTGAGTTTTGAATATGTTTTTTAAATTTTAATATTTGAATACAGCCTAGTCTCTTATTCGACATTGTAGAATGACCCTAATTAACGGAACAAATAATCAGAAAGGTACTATAAAAAATGAAGCGCGTATTATTACTAAGAGATAAAGGTGCGACCACGCCAATCCAAAAAACTTGGCTCGCATTAGGAGAGGGGGTGACTGAGCAACTTAAGGCTAGCACCCAAGTCGTCACGGCACATTTTGGCGATTTGATTTATGACGCAAGCGATAATAACAGTAAGATAATTCATGCTACACACGGTTGGGATATTTCAAGCTTTGACCTGGTCATATTCCGAAGAGTTGGTAAAGAAATTGAACTCGCTATGGCTTGTGCCCATTATCTAGAATATAAAGACGTTAAATATATTGATGAGTATTTGTCAGCACCAGGTAAAAGCAAGTTAGTTGGATCATTTCTGCGGGTTGCTAATGGTCTTCCGATTCCGCGAACTATTTATGCACAGCCTGAGATAATCATAGGACTGTTTTCAGACAACCCACCTTTTAAATTTCCGATAATAGTCAAGAGCGACTTTGGCCATAAAGGCAAGGATAATTATCTGGCCACATCTTTTAAAGAGTTAAATGATGTATTTAAGAAAACTAGTACACCAATGATTGTGCAGCCTTATTTAGAAAATGACGGTGATTACCGACTACTTATACTTAACGGCAGGCTATCACTTGCGCTATTTCGCAGAGCTAGTGGAGGCTCGCACCTTAATAACATATCTGTGGGCGGAACTGCTACCCTCGAAGACGCTTCTAGTATAAGCTCAAAAATTACCACAGATGCAGTAGCTGCTGCGCGACTAGAGCGACTAACAGTTGCTGGAGTAGACATATTGATCGATAAGCATACTGGTCGGCATGTGATCCTAGAAGTAAATCGTGCACCTCAGATATCAGACGGAGCGTTTCATGAAAAAAAGATTATTGCTTACTCCGAAATGATAAAAGAGCTTCTTGAGTCATAGAAGCTTAACAGGAGGCGAATAAATTATTGTAAAATATCAACAACTATTGTATAATAAAACAATGATTAACAGTGAAAAACCAGAAAAGAAAATAATAGGTCGCGTTGAGACGGTTTCGTTTCCAGAGCTTGGAATTGATAACGTTCATGCGCGTATTGATACTGGAGCAAGAACATCAGCTATCAGCGTTTCGCATACAGAGCTAGAAAATGGTAAGCTTGCAGTTATTTTCTTTGATAAAAACAATGCACAATATACAGGCAAGAAGTATTATTTCGATGACTTTTCCCACGGTATGGTTGCAAGCTCTAATGGCCAAGCAGAGCTTCGTTATAAAATCCGTATGCTTACTACCCTCGGCGGCAAGAAAATTAGAGCACGATTTACCCTTGCGGATCGTAGTATGCAGACATACCCTATTCTAATTGGTCGTAATATTCTTCGTGGTAAATTCATTGTTGATGTTAAGCTAGGAATGCCACTGAAGGCTGAAGAAAAAAGACGCTCTAATGAACTGCAACAACAGATAAAGAGAGATAGCTTATGAAGATCGCAATCTTGTCAAATGGACCAGGAAACTACTCAACCAAGCGCTTAAAAGAAGTTGCCAAAAGTCGCGGTCATGAAGTTAGGGTAGTTAAATATAAAGAATGTTATGCATCAATAGAAAAGAGCAATCCTGTCGTTAGCTACAGGGGTGAAAACCTTGGCATATATGATGCCATAATTCCGCGAATAGCAAGTAGCATGACTCGCTATGGTACTGCGATAGTCAGACAGCTAGAGACACAAGGGGTATATACCGTTTCTGGTTCTTTAGCGATTGCACGCTCTCGCGACAAGCTACGATCGATGCAACTGTTGGCAAGAGCTGGAGTAGCAATTCCAAAAACAGTATTTAGCCGAAACTCTGCAGATATTGATGATTTAATCGAAAAGCTTGGTGGCGCACCAGTGATTATTAAGTTGGCTCGTGGAACACACGGAAACGGAGTTGTTCTTGCTGAGACAAAGAAAGCCGCGAAATCGGTTCTGCAAGCTTTTTATCTTACCAATGAAGATGGTACGAATATTTTGGTTCAGGAGTACATTGAAGAGTCAGCGGGAACGGATATTAGAGCCTTTGTTGTTGGCGGCCGAGTGATTGCAAGCATGAAGAGACAAAGCCTAGATGATGACTTCAGGTCAAACCTTCATAAGGGGGGCGGTGGATCTCCTGTAAAGCTAACGATAGAAGAGCGTAAAATGTGTGTTAAGGCTGCGAAAGCAATGAGCCTGAATATCGCTGGAGTTGACTTCATGCGTTCAAGTAGAGGCCCACTCATATTAGAAGTGAATGCTAGCCCAGGATTTGGGATTGAGCAGGTGACCGGTCGAGACATCGCTGGTAAAGTGATTGATTATGTTGAACAAAACGCTAAAGGCAAACAGAAAAAAGATCGAATCGGTGCCTAAGCCCAAGGCTTGGCTTACGCGTGTATCTTTATTTTCCGTGCTAGCAGTAGCATTGGTGGGTGTAGCTATAGCTGCATTTATCGAACAGCATCGCGATGATGAAAGCGTGAACTGTACTGTATTAAGTAGTCAACCGGCTAGAGATAAGGTTTGCGTTGAGCTTGAGCCAGTCAGATCAAGAGAAAGCCTGACTCGTGGACTGTCAGGCAGAGAGAGCATGTCTTTTAATGAAGGTATGTTGTTCGATTTCCAGTCCGAAGGTGAGCACTGTATGTGGATGAAAGATATGAACTTTTCTCTCGATATGATTTGGCTAAATCGGGACGGTCAAGTTGTAGACGTGATCAGAGACATTCAACCTGATACTTATCCGGATCAAGTTTTTTGCAACGAAACCGCTCCTGCTCAGTATGTTATAGAAGTAAATGCTGGAGTTGCTGAGTCGGCAAACATTATTCTGGGTCAACAGATACAACTTTAAGACGCTTGTGCTACGATTATTAAGTGGAAGCATATATCATTCTTGGATTTTTATTTGGTTATCCGCTGGTAGTCGGCACTTTGTTTCGTGTAAGTACGTCTTTATTGTTTGCTACTATCCTAGCAGCTGAGCTACTGGAGCGGTATTTTGTCTATGACGTACAGTTGGTACTACAGTCATTTGTCGGTAGTGAGGTAGTGTTAAGCTACGTTGGAATCATTATGCTAAGTCTACCAGTGCTGCTGACGGGTATATTCCTTAAGGGTAGCTTGTCTCGAATGAAGGTAGCGCTACACTTTATCCCACTGATATTATGTGGAATAGTTTTTGCTGCCTTTGCAGCGCCAGTGTTGCCGGAAATAATTCAATCAGAATTAGCTACAATAGAAA
>SLHW01000042.1 GCA_007135955.1 Candidatus Saccharimonadota bacterium
CCCCAACCACCCTCGCCACCGCAACCACCTTCGCCACCGCAACCACCTTCGCCACCGCAACCACCTTCGCCACCGCAACCATCTGTACCGCCGGCGACAGCAATGCCGCAGGGGCCGCCACCGACACCCACGCCGTCTCCGACAGCCTCTACTCCCCCCGTTTCTCCCCCTGCGGCGACCCCTGACTCATCTACTCCAGGCCCTCATCCTTCTGTTTCAACTCAGTCGACACCTGCGGTCTCAGTTGAACAGATCGATCCGGATCTACAGACAGGCCCACCTCCCAGTCCAACACGTGGCCCGCAAGACCAGCGCGCGAAACTGGAACGGCATATTGCGAACGAAGTAGCCGACCTGGAAGACAGGATCCAGTTTCCGAGAGAATCATGGAAGGAACGTCGGGACCGTCATATCGTCCGTGATTTGCAGAATCGAGGTGCAGACGACGAAGAGATATCGCGGGTCAGGTCGCTTCAAGAGCAAGCCCGCGCGGCAGAGCGTCCACAGCCAAAGCAGGACACCTCGGACGTAGGGCGAACTGTACTCGATTTCGCTGCGCATCTGTCCGGCATGTCTGGCGAAATGGGAAAATTCGTAACGGCCATTCGGCAGATCCTGAACACGCTTGCAATGTTCGAGGCGTTACATCGAGCATTCCGCAAGCTCACGCCGCCAGAAGACAGGCCGCAAGAAGCCCCGTCGTCGCCGCCGCCGATTTTGACGCCACCCCCGGTCGCCACTCCGCCGATCAGCGGGCCAGACGAGATCGTACCTGCCGAGATCGTACCGCCGACGCCGACCGCACCACCGCCAGAACCGACGTCGGACGTTCCAGGGCCGGAACCGACTAAAGAGACCACGCCTCCATTGCCAGAGATTCCGGGCCCGGAACCAGATTCTCCATCTCAGCCAGTGTTGCCGCCTGAAATTCCTCCGGTGACACCCCCTGCCTCGGCACTGCCGGGTTCAGTTCAACAACCAACACCAACTGCTGAAGGGCCAGTATCAGGACTTGCCGACATAAAGCAAGCTGGTACTGCCATCGTAGATAATTTCTATGACTCGCTCTCTAATTCACTGAAGAAAACCGGGGAAGTTCCGTCGCCGGAACGGAATAGCTCGATTGGACGTGCATGGGAGAATGCTCGCGGGAAGATATCGCCAGAAGAATTTATCGAACAATTGCGGGCGGCAGCATCAAAAGCACCGCCTGCTGCACCAGAGCCACCGCCAACAACTGGTCCAGTAGTTACACCGCCACCACAAATTGAACTACCTGCCCCGATCCCTGGGCCTGTTCCGGTTGCGACTCCACAGCCTCCAGCGGAACCATCGCTGCCCACCCAAGAACAGACATCGACGCTTCCGGTCGACCAGCCTTCCGTACCACCCCCTTCGATTTCCCCTTCAACATCTCCTGTACTTCCTGCGCCAGCAGCCCCACCTTCGATTGTCGATAGCGGTAAAACTGTAGCGGATTTTACTACCAGCTTGGCTGGTATAACCAGCGGCATGGGGATGTTTGGCGCGGCTATACGGCAAATCCTAAGCGTTCTCACGCCGTTTGAAAGGCTTATTCGCTCTTTTTCGGCTCCATCTCGACCAACACCACCTGCTACAACAGAACCACCTACAGCACCCGCACCCGCACCGTCGCCCGTCCCACCAGCGGCTCCTGCTTCGCCGATCGCACCTCCAGAGGCACAGCCAACTGAGCCACAGCCAGCCGAGCCTCCGCCTCTGCCTCCTGCGCAGCCAACCGAACTACCGGCGGCGCCATCGCAACCTACCCCGGTTCAACAGCCTGAATTGCCAGCAGGCCCGCCATCGCAAGCAGTTTCTGGCCCGGCACCAACAACACCCGACCTCCCTGCTCCGCCATCTGAACCCATCATTGACGACTGGGAGCCGCTTGACCTGTCACCGGAACCAGTCCAGCCATCTGTACCGACGCAACCGCCATCGTCACCATCTTCCGCAGCGCCGCCCGCGCCGCCGGCCGCCACACCGCCACCGGTTACACCACCGCGACCCACGTCGGCCGTCCCGCCGCCTCGACCGTCAGCGGTCCCAACTCCTGGCCGGGTTCCGGTTCCACCACCAATACCAACAGCGACTGTTGCTGGACCAGCATCATCGGCGGCGACGGCAGCACTCAGTAAACTTGCCGTGGCCGCTGGTCCAGTAGGGATCGCAGTTGCCGCATTGGCTACTGCCGCCACGATTGCCGTGGTAGGCATGAAGATGTTCGGCAAGACGGTTGAAGAGGAAGCAAGGAAGCTGGCACTCTACAGCGGTGAAGTGGCTGGAGCCCGAGCGGAAACCGAGATCCGCGAACTGCAGGCGACGTTGCGGCGAACCGAGCGAATTGGGCCGGACGTGGCGAAATGGGAGTCCATGCGCGGGCAGTTTGCCGAAAAATCAATGGACGTACAAACGGAATTGCTGAACGTCGCCTTGAAGTTTGCCAACACATTTGAACCAATGGCACGGCTGTCGCTGCAAGCACTTGAAAAATTGGCAAGCGGGGTAGAAGTGGCTGCACCAGCAATCGGTGTAGGACTGCAGGCGATGCTGCCGTTGCCTACATTGGTGAATATCGCAGCAAGACTTCTCAAGATCAAGGAAGACGAAAAAGACAAAGACGGTTTTGGGTGGGATGACTTCAATCAGATCCTTCCTACGCGACAAGCACAGAATCCAAATCCACAGGCCCCGCGCGCCCCGCGCAGACCTTTAAGACCGAACATTCCGTAACATGGAAATCGAGCAATGGCGTCAATTATCATCCCGTTTGGAACCGTAGCCTACAACGGCTACGAATTCGACGGGGCATCCCACGTAACGATCCGCTGCGAGCCGCACTACGACGACGCTCAGCGGACGGTTGTGTATCACCGGTACACGATCAACGTGAAAGCCGTGATTGCCGACAGTGGTGGAACGGGAATGACACTAGCGGACATCCGCAATCGATTGACAAAGGCAGGGAAATCTTTGATCGTCTCGAATCAAGGGTTTTACAACCTATATGCCAACGTCGCCAGTCCGGACGGGTTCATAAATGACGTGGCGTTTGGCCCCAAACCGAGAATGCTGTCCTGGACGCCGATAGGATCAGCCTACGCCTGCGAGGTGGAATGGGAATGCGAGACGTGCATCGCCTACTGCGTGATCCCTATAAACGCCAGCGGCATCATCGCCATGAACTATCAGGTCACCTACTCGATCGACCAGCGAGGATTGACCGTCCGAACGATCAGCGGGTACTACGAGATCGCTATGACCCGCACTCTCTATACGATTCCAGACACCGCCGATGCTTATCGAGCGTGGGTTAATCCACGGATCCCGACGCGGTTTCAGCGAACAACGCAAAACTGGAATCTGTCTCTCGATAAGCGTCGGATGGATTACACCATCGTCGATACGGAGATCCCGAGCAACAATCCGTATCCGAACGGGGTGGTCAAGATCGACGCCAAGCATTCTGTACGATGGGCACGAAGTCGTGGTTGGACACACCTTTGGAACACGATCAGCGTCGATATCGAAATGGCTCCCGATCAACCGATGCTCAATGCCTATGCGGCATTTGCCGCCATCGTGAAAAGGCGGGTGGATATCGCCAAGGCAGCTTACAGCGAAGGCGTGTTTCTGGATGACGTGTCAGTAGAAGAACATTTGTTTTCGCGGCAATGTTCGTTTTCCGTCAGCTATCGCATCTTGTCAGGACTTCGGCAGCTCTTGGCAGATTCTGGTCTATGGACCCCACTGGGGCTAAATACATGGGGACAATGGGCGTATTCGATATCCAATATAACCGGCCAACGCGGGTACGCGAACCTACAGAATCTTGCATCGAATGACTCGATTGTCGATCCGTGCGGGAGTTCGGAGAGGATTCCCTGGGATGCAGAAGCTACGCCACCGCTCCGGGCTTCAGACAGCCGATTATTGTTGAGAAATGAGACGCCAGCGCTGGACAAAAGCTGGCTAGATTATCAGTGCCGCTTGGAAATCGAACGTGAGCGTGCTGTTGTCCGGCACGCGGTGTTGCAAATTCCAGAGGCAGACGATCCGACTTGGAACCAGAATTCAGGCAGTCAGGTTACCTATCCAGTTACGAGCGGCACAGACGACATCGTACAGCGATCAGGGCGGGCTCGATACTACGCGAGGCTGGTCGGATTCGCACGCCGGGCAGGGCATCCAATCCCTAAGCCAGCCATTACAACTGTCGGCACGGCGAGTGCCACAGAATCGGGCGGAGACTTCAAAACTTGGCTGGAGGGCAATGGATTAGGCGTACCAATCTATGCAGCCGAGTGGGACATAATGTATACTCTGGATGGACCTCCAGGAGACGTTTTGCCAATTACCAATGTAGCACAAGGAGTGACAAATGTCGGAGTCGCAGACCAGCCAACCGGACCCTGAACAGCCGGGGGCGGAACAATTTGAACAGCCAGCGGGGCAAGCAGTGGAACAAGAGGCATCTGCCACGGAGCTCAATCGCAGATCGGGGGCGATCTTGACGACGGGTGAACTGGTATTCAGTGTCTTGACGCCAGAAGGGCCGTCAGAGCGGAAAGTCGATTTGCTATGGCTCAAGCTGACATGTGAGGAAGCTGAGCGGGACAACTCGCTGCAGGTCGACGCCGAGGGACGGCAGCAGGCCACGGCTTTGTTCCTTGACGACCTCTCCAGCCGACTGAGCGCCAAGGTTGCCGATTGCACGCCAACGATGGCCTATCAGATGTGGCTTGCTGCATCTGAGGCGATGAATGAATTAAAAAACGCCATGAGCGGGATGC
>SLHW01000035.1 GCA_007135955.1 Candidatus Saccharimonadota bacterium
ACCTGGAGTATCGTCGGTGGAATATCACTGCAATTGTCAGCTGTAGTACTGGTGCTTTCGTTGATTGTAATGGTGTTTGGGTTCTGGCCGCGAGCGACCAATGCGGCTGCTTGGAGTATTGTCGCTCTAGCAGTGGTACTCGGTCCATTATTTAGCTCACTACTGAATCTACCTGATGGATTCGAAAACATATCACCATTTAGTCATGTACCAACGGTGCCGCCCGCAACTAATCTGGAGTGGCTGCCAGTACTCATCTTGGTAGGTTTGTCAGTTGTGTTTTTTGCGGTTGGAATTATTCGGTTTACCAACCGAGATATTACTACCAAATAAACCTATATGATTAGTCTTGGCTTTTAGAAACTGTTAAGTTGATGCCGGTATTGCCATCAGTTGTATCGTTGATGATATTGAGCTGGATGTTTAATCCTTGAGCTTCATTGCTGGCGCCGATATTGGTAAATTCACCTGCTTCGAATATGGATTCAAGTGTCCAGTCGCCTTCGTCTAACACGTTTTCATAGTAGCTACTTACAGTACTGTATTCATCGCTTGTTGTATAGCTAGCTGACCACACAATATTGTCGTTTTGTCGTATTCGCGATGAAGATATTAACTCTGAGGGTTCGTATAGAGGTATTCCTTCCGGAAAGTCTTGTGGAAGCTGCTGAGAAGTATCGAGCTCAAAATCACCGTCATCATCAGAAAATGAAAATGAACCATCGTCAACATCGATTGAACCGTTAGTTGCTTGCTCAATAATTGATTTGCCAATTCGTGCACCAATCCAGCCAAAAAGTGCTGCGCCAATGAGACTCAAGCCAACTAATACACCAACTATAATCAGGACAATTTTCAGGGTTTTGTTATTGCCTTTTGAAGCTGGCTCTTCCTTGATGTCATCTTCTGTTAGGGGTTTTTTTTGTTCGGAGTTAAGTTCATTTGCCATCACATTGTCTCCTAGGGGTTATTTTATTAAGTCAAAGCCACCGATAACAGGCAGACGTTTTTTCTTAAGGCCAAGGGCGTTGACAATCCCCATGACAAATAATACGAACGTAAACAGCCATCCAAGCGGTAAGATAATGAACCACCCAATGAATGGAATAATTGATCCCACGGTATTTATTGCTATTCCAGTTATCAAAAGCAGTAACCCTTGATTGGCATGAAACTTACCAAATGAACTATTTGGATGAGTAACAAGTGGCAAAAAGAATAGGATACCAACATATGCTAATGCTGCCATAATTTTTACTTGCTCTAGGTCACTGCTAACTTTTTGATCAGTAGGTTTTTCGTCTCCTGCTTGTGTTTGCTTGTCATTGTTTTCTTCAGCCATGATTGCTTTCTCCTTATGTTAAATAACTGTATGTTAACAGTGTAGCACTAAGGTGAAGAAAAATACGTGTGATGTTATGTGCTTGTGCTATAGTGGTATAAGCGGTAAAATATAAAAACTAAACAAGAAAACCTATGATGAATACACTTCAAAAATTCGTACCGTTTGTGCCTTGGTTAAGCTTAGCAGCGAGCTTTGTTGCGGCTGCGGTAGCCTCTTATATATTAGTAGCACACTTTCAGCATACTATCTTGAGCGCGTCGATCGGTTCAAGTTCGGTGCTAGTTGAAGTTGACGACACGATCGCAGGCGATATAGTTGCCAACACTCAGCCTGACGAGGACAACGCATTTCTCTGCGGGTGTCCATTTTGTTGCGGCATCATCGAATAACTCTCTAAGTACTTAAAAGAAAACCCGCCTTAACAAACTGTAGGCGGGTTTTTTAGTGCTATTGCCGGGCAAGCTATCTTTATCTAGATACGCATGAGTAGCTTATCGATTTTTCGTATGACAGACGATTTCGCCGGTACATACTCGTATGCAAGTTTTGGCACGCAGAACTCCTTCTTTATTTTGTATTGTTTTTGTTTGTTTAACGCGTCAAACTAATTAATATACTACATTAAATACACTTAAATGTCAATAGTAAAAACTGTAAACATCTTGACTTGTCAAGTAATTTGTTGTTGCGTAATTACAACAGTTGTGGTTTACTGCTGAGCACAGGTGTCTTACAGCTTAATCAGCTATCGTTCATGTGCCATGTTTCTTGATTTGTGAAAGAACAGGACAAACAACAATTAGCGGCAACTGGTAAGAAGGTCGTGCCTGTTAGTCAAAAATGAAGGAATATGTGCAATGTACAAATTATTCGTAGGTGGAATACCATACAGTACCACCGAAGATGAGTTGCAGCAGGCTTTTTCTCAGCACGGTTCCGTTGCTAGCGTTAAGATCATTACCGATCGTGACACCGGCCGGAGCAAAGGTTTTGCATTCGTTGAGTTTGAAAACGAAGACGAAGGTAAAGCAGCTGAAAAAGCTATGAATGGTTCCGAGATTGGTGGACGGCAAATAACCGTCAACGAAGCTCGCCCAATGCAACCACGCTAAACAGAGAAAAACTGAGCGAAAAAGAAAACCCCACAGACGTTTGTTTGTGGGGTTTTTACTTGTATGAAATGCAAGAATTGAGGCAATTTATGATGCCAGAATTTACTAGTTGATGAATTTTACCATCAATTATACATTGTAAAAGTCTCTAATGAGATCTGTCTATTTCTACGACCTTGTTGAAATCATGACATTAGCTACTCACTCCTCAGCCAATGAAAAACCCCAGCTAGTGGGGTCATTTTATTGGTAGCAGGGGCGAGAATTGAACTCGCGACCTCAGGCTTATGAGTCTTGCCTTTGACGCTAATGCTAATGACTTTACCAAAGTGTACGAACGAGCATTACTGCGTTTTCGTCAGCACTTGATTGGTGCTATTGCCGTCAACTCTAGCCGTCAAATTGTTAAATAATTTTAAATTAAAATCAAATGGTAGCACCGACAGGAATTGAACCTGTGACCTTAGGCTTATGAGTCCTACGCTCTAACCAACTGAGCTACGGTGCCACATTAAGCTAATATATCATATTCCGCCCCCGTTGACTACTGTAAAAGCTAGGTACCAGACGCTTTGGTTTACTAGCTCAGACGCCCTATGAGCTACAATCCCACCATGCTTACCTATATAGTTAGTGCGATTTTACTCATAATAGACATTATGACTAAATTTCAAATTAAGGCGGTGAGTAGGTATACTTATACTATGAATGAAAAAATAAAACACATAGACATTTCCCCACACAGAAGTATCCTGAACAAAATCAGTCAAACTGGTTACTCAATCCAAGAAGCCCTTTCTGAGCTTATAGATAATTCAATAGATGCTCGTATTGATAATGAGTTACTCAAGGTCTCTGTGAACATCACAAAAGAATCAATTATTGTTTCTGATAACGGCACGGGGATGACTGAGGATCAGGCTACCAAATCTATCCGTCTTGGATTTTCCGAAAAACAACAGCAGCTAGGTGAATTTGGACTTGGGCTTAAAACCTCTACTTCATTTCTAGGCCACGGGTTCACTCTTACTACAAAGACGGCTGGGAACGATGAAGAATATGAGCTTTCATATGATGCCGATGACTGGCTTGAGCACGGCGACTGGTTTAATTATCCGTTCACTGTGCGTAAAGGAGTCGACACTAATAAGCACGGAACAACTGTAGTCATACATAAACTTCGTGTTGAAGTTACTGATAAGCTACTTGCCAGCATTAAAGAAGAATTTGGTTTACGATTCGGTCCATTTATCCAGAATGAAGAACTCGAATTGATATTTAATGATGAGCCTTGCCCACCTTTCGTACCAACTATTCTCGATGAATCAAAGACAGAATTCATTTTTGATTTTAATGGTGGTAAAGCCTATGGATGGTGGGGCTATCAGCTAGGTGGATTAAACAAGAGTTACTTTGGCTTTCATATATATAGGAGAGGAAGACTCGTTACAACCTATGACAAGATTGGACTTACGCCAAATCAAGATATTCGCCAAATAATTGGCGAGATGCACATCGAGGGCATTCCTATCAGCCATGATAAAAAGAGCTTTGCAACTACCTCAGAACAATATCGAGAGCTTGAGAAAAAATTAAGAGAGTACTTCAAGCCTTTCGAGAATAAACCCCGACGCTTACTAAGTGGTTTCCCAGCATCTGCGGGCAGAGTCGTGGGAACAGTACGACGGATCAACATGTTTATGCGTGCCGATATAGAATCAGAGCTTGCAAAGATTAACAGGGGCGACATTATTGTTACTGAGATGACACGCCCACAATTTCTGTTAGGTATTCGACGCTCAGGTGGCATAATTACAGATATGGGGGGCAACCTTAGCCATGCTGCTATTGTCGCTCGAGAATTTAATATTCCTGCTGTTGTGGGCACACAATCTGCGACAAACACTTTAATTGATGGCCAAAAAGTGATTCTTGATGGCGTGGAGGGTAACGTATATGAATATTAAACATGACCCAAACATACTTAAGTTTCCGTGGAGCCTCCCAAATGACTTAGATGTACTCTTGCCATATTACAGGTCAAAATATCCACCTATAGTGAACTATTATGAAGAAGTAGCTCATAAGATAGCTTTCGACTCGGAGGCTTTTCGGGAATATGGTTATTTGGCCCGTAAAGAACTTGGCGAAGCTTTTGATAAGGTAAAACACGAATATGAAACTGGTGACCAAACGTCACTAGAGTTCTTATTGCAGATTGATGCACGATTCCAAAAAATGTATTGTTACCGATTTTGGATTGTTAATTACCTATTCCCTGATGGTCCTGTGCACGAATACTTCGTAAACAATTTGAAAGATTTAATTCGTAAGGTTGTTGATATTGGTGATGATGTAAACGATTTTGAGAATGATATTGAACGTATGCAACGTGATTTAATGCAAGGCAGCTACGGCGATATGTATCTACAGCAAGCACTTTCTGGAGTAAAACTCTATGAACAGCTCAAACAACGTGATGAAACTCGTAAAATACTCGAGGAAGCAGAGCCACTAGTCGATGAACACAATGATGACCATCGCCCCAGAATTAACGAATTATGGGAACAGCTTTATAGTCTAATTACGACCAACGAACACGAGTATCTTGACCTAAAGGAAAGCCTAGCAATACCCTTAGAACAAGCTGTTATGCGTAGCTCAAAACAGCCATTCTATAACATGCTTACCCACACAGTGGAGTTCCGTGAGGAGAATATAGAATTATCTAAGCGGCATGACGGTATGGGTTCGGTCGTTGACAGTTACCGTGAAACGGCTAAAAAAGCGTTAGCAGAGGAAGAATTTGCACTTTTTGAACTTTGCTATAAACAAGCTCAAAACTTCACTGAGTTCAAAGACATCATGGGTACTATTGATACCGTGTTACTTCCACTGTGGTTTGGATTACACGCCCAAATTCGGGACATCTTGAAAGCACAAAATCCAGCAATACCCGATAGACCCACTGGTCCACCTGCTGTACATCAACACTTTGTCTGGTATTTGCCCGAGAACCTTAAGGCATGGGCAATGACACCAGACACAGAACCATTTAATTTGGAGGCAATCTAAACAATTATGAACGAAGAAACACCACAAACAAATCAGTCAGAAGCAGATAATATTCTTGAGCAACAACAGGTAGGTGCTTCAGAGCAATTAAATAACAGTGAGATGCTAGAACGTGTTCAGCAACTATGGCATGACCATAGCATTCATAGCTTTAGCCTACGTCGTCACAGCAACTATGAACGTGACCCATCAACAGGTATGCGAGGTGCTCTTAATCGTGAAGGCATAGATGACGCACGAACAGCAGCAAGCACTTGGCATTCAAGTGTCCCTGAGAACGCTAACACGACTATATATCAGAGCCCTTCGTATCAAGCAGCAAAAGAACTAACAGACGAGGCTACAGGTGAAACCCGTGAAGTAAGACCTATGCGGGCTACAATTACCGCCAGTCTGTATGAGAAACAGTTATTCGGTAGTCAAGAGGTTGGTAGGCGCAATACCGAGCATAGACTCGGGGACTTTTTTGAAACTGCTACGAGTGGCGAGGGTGTTGCAAAGTTCTTTAAGACAATTGGTGAGCATTACGGTAAATTAACACCACAATTTTGGAAAGACTACACCGAACGCAAACTGCCCGATGAGGTCCGTGAGGCTATGCTAGATGCTGGTGGTCAGGATTCTGTTGGCCTTGCTAGAAATGTAACAGAATGGATTGAGGAAACGGCTGTCCCCAAAACTGCTGAACAGCCAGATTCCCATAAAGAAGTTGGATTAGCGATTACACACGGTGAAACTATCTACTCATTCCTACACCATGCATCTCATTATCTTGAACAGGCTGGACTTACAGATGCTGAAACAATAGCGGCATTCAGGGATTTTGACCCAAGCTACAATGAAGGTATGGACGTGCATGTAGCAGCTGATGAAGTAACTGTTGTTATGGCTAATAAGCACGTTGCCGCTTTTAGACTCCCTGAATTCAAGAAGTATCTGGAATCAATTAAAGATGCCACAAGCTGAACAAATTGTTAATTTCGATGTAGAGGGCTATAAACCAGAGGTAGCGGACGTTGGCGGCAAAGGTGCTTCACTGATTAAGCTTTACCAAGCTGGTATCCCTGTACCTAATGGGTTTGTTGTCACGACAAGTGCGTATAACGAATTCCACGAACAAGGACTACCAGACAGCTTTCAAAATATACTTCTTGAGGCATTTGATTCACTTGGGGCACAACGTGTTGCTGTTCGTTCATCTGCCATTTCGGAAGACTCTGACACCGCTTCCTGGGCAGGTCAATTCGAAAGCTTTATGAATGTCACGAGAGATACGCTCGTTGAAAGTATCAAAAAATGCTGGGCTTCGGTAGATGATGCTTTATCGTATGCTGAAACCCAAAATACATCTGGCGATGGTCTTTCGATTGCCGTCGTTGTGCAAAAAATGGTTGATAGTGATATGGCTGGCGTCGCTTTTAGTGTTAATCCTATAAACCATGACTCGAATCAAATAATGATTGAGGCTACGTATGGTCTTGGTGAACTGCTTGTACAGGGCATGGTAAATCCAGACAACTACGTGATTTCAAAAAGTGACGGCAGTATTGCGAGTAAACATATATCAACTAAAGCGGTGATGCTTGCCTATAAGGATGGAGAGACTCAACAAGTACCTGTGGACGAAGAATTACAGGACACGCCGTGTCTAAGTGAAGGTCAGCTCTCTGAACTTGGTCAGATGGTAAGTAGCATTGAGCAGTACTATGGCACACCGCAAGACATTGAGTTTGCTTATAGTAACAATGTGCTTAATATTGTTCAGTCACGATCTATCACGACTATTTAACTACAGCATGAATTAACTCAGAACAGATGATTAAATCAAAACTTTCTCCCGATATAGCTACTGACGAGTATTATTACTTCTTTACTATGCTCACAGACCGTTTTATTCCACTTATAGATATGTGGCAAAAAGGACTAGAGAAGCGATTTGAAAAGAAGTTCAAGCCCATATATATTCTGCCGTTTTATCACAATCACTTCTTTGAAGAAGAAAACTACATAGTACTCAATGAATGGCTAGAAGACGTGCACAAGCAGATGAATCGTACAGACATCATGAACCTTATATACCCCGAAGACCTTAACAAGCAATTCTCTAAATCCAGTGAAATCAAGGAGCTTAGCGAAAAGCTTATAAAGAAACAAGGTAAGGTATTTGTCCTTAGCTTTAGTAACGTATGGTTTGAACTGGATAATCCGAATATGGTATTGCTCGGTCCTGATCCTAAAATAGCCGCACTATATGATGCTAAAATTGAACACTATCGTACTTTTGAAAAACTTGGGATAGAGACTGTTCCGACCACCGTCTACAATGATGTTCAGGAGTTAGTAGACAAGCAAAACGAGTATCCCTTTTTCATTTCTGCTATGTATTCGTCAGGTGGAATTGAGAGCAAAGCCATATTTACAACCCAAGACCTAGAAAACTACT
The DNA here is from genome assembly GCA_007135955.1 of Candidatus Saccharimonadota bacterium. Lineage (GTDB taxonomy): Bacteria > Patescibacteriota > Saccharimonadia > Saccharimonadales > SLHW01 > SLHW01. The sequence goes on from SLHW01000035.1 coordinate 7,976, forward strand.
ATTCTCATCTTAGAGAAGTAAATAAAAACGAACCACTTATTGTAACAAGTTACCTTGATGATGTCGTATTAGCTCCAAACTCTAGTGGAATTATTACGAGTGAGAATGATGTAACGGTAGTATGTATCTCCGACCAAATACTTCGAGACAATAGGTACATGGGTAATATCTATCCATCACAGGCTCACTCGGAGTACATTGAGCAAATTAAGGAAATGACTATAAGTGTGGGAATGCACCTAGCCAAGCAAGGCTTTCGTGGACTTTTTGGGATAGACTTCCTGATTACTAAGTCTGGTAAGTGCTACCCTGTTGACCTAAACCCAAGAAGACAAGGTGGTTATTACTGTATAGCTATGTCTTCTAAAATTGACCTGATTGACTTGGAACTAGCAATTATTTTTGATGAGCCAATTCCAAAAATATCATACGAAGACTTCCAAGTGGATTACTGCTGGGCACACAGTAAATTAACACCGTACCACCCTAATATGAGGATAATTGACGAATTTAGCTTAGGTAGTCCATCCGAACCCTTTAAGACAATCGGTGCCACTTTCAAGGCTATCTATTATCCAAAAGACAATACTCTAATGGTAGGTAATCCTGGATTCTATTTAACAAGCGGCAATTCATACGAGGAAGTGAAGATACGGATATTCGAGGAGACCGAAGAAATCATCTCCAAAAGTTACGAACTTTACGAAGGCTAGGGTTTTACCCAACCTTCGCACTAAAACCTCTCCTACGACCCCTGGAACGCTTACAGAGGGTATTAAAAGTGGTTCATCTTTTATACACAATAATTAACCAGTAATGCTACGAAAATTTTATTACCAGATTTTATGTTACGAACGCTATTTGTCATTGCTCACGTGGGCTACTGCAAAAAACTGCTATATATGGCGGATAATCCCATAAATTAGGCATAGTGTATAATAAGAAGTGTAATAAGTTAGACTTTTACAGAGGCACGTCACGCTGCTAGAGAAGACCGTACAAGGTATAGTATCGAAGCAAGAGAGGGAGCATAACCCTCAATAGCCGTGAAGAAGTAATCTATCGTAGAACTTGCGAGGGCAGCAATGGTCTTATGCGGTTAGCGAACAGGTTGGGTGACGTGTTTTGACACTAAAGGTGGTGTAGGTAGACAATCCCACCCTGTGGCGTAGGGCCAGTGTCATTGTTGAAGGGTTGACGGCCTAACGGCGGGAACTATCGACATAACCTCTACTTCTTCAAGAGTAACGTGCAGACAACTTCTGACGCTTGGGGATAGTAGGGGTAGTGTCTCAAAATCTCAGAGCCTTCAACAAGAACTAAGGTTCTCTGTAACTGTACCAACTCTATTCTGAGTCCGAGAAAACCCAGAAATCTCCATAAACAGTGAGCGAAGCGAACGGTAAGTAACCGAAGGTTACGCTACAGATACCCAGGATTGGGAACGTGCCAACAAACTTCAAAAAAGTCTGACCAAGATTCCGACGTAGCGTTCTGCTGTAATCGTCGGTTTTTTATTTTCTCTCAATTATTGCCTCTAACTACAGGTAAGATAACTGTGATTATTTCATCTGCCTCAAGCTGAGGCTTTTTTCTTTTTTCTCGTGTCATATTTTCATACTAACAGGAGTGCTTATCTTACACAAAATTGAAGAAAACCCCATAAAAACAAGGGAGTTTTCGCATAACTGTCAGATTAACGGGTCGTAAAGAATGGTGTAGGTACTTCGCTTTGGTACTTGTAGGCTTTAACTATCAACTCTGTAAATTCAGGCTCAGTGTTCATGTACCGATAGAACGTGTCCCTTGAAATTTTATTCTTCCGACAAGTCTCAGTCACTGAAGCGTTACGCTGAATATCGTCAGCAATGTTAACCAAAGTTAGATAGGTCACCTTGTGCCTATTACTGATGTTCTTTTTAATCATTATTCACTCCTCATTTTTGTTTCGTTCATCTCTTTTTATTATGACAGAAGCGTACTTTTGGGCTGATTGGCAATACTATGGGGTTTTCCCGTAAAATAGGTGCATATCTATGAGTGACCCAGACTATCTAGAGCTTAAACTCAAGCAAACCGAACTGTTTGTTGCACGACAGATTTTTGACGAACTAAACCGAAGCCACAAGCCAGACTTATACATTCAACAACTACCGCTAAGCAATATCGGTGATGACGATTACAGCTTTCGAGATTTTCACTATCAAAGCATGGGGCTACAACGACTGGTAGACAAAAAACTTATCCAGATTCTCAACCCTAATAACCACCTTAAAATTGGCACAAGTATTCACATCGTAGACGTCCCGACTTTCAAAACCTTTTATACTGAATTGTTCGAGTCGATCCCTTCAACTGGTCACGGTGCTAGGATTATTTATTGCAAAAGAACTGGCAAAGGTAAGGTCAACGGCAACATTTTCAGGCTAAACCGTCGCAGCAGAAACCGTAAAGTATTTGAGTATCTCGTCAAACGCCCGAATCAATATGTGACTAAAAACAAGCTATGGGTAATCGCTGGTGAAAAAGGCAAGTTCGATGAACAGTCAACATACCATGTCCATATCTTCAATGACATAGTGCAAGACCTTCGAGAAGCACTAAAAAATATTAGTCCAAAACAACTCCGCCTCAAGAAAAGAGTGATTCTTGACGCAGAGGTCACTCTAACAGATTAAACTCGCCTATTTTTAGGACTTTTGACCTCAAGAAGCCTTTCAATTCTCACCCTATCTACCCCTGTTAAAAGGCGTATAATTAGAAGCAAGACAATCAAATTAGATTATTTGAAAGTCGCAACAACATAATTAACCAACAGCTAAACGAAACGGTGGAGCGCCCCGCTCTAACGGCTTGTTCAGTGCATCCAAAAATATTAACCAAACGAGGAGAAATCTTGACAGATAAAACGAAACAAACAGATTAACATTGACAAATACTTACAATTAACTAATAATGGAGATTAACATGGTTAACTACAAATTTTATACAGTCCAGGAAGTCGCAGATATTCTGCAAGTCCACTGGCAAAGCGTACTCACTTACATTAAGAGCGGTAAGCTAGAAGCCGTGAAATTGGGTAAGGGTTATCGCATAAGCGAAACAGCATTACAGAGATTTATAGCCGACCACTCTACGAGGAATAAGCGATGATGAAAGATTCAACAGAACCTAAAACACAACAACTAAAATTGTTAACGGTACCAGAAGCAGCAAAAGAGCTTCGAATAAGCAACTGGCTGCTTTATGAGCTAATAAGAAAAGGCCAACTCAAGACACTAACCATTGCCACACGCAGGTTAATTGCCTCTGATGACTTAGCTAACTTCATAAACGAACGAAAGGAGCAGGAATATGAAACGTAGACGGGGTGAGGGAACGGTCTGTAAGCGTAAAGATGGACGTTATGAGGCAGCAGCATACGTACATACACCAACGGGCATTAGACGGGTCCGACGTTATGCTGCTACACGAACCGAAGCAGAGGCATTACTGGTTGAACTAAGGAATAAAAACAGGAGTGGCTTACTATCAAATACAAAAGAACAAAAGTTAGGCAACTATTTGGATTATTGGCTAACAATTGCTAAATCAAAGTTACGTCCAAACACCTATAGTGGTTATGAATCTATAGTACGGCTTTATCTCAAACCAGGATTAGGCAATAAATGCTTGGCTAGACTTAGCGTTGCAGATGTTCAGTCACATATACAAAGTCAACTCAAATTAGGAGTGTCTACTCGTACAATTCAAAAGCAGCGACTGGTCCTATCAACCGCTCTCAAACGTGCGGAACACGAAGAAATTATTAGCAGGAACGTGGCACGACTTGTGGAAATACCACAATATAAGCCAAAAGAAATTGTACCGTGGAATGCAAATCAACTGCGTATATTTTTAGAGTATGCTAGTAACGACCCGCTCTACCCAATATTTGTTTTATTATCTTTGTATGGGCTAAGAACAAGTGAAGCGTTAGGTTTATCTTGGCAAAACGTAGATTTTGATAATAAAGTTATTCAGATTCGGCAACAGCTACAGTATCATGACAAGTCATTTCACTATTCAGATTTGAAAACTCAAGCTGGACGACGTGATTTGCCGTTACTAGATATTGCTCAGAAAGTTTTAGAGAATATTCAACGAACAAATAGTGGGCCATTGCCAGACCTGATATTCAAAACTATAAATGATAACCCGATTGATAGACGAAACCTACTCAGGTCTTTCAAACGCATTAGCAAAGAAGCTGGGCTGCCGTTGATTAGAATGCATGACTTACGACATACAGCTGCCACAATCTTAAAAGATATTGGTGTACAAGCACGAGACACCCAGCTAATTTTAGGTCATGCCCATATCACTACAACGCAGCAGATTTATCAACATTCAGGCATAGCAGAACGTGTTTTGATATTGGAACGATATGAGCAAGAATTAGTAAGTATAAGTGCCTCTAGCCGTCAATTACAGCCGTCAAGTGATATTCTTGAGCAAGAAACATCTAAAAATAACTTCGGTAGTAGCAGGTTAATTCAGGCTACCAACCTCAGGCTTATGAGTCCTGCGCTCTAACCATCTGAGCTACCCTGCCATACGAAATTATTGTAAGTAGTTGAACATACTTACAATCTAAATAACAGGGGAGATTGTAGCACGTATATTCATTCTTTTCTAGTGAATATATTCAAATAGTTGCTAAGATAGTGAGAGACATGAAGCTAGCTATTCCTCCCAGTAAATATGTTGTTGCAGTAAGTGGTGGAGTTGATTCGGTCGTATTGCTAGACATCTTAAACAATCAACTGAAATCACAAAATGAAATTCAGCCTACTCGTCTGATTGTGGCTCATCTTGATCATGGGATTCGCCCTGACTCTAAGCAAGATAGGATATTTGTCGCTAAACTAGCAAAAGAATATGGTTATCCGTTCGTGTATCACACGGTTAGCTTGGGAGCGCATGCGAGTGAAGACACTGCTCGAATAGCTCGCTATAACTTCTTGCGCAAAGTAAAAGAATCCTCTGAGGCCGCCGCAATAATTACTGGTCATCATACTGACGATGTGATTGAGACAGCTGTTTTTAACATACTGCGAGGAACTGGTAGAAACGGTGTGATACTAAATGAATATTCAGATGATATTTGGCGACCGTTAATTTCATATACAAAAGACGATATAAGACAGTATGCTAAAGACAAAAAGCTGACATGGCGAGAAGATAGTACGAATCAAAGTACTAGGTATGCTCGTAACTACATCCGCAACAACTTGCTAAAGAAGTGCACCGATAACGAAAGGGCTGCTCTATATCAACAAATACAATTGATTCGTCAACTAAACATCGATATCGATGCACTTCTGGTAAACGTATTACACCTACAGCCAAAACCCTATGTAGTAGACCGCCGCTTTTTTGCCGGCTTGCCACATATTGTTGCCAAAGAGTTCTTGGTATATTGGTTGCGTCAAAACAGTATTTATGGATTTGACTCGAAAGGCATTGAACGTCTAACGGTCGCAATTAAGACCAGTCTACCTGGTCGTAAACTTGATGTAGTCGATGGACACTCAATTTTACTATCGGTAAAAACAGCTTCACTACAGTAAAAAACTAAAAAACTAAAAATCTAAAGGTAATTCAGGTATAATATTCTCGTCTATGGATAAGAACAGTTTTGGAAAGCGACCAGACCGCTCACCTGGCGGTAAAAGTAAACGGTTTAAGAATGCCGGCTTTTTTGCTTTTTTAGCGCTCATCGGCCTACTTATATTCGCAGCCGTTAACCAGTCACCAGACTTAGAAGAAGTTCCGTTGTCCGAAGTAGTGCAGCGCGCTAACGATGGTGAGTTTTCGCGAATAGAGATTAGGGGCAATGAACTTATTATTACCGAACAAGATGAAGAGGATCCAACCCTTACTTCATTTAAGGAAGATAGCGCTTCAATCTTTGAGCAAGGTCTCGAAAGGGGTGTTGATGGTTTAGTGGTTGACCCACAGCCAGAAGGAACAACCGGTCAAGTTCTAGCAAATATCGGGATATCACTGCTGCCGATATTAATAATTGTCGGAATCCTGATATTTATGCTGCGGAGTGCGCAGGGGCAAGGTAATCAAGCACTTAGTTTTGGCAAAAGTAAAGCTCGATTATACGGAAACGATAAAGAAAAAGTTATGTTTAAGGATATTGCTGGCTCTGCAGAAGCGAAGCAAGATCTTGAAGAAGTTGTCGAGTTCTTGAAATTCCCTAAGAAATTCGAGTCACTTGGCGCAAAAATCCCGAAGGGTGTTTTGCTCGTCGGATCGCCGGGAACTGGTAAGACAATGTTGGCTCGTGCGGTAGCAGGTGAGGCTAAAGTACCATTCTTTAGCATCTCAGGATCGGAATTTGTTGAAATGTTCGTTGGTGTTGGCGCTAGCCGTGTACGTGATTTGTTTGCTAAAGCAAAAAAGAATTCACCTTGTATTATCTTTATCGATGAGATTGATGCGGTAGGTCGACGACGCGGTAGTGGTATGGGTGGCGGCCATGATGAGCGCGAACAAACACTTAACCAGATACTTGTAGAGATGGATGGGTTTGAACAAGGTACAAATGTGATAGTGTTGGCTGCGACAAACCGAGCGGATGTACTTGATCCAGCCCTGCTTCGACCGGGTCGCTTCGACCGTCGAGTCAATATAACGCTACCTGATCGTCAGGATCGTGAAGCAATCTTAAAAATTCACTTCGAGAAAAAGCCGGTTTCTGACAACGTGGACCTCAGCGCGCTAGCAGCAAAAACTGCTGGGTCGTCCGGTGCTGATTTGCAAAACATTGCTAATGAGTCTTCAATTGTAGCAGCACGCAAAAATCACAAAAAGATTACCAATGGTGACGTTACTGAAGCATTTGAAAAAGTTGCAATCGGACCTGAGCGCCGCAATAAAATTATGAGCGAAAAAGAAAAAAAGATTACCGCCTATCATGAAGCTGGACATGCGATTGTTGGTCATGTCTTGCCTGATAGCGATATGGTACACAAGGTTACTATCATACCTCGTGGTGGCACCGGTGGAGTTACCTGGTTTATCCCACCCGAGGATAAAAGTTACCACAGCATCATTGAGTACAAGGATGTGTTAGCACGCATGCTAGGTGGTCGCATAGCTGAAGAGGTCATACTGGGCAAGGACAGAGTTACTACCGGAGCTGGATCTGATTTACAGAAAGCAGCAGAGCTCGCTCGGGACATGATTATAAATCAAGGTATGGGTGAGAAACTGCGTGATCAAGTCTTTCATGTTGAAGAAGGCACGATGATAGACCGCATGGTTCACGACAAGCAATATAGCGAAGACACTGCTAAAATTATCGACGATGAAGTTGAGGCGCTCGTCAAAGAAGCGGCTGATCGAGCACGAATAGTTATTCAGAAAAATAAGCAAAAACTAGAAGAGCTCAAAGACGCACTTATTGAGAAGGAAACTATTGAGGCCGAAGAAGTTATAAAACTACTCGAAGGTTCGATATTACCCGAAGAAGCAAAATTATATTAGCTACCCGATAAATAACAAGTAAATCATTTCAGGTGGATATCTCGAGACATCGCGCTTATAATAAGGGCGAATGAATAGTTTTTTTCGGCGTGCAAACAAGCGAATAAGCTTTGGTAGCGCCGCCACACTTCTCGTTGTAGTTGCGTTGGGCGGACAGTTACTTGGTTTTTTGCGTAATCGTTTGATTAGCGCCAACTTTACAGTAACTGATCCAGGTGCATCTGACGCTTTCTTTGCAGCATTCCAGATTCCTGACTTTTTCTTTTATACCATAGCGGCTGGTGCATTGGGTGTGGCATTCATACCAGTACTTGCTGATCGATTAGAACTTAATGATCGAAAAAGTGTCTGGGAGCTAAGCAGTAGCTTGCTGAATCTCTTAGCAATTGTGATGAGTGTTATTGGTTTATTGATATTCTTATTTGCTCGTCCACTTATGGGCTTATTGGCGCCAAACCTACCAGCAGAAAATTTTGAACAAGCAGTAACTATCATGCGTCTTATCTCGCTAAACCCGCTACTGTTTACTTTGTCTGGTATTTTAACCAGCGTACAACAGCTATTTGGCCGGTTTTTTTTCTATGCGATTGCACCGTTAACCTATAACCTTTCGATTATATTTAGTATTTATATATTTCAAGACACACTTGGAATCATCGGGCTTGGAGTTGGCGCATTGGCGGGTGGTGTCATCCAGCTCGGTATTGCTTGTTTGGGTCTGTTTGGCTTAGGTTTTCGTTACCGCTTTACTATCCGTATTACAGCACCGTTTAAAAAGATTCTTAGTCAACTGCCGCCACGCTCGCTTGACCAGGGAGTGCATCAAGTAAACAGTATTGTTGAAGTTAACCGGGCACAAGCACTTGGTACGGGTCCAGTGAGCTACTACAACTTTGCGTTAACACTGATGAATGTTCCAGTAATGCTGCTTGGTAACTCAATTGCGACCGCTGCATTTCCACGATTAGCCGAGCGGGTTGCTCAAAATCGTCCTGACTTGTTTCGAAAAGACTTCATTCAAATTTTACGTATCATGATTTGGTTGACGCTTCCAGTCGTCGTCGTATCCTACTTTAGTCGTGGCTATCTTGCTCGTTTAATTTTTGGTGATGTTGCTCCAGAGGTGGCCTTAATCTTTGGATATCTAACGGTCGCCATATTCTTTCGAGTTGTCTATAGTCTTGTCTCGAGGTATTTCTATGCCCATAAAGACACCCGAACGCCGCTCTATGTGTCGGTTGTTTCTATCGCATTAAATATATTTCTCGCCTTCACATTGGCTCGTCCTGATATGTATGGTGTTTCAGGACTGGCCATGGCACAGTCGATTACTGCTGGATTTCAAGT
>SLHW01000040.1 GCA_007135955.1 Candidatus Saccharimonadota bacterium
CTTCTTGATGCAGCAGTTTCCTTTAGCTGAGCGACTTCGCCTTCTGCGATATCTGCTAAATTTGCTCTGATCTTCTCTATTACAAACTTGCCAGTACGCAACCGAGATACGTTTAATAAGTCAGCTATCAGATACACCATACGCTGAGAACTCGTAAATGCTTGGCTTAGTAATCGCTCCTGCATCGGCTTTATCTCGCCAGCATCACCTTCGAGCACCATACTCAAATACCCCTTCACCGAAGTCAGTGGCGTGCGGAGTTGGTGAGACGCCATGCTAATAAATTCGTCTTTGGTTTGATCCATCTCCTCTAGTTTCTCGTTAGTTTTGCGTAACTTCTTGGTAGCTTCGTCGATTTTCTTTTGTAGCGTGACATTAAATTCTTCGATCTCTTCAAAGCGTAGCGCGTTTTGTATTGCAATAACTAGCTCATTAGCAACAATCTCGAGCACCTTAACATCTCCATGACTATACGGACTACCGCTACGCTTAGGTCCTAGAATCAGATAGCCTACGCCAGCAACATCATATTTGACAGTTGTAACCAGTCGAGCAATTGCACTAATATCGTATCTTCGTAACAACTCACTTAGCTCAGCGTGTTCGTCTTCAAGTTCGTCGGTAACTATTAAAGTCTTGTGGATCTGTGAGACATGTATGCTTATCTTTTCGATATCATCTTCTTCAAAATTCTGGTCGTTATCGCCTAGATATCGTTTTTCGATATACTGCGTTTCACGTAAATAAAACGTCAAAAAGTTTGTCTTAAGATGCTTTTTTATAGTTTCTGCTGATCCAGTCAGTAATGGCTCTACGTCAACCCGAGACACTAATACCTTATTTAATTCATCAAAAAACTCTTGCGGGTCATATGCATCACGATAAAAAAAAGCATTTGATAGTTTGTCAAAAAAGTTCTTGACTGGTTGAAACACAAATGCAAGTGCGACAGCTATTAAGGTAAGTATAGCTTGTTGAGACTGTGGCAGCCTGAGGTCATCATCCGTCAAGAAATTTACCGCCAAAAAAGCCAAAAATGCAAAAACTATAGCGACGGATAAGATTGAGAGAAAGTATCCAATTGCCCTTGCAATCGCCAGCCTTATGTCAAATAGTTTGTGCCTTAAAATGGCATACCCAATCGCCCCGACAAAGAAAATAGTTCCGACAGGTGCATATTTAGGAGTATTCAAGCTCGAGTCTATCATCGGTATAAGCAAACTAAACACTAGAACCCATACAAAACCAGCAACGAATCCTGAAGCGACTAATCTTGTCTGAGTAAGCTGTATCTTATCAAGTGCCTTGTGATTTTTAAAAAGGCTTGTTAAGGAAAGAATTAACAAGGAAACGATAATCAATATATAAACTGGGTATAACGGCCCAGGTTCAATCGCGGTACCACCAACTATTACTATGATGTCAGCTACAACCAAATTGCTAATACTGAGAAACAAGCCCGCAACAGCCAATAATGTTGAGGCCGTTATTATCGAAGACTTAAATCCCACTGCCGTCGGAAAGACTCTGAATAAAAAGCTCAAGGAATACGTGACAAGCACAGGGAACATAAAGGCAAGCTTTGCCCAAAAAAGCCTTTGTTCTATGTTTGCATTGTCAGTATAAAAACTCGAAATCATCCACATAACTGTGAAAATAACGAGAGTAAAAAAAGTCTGGTTTGTTACTTTTTTGGGATTTCTTAGCAATATAAGAACACCCAGTAACATATTAATTGATGCGATGAGGATAAGGATAAGCATGTATGATGCTTATTCTACGACACTAGAGAAGTCTGGTAAAACAAAAACTGATTCTAGACCCTTGCCTTTCGTATATAAACCATGAATATTGATATCGGCATTGTGCTCTAGCTGCATCTTCTTGTCGAAAGCTTTAATCTTCTGTAAACCAGAATATAGTTCAGTGTGAACCGGGAGACTTAAAGGTGAGTCGAGGTATGACGCCCAGTCTGTATCGCTGAATTGCTGAAAAGGCTCACCCCATGACTGCATCATTTCAAATATCTTTTTATCTACTATAGTAACCCAACGATTATAGCCGTTCTCTAGTGACCATCTAACGCATGATGAGTATAGTGCGGCGCTAGCACCGTCTGCTGCGTGGCTACTTCTATAGTTTGGCATGACCGCCATAGTTCCAATATCAACTGTATGCTCTGGGTCATCCCCTATCTCAGCAAAGCGATTCTCCAAGCTGTCCCCTTCCTTAAACCATGGCCCCTCAGGATCGACTAGGTCATTCATGCTTTTGAGGCCTTTTTCTGATGGCTTAATAATCCTGATTACTCCGACAGGCATAGCAGATTCGTAATCAACTACTGTTAAAAAAACGCTCGATTCATCGTAAAGTTCATATTCGTCTCTCATTATAACTATATCGTTGTCAAAATGCTCTTCAAATACAGTCCACTCGATGTGTCTTGCAATATCCGCATTCGCATCATCCCCATAAAACACGTGTAGGCCTAAGGCTCTGTCCCCTCGTATTTCTGTAGGAGGAGTTATCTCGGCTATCTTTTTAGAAATATTTTCTGCGCGAAGACTTTCTTTACTCCATCTGGATTCTAAATTATTAGGGTTCGGCGACAACTCCATAGTTTTGTCTCCTAAAATTCTTTGTGCTCGATTTGAGAAGTGTTGAAGAACTCTGAAGTAAAGTCTAGCGCTTTTTTTGCTTCGAACTCCTTACACGTATAAATATCGACTGAGAAAAAAAGTCTAGGCTGATCCCAGGCATAAAAATGTGCGCCAGAAGTTTCCCAATGTATCCATGCGGCCTCTCCATATAAATCTGACCTGTGAGTGACAGGGTCTATTAGGGTAGTCATACCAAGCACGTCAGATAACTGCTTAAGGTATTCTTTTATCTCTGAATCAGTGAGTGGTTTTTGAGGATATCCTTCTATGACAAGCCTTTGCCTGTATATTTCTGGTGCTAAATCACGCATGTAGTTAATTCTCCTTTCAGGATTTTCAGTTAGCTATTTGCTATTATTGTCTATTTCAATTAAAAAATACGACATCAGACGAAGCAACATTGTTTGCTGAGTCGTCTAACGCCGCATTTATCTTCTAAAGTACCGTGCTATAGTATCAAAGAAGACAAGATTTGTCAACCATATAATCAAAACAGTATTTTTGCAAATGATAAAAATTGCCGTTATAGAGGATGAGCACGTCATCGCCCAAATGTATAAGATGAAGCTAGAGGCTGCCGGCTATGAAGTTTCAGTTGCTAATAATGGTCGTGATGGCTATAAGCTAATAAAAAATCAAAAACCCGACCTAGTACTACTAGATTTACGTATGCCAGAGATGAGTGGTGACGAGGTGCTCGAAAAAGTCCGACAAAGTGATTGGGGTGCACATCCCAGGATTATCATACTTACCAACATTAGTCGTGACGAAGCCCCTTCTCGGCTACGAATGCTCAACGTTGACCGTTATATCGTCAAGGCACACCACACACCGACTGAAGTAGTGAAGATAGTCAAAGAAATTATTGGCTAAATAATCATATAGTTGCTTCTAGTGCTATAATATACTATATGATTAATCCGACAGAAAAAGAGTTCACCTTGAGCATGTCGAGAAGTTGCCCCGAATTTGTAAATATTGAAAGCCGGTTAGACATGCTTTATAACAGGCTTAATCTAGAACTCAGAAGCACGCGTGACACCCTAAGTTCCCCTGATATAGATAACGCTGCCATTGCACAAATAACCACAGGAATTATCACCGAGCAAGTTCGGCAGTATCAGCCACGGCAAGAAAGATCTGAGTGGAGGCTTATTCATCCGATATGGTACGGCCAAGAAACCTGTGGCTATATTTATTTTGAAGAGTCTGACGAACGACAGCACATAGAGATTGAATGTGTGCCTGTCAAGCAACTATTAAATCCTGACCCAGAGAGTCTCTCGGATCCGTATCAACTAAAACTATTTATTGACCGAGAGAAAACCGACTTAAATATAAGACTAAATGGCAAAGCGCTAGAACCTGACAGTGTTAGCGATGATGAGCTAAATGGCTTGTGCGGTATTTTTGCTGTAATAGAGACAGCCGATTATGCGCCTTTCCTTCAAGAATAGTTTTTTAAAAGTTTGCTATACTGAGACTAAATTAACTTACCTTAGCAAATAGGAAAACCTACGTGGCAAAAATAGTTATTGCTGAAGACGACCAAATGCTAGCTGAGATATATCAAACTCGGCTAGAGCTAGCTGGCCACGAAGTATCGGTAGCCCACGACGGCCTAATTGCTCTTAATAAAATTCACGAAGTGATGCCAGATCTGGCACTGCTCGACTTAATGATGCCACAACTTTCTGGGGATGAAGTGCTTGCTGAAATGCGTAAAAGCGATTGGGGTAAGGATATAAAAGTGATACTGCTGACCAACATTAGTAAGGCTGAGGCACCAAACACCTTGGACGACCTGCAATTCGAGCGCTACATCGTAAAGGTAGAGTTATCACACAATCAGCTTGCTGAAATAGTTGACGAAACCCTCGCAACCTCTAACTAAATCACCGTTTGAGTAATGCCGACAGAGCTGTACTTAAAGATGCGTTTCTAGTACTATTTACTTTATATGGTGCAAAAAATCGCAATTATTGAAGATGATGTCGCTATTGCTCAAATGTATCGAATGAAATTCGAGGCAGAAGACTACGAAGTCGAAACTGCCGAGAACGGTAAGCTCGGTCTGCAGCTCGCTGAAGAAATGAAGCCAGATGTTATTCTACTTGACCTGATGATGCCCGAGATGACAGGAGATCAAATGCTCAAAAAACTCCGGGAAACCGATTGGGGTAAGGATATCAAGGTCATCATACTGACCAACATGGGCGAGCAAGAAGCTCCGCCGATTATCAAAGAATTAGGCGTCAAGCGGTTTATCGTTAAGGCAGACATGACACCGCGTCAAGTTGCCGAGATGGTCAAGGCTGAGCTTCAAGACGATAATAGTTAATCTGTTTTATACACGTTTATTGCTACAATTAAACGTATGAAGATTGCAATACTTGGTTTCGATCGACAAGGTAAATCAGCCTACGAATACTGGCGTGAGGGTAATGAGATTACAATTTGTGATAAAAAAACCTCGCTTGATCATTTGCCTAGTGATGTGGAAGTGCAGCTAGGCGATACCTACCTCGACAACCTCTCGAGGTTTGATATGTTGGTACGGACTCCTGGCCTACACCCGAATAAAATCCTCGAAGCCAATCAAGATACTCCAAGTATCCTAGATAAGGTAACATCAGTAACCAATGAGTTTTTACGTGTTTGTCCCACCAAAAACATCATTGGTGTAACTGGCACAAAAGGAAAAGGCACTACCTCAACACTACTAACCGAAATGCTCGCCTGTGCCGGCAAACGAGTCCATCTCGGTGGTAATATTGGTATTCCGCCTCTTGATTTACTGAATGGTAAGGGACTGTATCTAACAAATAAAGATAATGCAGACATCAATGTTTCAGAAAAAATCAAAAAAGACGACTGGGTGGTCTTAGAGCTCGCTAACTATCAGCTCATTGATATGCGCTACTCTCCACATATAGCAGTGTGTTTAATGATCGTGCCAGAACACCTTGATTGGCACACCGACATAGACGAATACCTGCGTGCTAAGCAGCAAATTTTTTCACATCAAACTGAGCGTGATATCGCAATTTATAAAGCCAATGATAACCGCTCAACCCATGTCGCCAGTACGAGCCTCGGTAAACACTTGCCTTACCTTGAGCAGCCAGGCGCTGTGATAAAAGATGACTATGTGGAGATAAACAGTCAAAGAATAATCAAAACCAACGAAGTGCCGCTACTTGGTACGCACAACCTCGAGAATATCTGTGCTGCCGTAACGGCAGCCTGGCAAGTAATACAGGATGCTACCGCAATAAAGACAGGCATAGAACAAGTAACGAATTTGCCGCATCGCTTGGAGTTGATAACAAAAGTACACGGGATCGACTTTTATAACGACTCGATTGGCACCACGCCAGAAACCGCAATCGCAGCAATCCGGGCAATGAGTCAACCAACAATCCTAATTCTTGGCGGATCAGACAAAGGCATCGGGTTTGATCAGCTAGCTAAAGAGATTGCTCGATCAACTATTGTAAAAGAAGTAGTTTTAATTGGAAAAACCGGACCAATAATTGAAGCCGCTCTAGAAAAAGTCGACTACAGCAAAGTATCCTATGGTGGCGAAACGATGACCGAAGCTGTAAGAACTGCCTATCATCATGCCGAATCAGGCGACGTAGTATTGCTCTCCCCAGCCTGTGCTAGCTTTGATATGTTTACAGATTACGAAGATCGAGGACAACAATTTAATCAAGCTGTGCGAGCACTCGATTCAGCTGCTTGATCGCTGGCTGTTCTGGCTGTAAGACTATCGCCCTGCCGGCAGCTTCTTCATTGATAATGTTTTCTATCCAATGGTAGTGTGTGCAACCAAGCACAATCACATCAGCACCCTTCTCACATACGGTCGTGATTTGCTCATGAATATGCTCTTTTTGAATAGAATTTGCCTCTATCATCTGCGACCAGTTACTGCAATCCGGCTCTAGTACTTCAACCCCTTTAGCATATGCTTGCTTTAGCCACTGATAGCGCTCGCTTCCTAAGGTTGCTGGAGTGGCGCACACGGCGACAACTCCAGATTTTGTCTGCTCTGCAGCTGGCTTTACCATTGGCTCTAGCGCAATAATTGGTGTAGATATCTCCTGGCGGATCTCTTTTACCAACAAGGTGCTCACTGTGTTGCAGGCGATAACTATTACATCAACGTGCCGAGAGAGCGTTTGCATAATTGGCATGACGAGCTTTTTTAGCTCAGCTTGAGTTTTGCTACCGTATGGTACGTTTTTATTGTCACTTACGTAAATAATATCGTGTTCTGGCAACTGTTTTTTTATTGCCTTGGCTACCGATTCGCCGCCAACACCTGAATCAAATACGCCAATTTTTCGTGGTTTTTCCATAACTATTTCTCTACTAACCGTTGACTGGCTCGAATTACGTTTTCAAACAGCGCACAAACAGTGAGTGGACCAACACCACCTATTTGCGGGGTAATGGTCACATCACTTCTATCGTAGACTTCTGGTGCGACGTCACCGACTGTTTTGCCGTCTTCGCTGGCAACTCCCGCATCTACAACAACTGCGCCTTCTTTAATCATGTCAGAATATATGATTGCTGGGCTGCCAGTAGCAGTAATAATCACGTCTGCAGAAATACTTGACGCGTCAAGTATTTTTTGGCCACGTTCGACCACTCGAACCTGATGACCCTGAACCTGCAATAATTTCTCTAGTGGAGCACCCACCAATTTGCCCCTACCAACAAGTAAGATCTCTTTACCGCGCAATTCGATATTGTAACCTGCTAGTAGCCACATAATCGCCATTGGCGTCGCTGGCTCAAAATAGTCTTGTGAACCAAGCGCATCAACATCTTTTTGCGGTGAGACCAGTTTGAGGATGTTGTCAGTTTGACTACTGTCAGCGAGCGGTAACTGCACGATAACACCGTGTACTGTCTCGTCATGGTTTAGTGCTTCAATAAGCGTTTTAACATCAGCCTGTTTGACAAAATGTTTTTCAACCTCAATGTTAATATCTGCACCATACCGCTGCTTTAGCCCGACATAAGTGTTGATAACCGGATCATCTTTGGTCTGTACAATAGCCAATTTCGGCGCAATACCTCGAGCCTGTCTAAGTGCGCGAACTTGCTTTGCCTGGCGTTCTTTAATGTAGCCAGCTAACTCTTTGCCATTTAATAACTTCTTAGGCATAACGAGGCCTATTGTAGCACGAGCTTATAGGTGTGAGTTACCCAGAAGCTACTGAGGTTGTTCCGTTTTCATGAGATTGTATTGTGGTGGTGAGTGCTAAGTCACCAAGATTTGATTCTATTGGCTGACCTGCTGGTTGCTGCTCTGCTTGATTACGATACCCTTCTGAGACAGCCGTAAAAAACTTATGAGGATCTCCATCGATCATACCACTTAACAGGGCGATGACTCGTCGCCTGTCAAACACTTCAGCATTTCCTTTGCTATGGTCTCGTTCTAGGTGTGATATCACCAGTGCGTCTGGTGTAGGTAATTGACGACTTAAACGCTCGGCATCAGAAAGGTGCGACACGCCTTCGCCTCTCTCTTGTTCTGGCACTAAAGTAAGATGAGGCGTTATCATGATTATATCTGTTTTTCTTTTACGTTAATTGTATGTGCTTATTAATAACACGTCCTAGCGTCAGTAGTATGTGAGCAATATCACACTATTTATGAATCGTGTCCGTCTTGACTAGTGCTACTTGTGCGTTACTATATATTATTTGCCGAAAATAACGGTAGGTTTTTATCGCCTGACTACTTTTTTAATCAAGGCTGATTAGGCTACTTTTTTCTTCTTGGTGCAAATCTGCATTATTAAGGAGCCGTATTCTTTCTCGACTTCACGTCGCAACTCAAAGACATCATCAGGCTGCTCTAGTTGCCCGCTTTTAGCTTTTAAGTATTGCAAAGCATATTGTGCACTTTCAACTAGAGCATTATTGCTGTCATTGACGGGCTCTATCATGCTTTCAATGCAAGTATAAACACGACCCAGAGAAGAACTCTCTGATTGATCATCAGCTCCATTCGTTGAATTAAAGTTTGCTAAACACTGTTTAACGATTTCCATGACACACATTCTTCTTTCAGGGCAGAGATCTTCAAGTCTAAGCGAAGGAGGCTGCCCGTCCACTACAAATGGAAGTTGTGTACTTACTTCAGGCGAGCAATCAGCTCCGGAGCTTACTGAGTTATGTGGTGTCGTAGAAATACTCATGATAATTGCATCAAAATCTAATTTTTGAATATACGCCTAATACATCCACAAATCAAGCTACTTCTCTGAAGACGAAATAATACTAGCTTACTAC
Source organism: Candidatus Saccharimonadota bacterium (assembly GCA_007135955.1). GTDB lineage: Bacteria > Patescibacteriota > Saccharimonadia > Saccharimonadales > SLHW01 > SLHW01. The sequence continues at coordinate 8,982 of SLHW01000040.1, forward strand.
TGAAAAACTATCAAGCCGTTCTTGACTTGAGTTCTCACAGCTTGACCAGCAGCAATCTTGCCATTAATAATTTCTAACGCTAAAGGATTTAGCAATTTCTTTTGTATAAGTCGCTTTAGTGGGCGCGCACCAAAAGCCGGATCATAGCCCTCTTGAGCAAGTAAGTTTTTAGCCTCGTCTGTAACTTCTAGTTCTATGTCCTTGTTCTCTTTTAGATGCCTGACGACACGGTGTAGCTGCACATCAGCAATGGCGGTCATATCTTCTTTGCTTATGCGATCAAAGATAACTGTATCATCAATACGGTTTAAGAATTCTGGACGAAACTGTGTACGTAAAACATCGAGTAGCTTGGTTTCAAGTTCGGCAAAATTCTTACCATCCCACTCATGAATTAGGCTTGAACCAACATTGCTGGTCATAATAATAATACTATTAGTAAAATCGACTGTTCGTCCTTGTCCATCTGTCAATCTGCCGTCATCAAGCACTTGCAATAACGCGTTAAAAACATCTGGGTGCGCTTTCTCTATTTCATCAAATAAAATCACCGAGTAAGGTCGTCGTCGGACCGCCTCAGTCAGTTGTCCGCCTTGATCATAGCCAACATAGCCTGGTGGAGCGCCAATCAGTCGCGAGACCGCGTGCTGCTCCATATATTCACTCATATCAATACGCACCATTGCATGCTCATCGTCAAATAACTGCTCAGCAAGCGCACGGGCTAGCTCTGTTTTACCTACTCCAGTAGGGCCTAGGAACAAAAATGAACCTATCGGTCGATTCGTGTCAGCTATTCCAGCACGAGATCGCCGAATCGCATTAGCTACCGCAGTAGTTGCCCGCTCTTGGCCAATTACCCGTTTGCCAATTTCTTTTTCTAGACGTGCCAATTTCTGGGTTTCGCTCTCTAGCAACTTATCCAGAGGAATCCCTGTCCAGCGACCAACGACATTGGCGATATCCTCACTGGTCACCTCTTCGCGCAGTAAACGATTTTCTTCTGGAATAGCATTGAGCTTGTCGCGCTGTTGCTTAAGGTGTTTTTCTAGCTCAGGAATTTCGCCATACTTTAAGCGACTTGCTTCAGCTAGATCAGCTTCACGTTCAGCACTGTCCAGTCGTGTTTTCAGCTCATCAAGTTTTTCACTCGCTTCATTGAGCTCGGTAATAATCGCTTTTTCTTGATTCCATTGAGACTCTAGCTTGTCGGCCTCTTGCTTGAGCCGAGCTATTTCAACTTCAATCTCTTTTTTTCGTGACTTGGCAGCATCAGATTTGTCTTTTTTGATAGCTGTTTGCTCAATCTCGAGCTGAATGAGACGTCGCTTGAGCCGATCGAGCTCGGTTGGCATGGAGTCTAGCTGCATCTTCAGTGACGAAGTAGCCTCATCAATCAGGTCAACCGCTTTATCTGGTAAAAACCTATCGGCAATATAACGATCACTCAAGCGAGCAGCTGCCAGTAATGCTTCATCGGTAATTTTTACACCATGATGTACTTCATATTTTTCCTGTAAACCACGCAAGATGGCAATAGTATCCTCGAGACTCGGTTCACCAACATACACCGGCTGAAAACGACGCTCCAGAGCCGCATCTTTTTCTACATATTTGCGGTATTCACTTAGGGTGGTGGCGCCTATCAGATGCAGTTTCCCGCGCGCAAGCAGTGGCTTGAGCATATTAGCTGCATCAACGGCACCTTCAGCGGCACCGGCACCGACTATGGTGTGGAGTTCGTCAATAAACAGTATTATTTCTCCAGCTGAATCCTCAACTTCTTTGAGTACGCTTTTTAACCGTTCCTCAAATTGACCCCTGAAACTTGCTCCTGCAAGCAAGCTACTTATTTCTAGATTGATTAAACGCTTGTTTTTGAGTGAAGACGGAACATCACCATTGATTATCCGCTGAGCCAACCCCTCGACAATAGCGGTTTTGCCAACCCCTGGATCTCCAATTAGTACTGGGTTGTTCTTGGTTCGTCGAGATAAAATCTGCATACAGCGGCGGATTTCTTCGTCTCGACCAATCACCGGGTCGAGTTTTCCGTCTTTTGCCAATGCAGTAAAATCTTGCCCAAAAGATTCGAGCGGCTTCTTAAGTGCTTCTTGATCAGGTGATTGTGGCTGCATGGCAATAACCTCTTGTTATAAATAGCTCTATACATAAAAAGTATATGAAATTAGCACTCTCACGTCAAGAGTGCCAAACAACCACTGTACCATTTGTCTTATTTTTAGAAGAGCTCAGGACTCAAGTACGCCACAAGGAGATAATTACCCTCGATATTGCCAATGCCAAGGCTCCCACATAATACCTTCGGGATTATTTAGGGGATATGATTCGTAAAAACCATATTGATTTGCATACGTAAGTAACCATTCGTATTCGATAGTATCTTTAAACTTTGTTGGGTTCTCGTCGGTAGGCTCTCCGTCAACATTTACCAAGTCAATTGCAGTATTGCTCACCGAACAGTGTTGAGAATATTGAGGCAACGCTACACGCCTGAGCGTAACCGCTATATCAAAATCATAAACCCTTACAAATATGTAGAGCAGTATCACGATTTGAAAAGCTGGACTACGATACCCCGAACCTACCAGTAGCTCACGGTTGGGATTTTCCGCATGAAAAGATTCGGCCATACTACTGAAGGCATCAAATACCTGCTTGGGTAAATACGCGCTTGAATCCAACTCGTACTCTCCGCCTTGATTGATAGTATCTTTCTTGATTTTCACTACGTTGGTTGGAGTGGGCTCTTGTGGAACCAACTCCCCCTTAAAGCCGTATTTGTATGGATCTAGTCCTATTATCATGTCGAGCAAGGCTCTACTATCGGGATTTGTGAGTGACAGTAATTCATCCATAGATGAAAGACCATTGATATTAGCTGCGAGAACATCACTGAGAAATTTTTCCAATACTGTCTTATCTTTTATAGAAAAAGTCATTTATTTAATAGTAACAGACACCAGCTACGCTATTTTTGGCTTAAGCGTTCGTTGGGCAGCAAACGCAAAGATTAAGCCAACAAACAAAAAAATGCAGGTAATAAAGACATTTTCTTAAAAAAGGTAAGTATGATGTACACTGATTTTCGTATGAACATTGCCCTCATTCATGACCCAGACAACAACCATGGCTATACATGGGAGAAACTGCTAAGACAGGCTGGACACCAGGTAATAGTTGTCGAGGAGGATGATTCCTTGGGGCATATTAAATCGGTTGATATTTGTTTACCACTTGTCAGTATTCGTGATTTTCAAGCTGAAAATATTCGATACAAGGCTGCGGTAAAGCTAGAGCGAGCTGGTGTACCCATGGTCAACTCGACAAGCGGTATTGCTATCTCGAGTGACAAATGGCAAACATATGAGAAATGGAAACTAGCTGGACTACTGCAGCCAAAAACCTTTTTACTCCAATCGTTAACTCAATTGCCAGATGACATTACTAAGCCATTCATTAGCAAGCCTCGGTTCGGACATAGTGGTAAATTTGTCCGACTTGTAAATTCCGTCTCAGCTAGCCGTGAGTTAGCCAAGTGCTGTGAGTCACCTATGCTGATTCAGGAATACGTTGAGCAGCCAAAGTCTATTCGGGCAATTGCTAGCAATCATGAAGTACTCGCCTGCTACGAAAGAATGCTGCCTGGATCTATCGCAGCAAATGTGGCGCTTGGTGCTACTCGGCACTATTTTGAGCCTAGTGAAGAAATGAAAAAATTAGCTACTACCATGGTAAGTAGTCTTGGCGGGAACCTCATGGGAGTAGATATCCTTGAAAAAGATGGTGAACTATATGCTCTCGAAGCAAATGTGCCTTTTGGCTTTGATCCACACAACAAAAAACTCCAACAAAAACTAATTGAGTTCATAAGTTCATATTTTCATCAAACTATTAATGAATCATCACTCGAGCTTCAGAATAATAACTAGTTATATCCTAATAAAAGCAACGTGAGCAAGTATGTTCCTAGCCCTAATGCAAGCAGAGCTAGTTTTATATAAAAATATATTTAAGGCTTAGCATTACTAAAGAACTTTAACCAACAAAAGACAATCAATAAATCCTATAACGCAAAAGCCCTGAACTGTCGTGATAAAATCAGGTTATGGTAAAAAGCAACCCTACTTTAACAAAAAAGCTCAGAGAAAATCGAAAAAAGAAAATACCTTTTGCTGCAACCAGGCAAGAGCTAATTGATGAAGGCTTCTCATCAATCGAAATATCTCACGCACTATTTGAAGAACCGTATGACAAAAAACCAAAAAAGAAACCCCATCCTGCTTCGATTCACTTTGAGGACAATCCTGAGGAGACGAGAAAGGTTGCAGAAGCAATTCTAAGAGAAGCCAGAAACAAAAAAATGACAAATACCGCGCTACACGGCATTGCATCACGCACGGCATTTGGCTTTCCTGCCCAAATGCGCCATAGCGTCAAGTTCTATGACGACCTAGGTATTCCGTTTTTTAAAATATTTTTTGCTAGTATAGGTTTATTAATTGCTGTCGGTTTTTATGATTGGCCAGAAATACTCATAAGTATTTTTTTTGGTGTCATTGGGGTATGGATACTCGTTAAATTTTTACTCTATAGATAATTGTGATATTTCTTGAAAAATTGCTCTTGTACGTCTCCCGGTAAAACATCTATACAAACACATCATCAATAGGCAGCGGGGTTATTTCTGGAAAGAGCTCTTGGGCTCGATTATTGGTTACGATCATCGGGTTAGCAAGTGACTCAACCATTGCTCGACCAACCTTAGCGTGCTTTCTTGGAGTAAAAAGATTCAGCCACCAAGCAGCTATACCCACAGGGATAATGGGGAACATGATCATTAAAGCGCTTGTTCCTCTCCAGTCTTCATAGCGTTTCATAAAATCCTTGTAGCTAAGTTGATCCGGTCCACCAATCTCTACAATTTCATGGTTGTTAAGTGGCAAGTTTATTGCACCAACAAGGTAGCTGAGCGCATCGGCAAGTCCAATCGGCTGAGTGAGTGTCTTTGCCCATGTCGGCAACGTTAAGACTGGTAGCTTGTGTACCAAATTAGCAATGATGTCATACGATATACTACCCTTGCCGATAATCATCGAGGCCCTAAATTCAATAACAAGTGGTAGTGATTGTCGCAATATTTCGCCAGTACGATGCCGGCTGGCAAGGTGCTTGGAGAGCTTATCTTCATCGTTGCCGAGTCCACCAAGATAAATCACCCGCTTAACACTCGCCTGGTTGGCTGCAGCCGAAAAACTCTCGGCAGCCTTGGCTTCTGCTTCTGCAAAATCAAGCTTTTTTTGGCTCATCATATGCACCAAATAAAACGCGACATCACAGCCATCGAGAAAAGTGCCTAGAGTAGCAGAATCAAAAACGTCAATGTTATGTTTCTCAAGTTTGTCGCTCGCGATTGGAATAGTCTCAGCATTTAAGGATAAAGCGACTATTGAATAGTCGGTCTCTGCGAGTAGCTTCTTAATAAGGTTTTGGCCGATATATCCACTAGCGCCTACAACTGCAATCCTCATTACTGCATAATAGCAGCTAGGGATAACTTTGCTGCTTTAAAGATTGATACCTTTTAGTTTCTCAAATTAAACTTAACTGCCTTCGCGCCAATCTTCTAGAGCCTTTAAATTGTCTTCGATTGCCTCAATCACGTCCGGATGACGTATCATCTCGCAAACAATAATCTCTTGTAGTAGCGAGCGAAGCACTTGTCTGTAGGTCTGCTTACCCTCATCAAAAACAAAATCCGCATCAGCCTTAAATGACCGATCAGAACTAATTAATTCTCCGAGTAATCGAGTTTTTTCTTCATGAGAAAGATCATCTAATACTAGGTCAGCAGCCTCGTAAGGAGTAGCGACAGCGCTGATTAAGCTACCTTCTGGTGACACAAAAACGGTCGGATCAGAATCCATTGCTGAAAATGAATCTATCGCTCTCGAAACACACGCATCTAAGTAGTGGCTGTCTTGTTCTTGGTGACTCATATCCTTGTTTTACTCTCTTGCCCACAGTTTGGCAAGTATAAGCAAGTTAAAAAAATAAACATACAGCCTGAGCTTATTGCAGCGATTGATTAAGGCGCTACCATAGATACAGCCACAGTTATTATTTAATTCTTACCTAACCTTAAGAATATTTCGCTTGCAAGCTTATGTATTATCGTTACACACAATACAATCCATAAAATTCCAGAGAAACCATATATATTGATATAGCTACCAAAAAATAATATCTATCACCCAGATAAAAACAAACTTAGACAAAAACATTACTAGCCAAACAGAAAAGAACATTAGCATTCTATAAACAGCACCTCGGCAAACTTTTAGCAATTCTATAATGTTACCCTTAAGTAAAAACGCGAGATAGGTAAGTATCTCTAATACTGTCGCAGCAAAAAAAGACCAACAAATGGTCTTTTAGACATAAACGATATGGAGGGTCATAGTAGAGGCTATAGCAACTAAAGCTAAAACCAGTTCATCTCACGGACTTGAGCAATACCTCGAACTGTAATAACCGCTGGGTGAGCATAAAATACAGACTGTCTTACCTCATACGGGTTGACCACAATGATCTGTTTTTCAGCGTTTGTCTTGCTGCTAGCGATAGCAGCACCAAATTCGACAGCTGCCCCTAGGATATTATCGCCCGGAAAAAGAACTGCTATATCACTATCGTATGCTGCATCTATCATAGCTTGCGCAGCTGGTGATGAGGTATTCAAATTTTCCATGTAGGGTGTAGGTAACTTATCTAATTGCCACCATTTTTCTAGTACGGTATGTCCTCTTTGCTCCAATTCACTGGCAAATTCACCAATAGTTAATTCACCAGCATTTAATTTTCCTGCCAAATAAATATCTTTTTCCATACCCTCATTAAACTACAGACAAAAAAGACCAACAAATGGTCTTTTAAGCATAAGTATATTGGAGGGCCAGGAGGGACTCGAACCCTCGACACCCTGCTTAAGAGGCAGGTGCTCTAACCAGCTGAGCTACTGGCCCTTGTCTTTTTAGTAGTCAACGCTATGTGCGACAGACGAGACTATAGCAAGTTATCTCTGTTATTTCAACTGTTTGTTTATCAAGAGCCAAGGAATATGCCAAGCTGTTTAGCAGTATAATATTCGTTGGTATCGCGAGTGACTCGTTTGACTTGTTCAGTTGCCTTTTCGATTTGCACCGTCTTCATGTCACCATTAACGACACATACCATCTGTCCAAATTTACCCCTATCATAGACTTCTATTGCTGCAATGCCGTATCGTTTAGACAAAATCCTGTCGGTTGGATTAGGGTTCGTGCCGCGTTGCGTGTGACCAAGCACTGCATGACGAACATCAAACTCACTACCGCCACGGCTATTGATGACCCGCATTAGCTGTTCAGCAGCTCCCATATACTGCACTTCACCAAATTGCGTGTCTTCATAATGATGCTCACCATTTATCTTAGTTCCTTCAGCTATAGCGATGACAGTTGATCGATGATCATTCTCTTGACGCTTACGCATAAAAGCGACCAGCTCATCTACCGAAAAATCAAATTCAGGTAGCAATATCGCATTGGCGCCACCTGCCAGTCCGGCTGC
>SLHW01000057.1 GCA_007135955.1 Candidatus Saccharimonadota bacterium
CAAATGGTATTAAGCGAACTCAATGCCACCTACGGTGAAGAAGAAGTGGCCCGTTCAGGCTTCCGGGTTACAACAACTATTGATATTAACTGGCAACTTGAAGCAGAACGAATTTTACAAAATCGTATAAATAATATCAGCCATCTAGGCGCAACCAATGCTGGTCTGGTCGCCATTGACCCAAAGTCTGGCGAGATTCGCGCCCTGGTTGGTAGCGCAGACTGGGACGATGAAAATTTTGGTCAGGTAAACATGGCCACGACGGCCAGGCAACCTGGCTCCACTTTTAAATCGATATATTACGCTGAAGCGCTCGAGCAGCAAGTCTTTACGCCTGCCAGTATCATCCGTGATGAAAGAAAAGAGTACGGTGACTACCGCCCAGAAAATTTTGATTTTCGTTTTCGTGGCGACATCAGTCTACGTCATGCCTTAGCTCAGTCGTTAAACATCCCCTCGATTGAAGTAATGCGCGAACTTGGCATCCAAGAGACCATCGATACAGCTAATCGCATGGGTATTAGCACCATCACCGAAACTCCGGAGATCTACGGTCTGCCGCTCGCGCTCGGAACTGCTGAGACTGAGCTACTTGAAATGACTAACGCTTACGCTGCGTTCGGCAACCGCGGAGAACAATTTTCAACTGGTACAGTACACCAAATCGAAAATAAGTTTGGACGTACGTCATTTGATCGCAATGAACGGTCGAATCAAGTGCAAACACCTGAAGCTTCGTACTTACTATCTTCGATACTGTCAGATGATAGCGCTCGGGCGCCAACTTTTGGGAGCAGCCTGAACATTCCAGGACATAACGTAGCCGTCAAAACCGGAACCACTAACGAAAACCGTGATGCTTGGACGATCGGCTATACCCCGCAGATTGCTGTTGGTGTGTGGGTTGGTGACAACGAAAACAACCCGATGGCTATCGGTGGATCAGCGGCAGCAGGCCCAATTTGGCGAGAATCAATAACTGTTATGCTTGATGATCTCGATGGCGAAGAGTTTGAAGTTCCGAGAGGTGTTGTCAATGTTCAAATTTGTAATATGCACGGCACCTACGTGGAATCATTTATGCGAGGCACTCAGCCTGAGCGATGTACTCCAGAAGTAACTGACGATGATATCGAGGAGCGTCGACGCCGCGAAGAAGAGGAGCAGCGACGCCAACAAGAGGAAGATGAACGCCGACGCCAACAGGAAGAACAAGAGGCAGAGGAAGAAGAGGAGGAAGAAGAGGCTCCACCAGAAGAGCCCGAAGAACCACCTGAAAATGATGATAATGATGAAGACGACGATAACATCGAACCAATACCACAACCACTCGAACTGTAGTACAGTAAAACTACATGAAGCAACGTCATCAAAGCATTCTACTTTCGGGCATCATCTTCATATGGTTACTGGTCATAGTCTACTTGTTTACTAATAACTACTACCGGCAAGCTTTTTTATCTCTGGCACCAATTGCCGTAGTCCTACTAGCTTTACTGCATGGAACAAGTAAAATAACCTCTCTTGCAAGTCGTATTTTTGTCTTTGGCGGTATCTTGTCCATTATATCGTTGCTAGTGCTGAGTACTTTTTCGTTCACATCTGCTACAACCCATTTTGCCGCGTTAATCATTGTCACTGGCCTGGTGCTTGAGCGGATTAGTCCTCATACCCGCCTACAGAAATGGATGTTTTTAGCGATTGCTACAAAAATAGAGGCGATTATCATCGGCTCACTTATTGCCATTGCACCAACTACGGTGACCGGCATTAACTGGTGGTGGCTCATCATACCACTTATGGTGACTTCGGTGCTACTGCTTGCCCTAAAGCAAAAATTTGCCTACAGATTGATGGTTATCTTGTTATCGGCAATTAGTATTGGTCTGTTCGTTGCCATTTCATTACCAGTAGGTATTTTCTCGGCTACTGCACTAATAAGCGGACTAGCAGTTGTCTGGCCAGCAGTAACACAACGCCTTATCGGCTATCGAGTGTTCGTATTAACCAAGCAATAACTTAAAGTATTCGGTACCACCAAACGGAATCTTCTGCTTGACGTGGGTATGACCGGCTAGCGCATTGGCTGACGCGACCATAAACAGGCCATAGCGCTCATTTATCTCATCGATGGCCTGAGAGAGCCACGCCTGCCGATTAACTGACTCAAATAAGCTTACCTGGCTTTTTTGTGATGGTGTTAGCTGGTAACAAGTTACTCCGATAGCAGTTACCGGTGAAGTTTTTGGTCGTTGCTCAAACAGCTCTAGTGCTCGGCGGTAAACTTCATCATTGGTATAAAAAGTCGTTTTATACATCCTGCGCTGATACCAGCTTTCGCCAGACTGCAACTGTGCCCACACCAATATCCCACGAGCATCAACGCCTCGGTAGCGCAACTTGCGCGCCGTCGTCTCGCATAAATAGTGTAGTCGCGACAAGAGCGCTGGGCCATCATTGCCAACAATATCAAGCACAAACTGACGACCAACAGTGCCGAGCTTGCCTGGCTGGTCGTCAACCTCATATCCCCGTAAACGCTTATACCAATCTTCGCCAACCACACTCTTAAAGACTCGCCGGCGCAACATGTCAGCATCCGCTGCTAAAAATTGCAAGGGAGTATAAATACCGACGGCCTTAAGTCGTGCCTCATAGTGTGAGGCTATGCCAAACAAGTCAGTTAACTTAATCTGGCGGTAATACTCAAGCAAATTACGCGAGTCTAACGTATCGAGACCGTCTGGCTTGTGCCAGCTGGCTGCCTGCTTAGCCAAAAAACGATTTGGCCCAATACCGATATTGACACGCATCCAGCCTCCGATTTCACTTTGTACTCGCTGTTTAATTTCATAGCCAATGTCTTCTAGTGGTCGATGACGGTTGTGCTCGTCAGTACCAGTAAAATCAATAATCCCTTCATCGATACTCTTCATTTCAACGACAGGCGAGTAGCTCTGCATAATCCTCGCTAAGTGCCGATACATATGATGATACTTCGGGGGATCGCTTTCGAGGATAATAAACCCTGGGTCAATCAGCCGTGCTTCGTCGAGCCGCATGCCAACTTTTATCCCGATTGCCTTAGCTTCATACGAAGCTGCTATAACACAACAGCGTTTCGATATGCGGTTAGTAACACCAATCGGTCGATTGCGTAAGCTTGGCCGTGCTTGCTGCTCAGCCATCGCAAACGCGCTGTTTAGGTCGATGTGCATAATGTGAGGCATTGAGTGATTAAGGGCTTCTGACGGCATCACATGTCTCCACGTAGCGATACAAGAGTCCAGGTAAGTGCCTCGGCATCAAATTCTAGTCGATAGTCGTTAACGCCATCGGACACGTCAAAAACATGTATCATGCGGTTTCCCTTGGTGGTCGGATGACGCAAGCCGAGCTCAACAAAGCTAATATCGCGACTCCGCCAGCGCATTTTAGCTGGGTAGCACAACGATATCGAATCAGCAACACGGTAGGTTGCCACCACGGCAACCCGTTCATTTATTTCTTGGTAAGGGTTCATAAAGAGAAAAACTCCTAGGGTAAATCGCTACCAACGCTATATCTAGCGCAGGAAGCAGGGTAATAGTACTAATAGAAGGGGAATAAAAATGTTTGACGCCTCAAAAATTGTATTGGATACACTATTTTACAGATGTAAAAAAATACTTGACACGTCAAATCTTTCGCTTTCGATACAAATGAGTGGAATTAAGAGGTGCACAGTGACCGAAGTATGATTACCTAATTGAGATAAAAGCTTATGGACGATGGAATGCGCTTGTAGCGTCAGACTCATGTGCCATACAGCTACCAATAGTATAGCAAACAGGAAATAGAAAATAGGGACTAGGGAGTGGGGCAAGGAATGCAGGGGACAGGGATAAGGGATTAGCAATAAAGGGTTAGTAGCCGGAAGGAAGTACATATTAATGGCTAAGTGATAGTTTACGCGTTACACCTGAGATAGGCTAGCAACTAGTTAGATCAAGCAAAAACTAACCACGCCGGAGCCAATCGAAAGAAGGATGGTCTTTTTTTATGCTTGCTAATGATCTACACTATGGATACGAACAAACGTAAGCCTTAAGAAGAAAAACATATGAATGAAGACAAGCCAAACGATGACCAAGAACAGTTAAATAGTTCAGGTGCCGAGGGAGAACAATCGGTAGAACCAAAAAAAACAAATATTCAACTTGGTGGTGTCTCTACAACCTATAGCGCAGATGGCTACGATGAACTAGCGGATAATGGGCTACCACAACAGCAGACGACCGTAGTTGGCCTGCACGGCAGAGAAGATGGTGAAAAGCAAGTAGAGGTCATTGCGCCCCAATATCAACAAGAGAAAAAAGCCAAGCCAACTCAATATACCTCAGCATCACAGTCAACTATCGATAAGGACTTACGAAAAAGAGGGCCAGCCGGCTTGATAATATTTTTCGCTATACTGATGATCTTAGCAGCTGTCGGCTATGTGTATTACCTACTTAACAGCTAATCTTGGCGTAGTAGATCGTAGCGAATACGAATATCAAATACGGCCTTCACGTTACTGAACATTTCACGACTTAGCTGGGTAGCTAACCAGCGACGAGAAGGTGAAGCTTCGGCACTGTAGCCGACTGCGCTGATACCCATATTACGACAAAGATACA
>SLHW01000050.1 GCA_007135955.1 Candidatus Saccharimonadota bacterium
AGCTAGTTTCGTTATTGATACGAAACAAGTAATCACCAGCTTCTCTTTTGTTAAATGCAGCTAGAGACATGTTCATTACTTTTTCAAACGCCATGCCTTTAATCTCGATATCAAAAAGCAGGTTGAGCCTAGAAGAAACGTAGCCATTTAATACTGTCAACAAATTTTGAATAAGATATATCACAATAAGTATTATCGTGATTGCAATGAGTAATGTCTGTCTATCAAGATTGGCTAAGGCAAACGGAGCAGGGACATCACCAAATACCGAATCGATTACTATCTTAATCGGCCAAGGGTTAAGTAGTTGAAAGCCGATGGAAAGCAAAGACAGAAATGTTATTAGAGATATTTGGGGCCAGTATTTCTTTACATACCCGATAATCCAACGATTGATTTGTTTCTGGTTATGCATAATTGCAAGTATAGCAAAGCTTCGCTATACTAAAATTACTAAATAACAAAAGGAGTGACAATATGGCACGACCAGATCTATCAGAAGTAGCAACAGGGCTATCAAACGCTCGATCGCGAGTACAAGAAGCAAAAGGCCAGGTTGGCGAAGACGCTGTACCTCACCTAGAGGCAGTAGAAGAACAACTAGTAGAAGCTGAGAGAAGGCTTGAAGAAGCACTAAGCCGAGCAGATGAAGCAAGTGGCGGGCGTGGCCCACAATAAGCATTTCGCTTAAATCTGTGCAGTAACTACACTCTAGAAAAACACTATTATTTACATAGTGTTTTTCTAATTGCTGGCGTGTCGAATAATGCCACCAGGTTAGCTTCCCTAGTCAATATCGCTCATGATTAATACGTCATGCGTAATGTTTCTGACTATCTTATTTATATCGTCAGGCGACATAAAGACAGTCGATGTGTTTTCGTTTGGGTGAAAGCCTAGTTCGTCCACTTCGAGCAATTTAGCTTCAATAACTAATTGGACTTGATTATCATTATCGTTCATCAACCCAAACAGCGATACCGCGCCTGGCGTAACGTTAAGCAGACGCTCCATATCCTCTTTACTTGCGAACGATAATCGCTTACTAGCTAATCTGCCGGCTAGGTTTTTTATATCGAGTGAAGTCGCTCCAGACATGATTACCAAATAATAATGTCCCTTTTTTTCTTTTAGTAGCAAGTTCTTAATAGGATATTTATCTTCGACTAGTGCTGCAGCCTCCTCTACGGTGTAGACTGGCTCATGATCAACCCATCGATAAGCAATATCTAGGCCATCCAGCAAATCCTTTACCGCCTGTTTTTTACTAGTCATGTTTATTAGTATAGCTAATGAAGCTCTGCCGAGATAGCAAAGCTATGCTAGATGTACACCACTCAACTGATTTTAATAATCAGGACACATCATCAGCGCACTAGAATTACTTAAGATATATGTACTGCTTAAGAAAAAGTAATACACCGCCAGTTATCTATCGTGTAGATAATAATAAAGCCGGTGCTTGTTATCTTCGTCCCAAGGCTCGGGTTGGGTCACGGCTCGCCAAGCTTCAACAACCGTATCACCATAGAGATGACCCCTACCGTCAGTCACCGAATGGGCAGCTATTTGGTCAACGGCTACCTGGATAAACGTAACGAACGGATACCAGCGCATTACTGATGATACTTCTGGGCCTTTAGGCTCTTTAAGCCAGTCTGGCTGCCTGAAAATAAGATCAAAACTAAACCACACAATTGGATCTGAGGCATGCTGCATATACAAAACACGTGGTTGCTGCCAGGATTCGACATTTACCTCGATATCGTTCGTGGTAGAAGCGAATCGTATCGACTCGCCACCCTGAAACTGAGGCTGCCATTCAGGTGAGCTTTCATCTCTATTGTCTGTTATCTGGCGCCACACAGCTGTATCATTTAGCGTACCCTGATAAACAGCGCCATCAATTGAGTTGAGCATATCGCTCGCACTACTAAATGCAGCCTGACTACCATAGGCGCCTAAGCTGAGCCCATAGGTTAACAGCATTGGACGCTCTTCTTCAGGCAGGGCGAGCCATTCAGCATGCACTGCATCAAAGAGGATTCTACCAGTTTCACTAGCAACATCTTTATCGATAAGAAAAGACGCCCAGCTTGGCAAATAGGAGTATTGCTGAGCGACAATTGCCGTATCACCACCATGCATATACTCAATAGCGTCGACCGCTTTCGGCTCCAGCCAACCCGTTCCAGTTGGCACTGCTATAACTAGTATCCTCCGATCAAAGGCGTTAGTCCGCTGCAGTTCTCGCACTGCAATGTCAGCCCGTTCTTGGGCGCTTAAGGCAGAATCGATACCGACATATACTCTAATTGGTTCAAGCGACTCATCGCCATAATAGGCCGCAATATGTTCTTGAGTAGGAGCCGAACCGATAAACCTGCGGCCCTGTCTGCCTAGATCTTCCCAGGCAACATACGACCCTTCAACTCCTGATCGGTTCGGCGTCTCCGGCTGAACTATATTTTCTAGAGTGGTATCATTTTCTGCTCGAAAGGTTTTGTATGCCCACGTTTCAAAAAAGTTGAAAAACACCCCGCTAACCACCCAAAACACAAAAAATAGTGTTAAACCCACGCCTAGTACCATGCTCAAACGAAATGGCAGGCGAGCGTCAAGTTTACTTATTAACCAGCTACTAAACACCTTAATCTTACCGCTGAGCCATATCACGCTAGATGCGATTACGACTGCTACTACGAAAACCCTCAGTCCACGAAAGGGGACTGCTTCACCAACTTGCAACAGTCCTCTCAGCTCATCCTGCCAAACTGAACCAAGATACAAAAATGCAACTACGACAATTGGCGCCGAATAAACAAACACCGACCAGGCTGCTCTTCGAATGCGCAATGGCGGGCTAACCTTAAACGTCTTGCGCAGTAATATACTTATCAACAACCCGATGCCATACCCAAAAGCCAGGCTAAGTCCACTTACGATAGCCTGAAGTAGCCATGTCCGCGGCATCAAGGAAGGCAGCAGTGAAAAACAAAAAAAGACTAGCGCGCTAACAATACCAAGATAGCTGTATTTGCGCATAATATGTCTTCGGATAGTTTTTTCTATTTTTTTATATTTCACTAGCAATACCAGCTTATCGGTCTACTGATATAGTACAGGTATAAGCATGCTCTGGCTAGTCAACTACCCGGGTAGATTGCCTATTATAACTTAACGCTCTGGGTCATCTGAGACTGTATTGTGAATAGTACCTTTGTCATGTTCAGGCGGTGCATATATCGAATAAAGTTTTAGAGGCGATTCACCGATGTTAGTAATATTATGCCAAGCACCTGCTGGAACAAAAATAGCAAAATCGGCTTCAGCATCTTCCACGAAATTAAGTTCTGATTTACTCGGCCCCATCTCAACCTTCGCTTTACCTTGTTCTATGCGCAAAAATTGATCATGGTCATTGTGAACTTCAAGGCCGACGTCACCACCAGGCTCAATTGACATCACAGTCATCTGCAGGTTTGCTCCCGTCCATTTAGCAACGCGAAACTTATCGTTATTTTGTGTTAGTTTCTCTATGTTAACAACGTATGGCTCTGATCCGTAATCTTCCGTGTTCATAGTTTGCATCTCCTTCCTTAAATGATATGTGATGTATTATTTCGAATAAATAAGCCCTCCTTTAATATCCACTTGTCTTATAAACAGCTGCCGAAAGTGAACTAGCGCATCAGAACAAACCTGTAGATCGTCTACCGATAAACTGTTCGGCTTCTTGCTGCCATCGCATAATCTTTTGCTCAAGATCTCGGTAGCTAGGCTCGAGCTTCTTGAGCTCTTGTAGCACACGATTGACTTGTTCAAGCTCGTTATCGAATTCAGACAGTTGCTGTTTTATCTTTTCGGCTTCATCTTGTTTGCTTTTTTGCTTATCTTGATATTTTCTCTTAGCGCTATCAACGGCTCCAGGAGAAAATCCAGCTGCCTGTTTTGCAGCACTTGCTAAGCTTTGGGCAGCCTCGTTTTTGATATCGGCAAACTCATCGTTGATTTTTTTTAGCTCATTTTGCAAAGACTCTTTTTCCTGAGTTTTATCGCGTTGATACTGCTCTAAATCTTGGATTAGCCGTTGAAGTTCTTCATAGGTCATACATAAAAATATATCGCCTAGCAACACTTGGGTCTGTGATGTAGCTAACAGTCTGGAAAAGATTGAAACACCCGTTTTTGCTATACTGTTATAAGACAAGGATACTTATGCCTGAACCAGAAGACTACAACTCTGCCTCAAAAAACACCGACAGCCAAGATAGCGTTGCTGGCTATCCTGCACAAGAGATTATCAAGGCGCCAATAGAGCCGCCACAACCAGATGACGTCACTCCGCCAAAATCACCGACCAAAGTGAGATCCTATTCCGTTGCATCATTTCTAATACTTTTAGGGATTGGTGTCATTTTACTCGGGGTGATATTCTGGCTTGCCAATGCACCCGCTTACGCTGTTATTATAGCGGGAATTGGTGTCTTGGCGTCCACAATCGGGGTATTGACTTGGATTGCTGGTTTCTATAAAAATCGAAAGAAATAGCCTGCCTAGCCAGTAGCTGGCCAAAACACCCGGCCTTCACTATGA